>JANOCR010000278.1:0-7560 GCA_031412355.1 Ilumatobacteraceae bacterium | reverse complement strand
CGCGCCCCCCCCCCCCCCGGGGGGGGCGCGCGGCGGCTGCCCACCCCCCCCCCGGCCGGCCCCCGCCCCCCCCCCCCCCGCCGCGCCCCCGCACGCCCCGCGGCGCCTGGCCAGTCAGGGCGTGAACACTTACGAGACCTTCGGCGTCGGCCGCTCCCGACACCTCGTGATGTGCAGCCCCGACGGCTACTTCATGAGCGACGGGATCCGCTACAGCGTCGCCCCCGAGGAGATGGTGCTGGTGGGTCGCGCGGCCGGCCGGCCACAACTGGGTGCGGTTCACCGCCGAGACCGGCGGTTGGGATGTGTGCCGCTGCGCCCAAGCGTGATGGCCGGCGATGGCGACCGGGAAGATCTCCGACGGTGCGCCGGCCGGCGGCATTGTGGGATGAGGTCCTTCCAATTGATACCGGTACACCATGGCCGGCAACCCGGGTTGCGAGTTCTTCGGTCCCTGTAAGCCAGGGACGCGCGTGTCGGTCATCTGGGGCGAACCGGATGGTGGCGCCAAGAGCCCCTGTTGGAGGCCCACCCCCAAATGGAGATCGGCGCCACGATCGCTCCGGCTCCGATCGGGAGGTAATGGCAGCTGCTACGATTTCGGATGGTTGATGGGCGTCGTGTCCAACCTTTGGGGAGGGTCATAATGAAACGCGTTCTGGTAAGCGCTGCGCTGGCGTCGACAATGACGATTTTCGCGGCTTGCGGCTCCGACGATGAGCGACTCACTACTGAGGAGTTCCTCAAACAGGGAAACGTCATCTGCGCTGCAGGAACCACTGCCATCGACGATGCCGCCACCGAGATGTTCGCCTCTGGGGAAGAGCCGACACCGGATCAGTTGGCGACCTTTGGCAACGACGTCGTCGTGCCCAACGTGCAGCGCCAGATCGACGGAATCAAAGGGCTGAACCCTCCCGCTGATCTCGACGAAGAAGTCGACCTGCTGCTCGCCGATGCGCAAACGGCCCTCGACAAGATAAAAGACGATCCCGTAGCCGTGCTGAGCGGCGAAGTGGATCCGTTCGCCGACGCCAATGCCAAAGCAACGGAGATCGGCCTCGTCGCCTGCGCTGGTGACGACGGAAGTTGATATTCAGACAACGACGAGTGGACCTTATGGGACGGCTTTCAAACCCTGTGCAGCGCAGGTTGTCCCGAGCGGACATCGAGCAGTTGATGCACCTGTACTGAGACGGCGCCTTGATCGAGACGCTCGCCCGCCGGTACAAGGTCCACAGAACCACCGTCACCCTTGATCGTCACGCGAGTGCTCGAGGCTCGTGCTCGACGGAATGCCCCAGACCGGCACATTAGGACTCTCGAGGGGTTGGCGCGGTCGGGCGCCCGGCCTATCGGCCTAAGGTCCGAGTGACTGCGTACTGTCCGGCGATTCCTTGCGGGACACACCAGAGTCGATCCACCGAACAACAGGTACGACAGACGAGTAGAGCATCTACGACGCTTGTGCTGTGGGTTCGTAGTGACCGTCGGCGGGATGCGACCGAGAACCCACTTCGGTCACTTGACGATCTATCACTTGTCGATATATAGTGCAGGTATGCCGCGAGCCAGCGCCGTCGAGACGCAATCGTTCCTGCCCCTGCCGCAGGCACAGTTCCATGTGCTCGTAGCTCTCACGGCCGGTGATCGTCATGGGTACGCGATCATGCAAGCCGTCGAACAGGAATCTGCAGGGGCGGTACGGATGGGTCCGGCGACCCTGTACGGGACACTCGCGAAACTCGTCAAACTCACGCTTGTCGAGGAGTCCGATCGGCGCCCCGCCACGGACGACGACGAACGGCGCCGCTACTACCGACTCACCAAGCTGGGTGCCGCAGTGTGCGGGGCAGAAGCCAACCGACTCTCATCGTTAGCCGAGGTTGCCCGCTCCAACCTGCGCCCGCGACTGGCATGACATGAACTCCACATCGAGAGCTCGCGTCTACCGGGGGCTCCTGTACCTGTACCCGCGGCAGTTCCGTGAGCACTACCGCGACGACTTGGAGCAAGCCATCACCGACCTGTCCGCCGAACTCGGCCGGCGCCGGGCCTTCAGTCGTGTGGCTCTCGACCTGGCCGTGACCGTTCCCCGCTATCGAATCGAGGCTCTGATGAAAAAAGAACACACCGCCACCGTCCTGACTGTGGCAATCACAGCGATGGCCTGCATCGGGATCGTCAGCATTTTCACGGGCCTGTACCCGGGCGCCGTGCTGCTGGTGCTCGCCGTCGTCCTGGCTATCACGAAACGAAGCTCGCTGGCACGTTCGATCGATCCCGTGAACGGCACACGGCTGCGGCACAAGCGATTGATGACCGCAAAGGTGCTCGGCGTGCTGCTGCCCGTCATCTACCTCGTCTCGCTGCCGATCCTGGGAGACGAATGGGGGACCGATGCCACGGTGGCTTTCGGAGTGTGGTTCCTCGTGTTGATCGGTGCCGTCGTATACCTCATCGCCGGGCTCACCACCCCGAAGTCCCACACAGCCTGAGATCGCCGTAGCCCTGGGATTGGCTGGCATTCGGGACACAACCGGAGACCACCCGCCGACGCGGAGGAGCCGTTTGCCGCGATCTACGTGACGCCCTGCCCCGGCGCCGAGCACCGACCCCGCTGAGCACGGCGCAGCAGATTCCCCCGAATCGCACCAGTGCAGGATCACCTTTCTGACTCGCCAGCGCAACGCCAGCACTCGCCGTCGACTTGGGCCAGCCACCACACGCAGCGTCCCCTAGCGCCGGTTGACAGTCGGTGTCCCGTCGAGGTTCACACGACTTTCAGGGGGTTCTCATGTCATCGGATCGGATTGGGCTCGATCAGTTTTTCGTCGCACGCAAGGGTTCGGTGCCGGGGCGCCACTCGAGATCGCTGGGTCGGAGGTCCGGCAGGCGGCGGATCGCACCGGTGCGTGTCGACCACCCACACCTCACCGCCGCCCCGAACGCGACCCACCGGCCGTCGGGTGCCCAGACCCCGCACGGGTGGGCGGCGAAGCCGGGAGGACGTCGAAGTCGTCGAGCGCGATGACGGTCCGGGCCCGCCGCGCCGTCCAGGCCGACCGGGGACGATCACGAGTTCGGCGTCACTCGGCGAAGTATGCAGCGAGCCGGTCAGTCGACCGAACAGAAGACGCGTGCCGTCCGGCGACCGCGCGGCGGCCGTGTCCGATCCGACTACCTCGAGCCGACGGGCGTCCTCGCCCGGCCGGACGACGTAGATGTCGCCACCGCCGGGTCTTCGGAGTCGACGGCCACTCACCCGTTCGTGACGGGCGCCAGCGCCGTGGTGTCGGCAACGACCGAGGCAACGGGCGCCGCCGGCTCGGGATCGCCGGCCCCCGGCGGGGGGTCGCCGAGCCCTCAGATGGTCGTCCAGTTGGTCAGGTCGACGCTGAAGTCGATCGTGACGTCGAGGTCGAGGTCCACCTCTGCGACGCCTCCTGGGCAGGTTGAACAGGTGGTTCTCGTGGTGATGAGGGCGACGCCGACCTGGTTGACGTTGAACCACGTTCCAAACCCAATGTCAGTGGTGCCGAAGGGACGATCGAGTTGCTTCAGTGCAGCCCACTGCGTGCCGGTCGACACGAACAACTGGTGGGCGGAGTTGTCGATCCACCACACCAGCACCAGCCGTCCGTCGGCAAGGACAAACAGGTGTGCACTGTTGCCCCCCTCTTCGAATGGGGCCGCGGTCCAGTTCCGTCCGCCGTCGTCGGAGACGTACAGATGGTCACGTGCCGTGTCGCGTTCCCACAACAGGGCGACGGCGACGCGATCACCGTCTGCTGCGATGAGGACCTGGTCGATGCTCTGGTCGAGCTCCTCGCTGGTGGCGGTCAACTGCGCAGGGAGCGCCACGTCGGTCCAGGTCTGGCCACCGTCGTCGGTGTAGGCGAGCCCGAGCAGGCCGCTGTCGGGCGCCGTTCCCACCCAGATGCGACCGGTGCCGGGTTGTGCGACCGGGAGATCGGCTGCGGCGTCGTCGGGTACCGCCAACGGTTGGATCGTCCCGTCACGAGCGTCGACGACCCATGGCGGTGAGCAGCCCTCGCACAGCAGCAGGGCTTGTGCGGGCGAGCCCAGCGTCGTGGGTATGTCGCGCCAGCGCAGCGTCCCGATCTTGCCGGATACAGCATCGATGAGCCAGGCGGTCGGCGGTGTTGCCGGGTCGCCTTGGTCCTGCCCGTCCACCACCACGAAGTAGCGGTCGTCGAGCACGGACACGTCGAGATAGGTCGCTTGGCCCACGAGGCCGTGGTGCACCTCGACGCCATCGACGTTGCCGGTTTCGTATGTCCAACCGGCGGGGAACCCGTCGGGGCACGCGGGCGACGGCTCGACGTTGCGCATGGTCCAGTACGTGGACCGGCAGGTCCGCAGCGTTACGTAGTTGCCGGCCAGCGAGACCTGTGACTGTCCGGTGTCCGGCTTGTAGAGATCGCTGTTCATCGCCTGCTCGACCTCGTCGGGCGACGGACGGGTCAACACGCCAGAGGCCTCGATCGCCGCTGTGAACGTGGGATCGTCGCCCGCGTCGAGCTCGGGACTCGAGACCGTCGACTCGTCCGAGGGATTCGAGACCTTCCACTCGCCCGAGCGAACGGTCACGACGGCGATCACGGTGACGACCGCCGCGGCGGTCGCACCGATGAGGAGCGCGGGCCAAGGCCTCCGGCGGGACGTATGTCGCGGTGCCAGCTCGAGGACATCCACGAGCGAACCGCCCGGATCAGTGCGCGCTGACCCATCCTCGGACACGATCTGCGCGATGCGTCGCCGCAACGCGGCACAGAATTCGGGGTCGGGCTCGCGCCGCTGATGCAGTGCGCGCAGGTCGAGGTCGTCACTCATCCGGCCACTCCTTGTACTTGTCGCGGAACGCCGCCCGAGCTCTACTGAGGATCTGCTCCGTCGCCTCGAGTGAGCGGCCCAAGTGGCCGGCGACGGCGCCGACGGACAGCCCGTCGACGTGCCGCAGCACCAGCACCGTCCGATATGTGACATTGAGGCTGGCCAAAACGACGGCCGCCGGCCCAGCCTCGATCGCGATCGGTTCCTCCGTCACTCGGTCGCGGGTGAAGGAATGAGCCAGTGCGAGATTGCGGTCGGCTCGGGCCTGCGCACGCCAGTGATCGACGAGCTTGTGGCGAGCAACCCCGATCAGCCAGGGCAGATCGACCGGGTCACCCGCCGCAGCCCGGTTGGCGCCGGCCACGAACACGTCTTGGGTGAGATCCTCCGCGGCCCCCCGATCAGCAACCCGGCTGGCGAGGTACGAGTAGACCTCCGTCACCGCCCGCTCGTACAGCCGGACGAAGTCGTCTGGCTCCGTCCGAGCAGTCGTCATCGCGTTGACCCTGCGCATCACTGCCTACATCGTCGCTCACGGCAGGTTTCCGCCGGTCGAACGAGAAGATCTTCTGCCGACGTAGGACGCGGTTCACCACCCCCAACCGCACCCTTACTCCGATCGTCACGCTAACGGCTACGACCCTGACGGGCCAGCTTCGGCGCCCGACGCCGTCATCCCCGCGGTGGTGGGGCCGCACGCTACGTGAACCCACCAATCGATCCGCGCCGTACCCACCGGCCTTCTGCTCGAGATCGCCGCCCAGGTTCGATCCTGAGCTGTCCCGACGTGCCCCTGCACACAGCTGGACCCCGTCGCCGACGATCGGTGCGTACTATCGCGGAGATGCGAGTGTTCTTCACCGGTGGCAGTGGAAAGGCGGGACGGCATGCGATTCGGCATCTCGTTGAACGGGGGCACCGGGTAGTCAACGGTGACATGGTGCCGCTCGGCGATCCGGGGGTCGCGGATCTGCGCGTCGATTTGACCGATGCCGGGCAGGTCTTCAACGCTCTGTCGGCGTATGCCGGCTTTGACGAGTTGGAGCCTGGTACCGGTGTTCCCATGTACGACGCCGTCGTGCATTTCGCGGCGATCCCGGCAATCCTCGTCCGCCCCGACAATGAGACGTTCCGTGTCAACGCACTCAGCACGTACAACGTCATCGACGCCGCAGTGAAGTTGGGGATTGGCAAGGTGATCTTTGCGAGCTCCGAGACCACCTACGGGATCTGTTTCGCCGAGGGCGAGGTCAGGCCCGAGTACGTGCCGATCGACGAGGAGCACCCGACGGTTCCCCACGACAGTTACGCAATGTCGAAGGTTGTCAACGAGGCGACAGCACGCTCGTTTCAGGCACGTAGCGGTATCGACATTTACGGGTTGCGCATCAACAACGTGATCGAGCCTCACGAGTACGAGACCAAATTCCCCGCGTTCGTCGCCGATCCCGGTCTGCGGCGTCGCAACATCTTCGCCTACATCGATGCCCGCGACCTCGGCCACATGGTCGACTGCTGCCTCCACACCGACGGCCTCGGCTACGAGATCTTCAACGTCTCGAACGACGACACGTCAGTAGGGATTCCCAGCGATGAGGTGTACGACCGCTTCTACGCTGGCGTCCCGCGTCGACGCGACGTGGGTCGCTATGACACGTTCTACGCCAACGACAAGGCCAAGCGCCTCGTCGGATTTGCTCCTCGGCATTCGTGGCGCAACGAACTCGGCTGAGCACCGGCAACGAATTGCCGTCGTTGACACCAGACAGCGGCCGGCGGATCAGAGCGCTCATCGACAGTCGCGGGGTCGAGCACCCGGACGAGTTCGTGCCGCTCATGGCGTCCATTGTCGAACTCCGCAAGATTGTCTTTACAACGGAGGAGATGGTCACCCCTCTCGCGTGTTCTTGGCTACCAGTTCGAAGACGACATCGCCACGGATCTTGCCGTTCGATCGTTCCACCCATTCCTCGATCTTGGGCATCAACCCATCGATCAACTTGACCCGCTCTGGCGGTGTCATGCCGTCAGGCAACAACCCAGGTCGCGCATCGTCACCCAATGCTCGACCGCGTGATGAGAACAACCGGCGAGTTCGCCGGCCGCCCGATAACCGTTCGTCAACGCGAACGCTTCCAAGATTTCCATGATCTCCTCGTAAGACTTCAAACGTGGGCAGATCTATTGGCCGCCAGTGGGCAGAACTGTTGACCACCAGTGGGCAGGATCTCATGGCCGCCGACAATCGACAACAACTAGTGGACCTTATGGGACGGCTTTCAAACCTTCCCGAAGCCGTCACCACCATCGTTGAACAGGGGCGGAGTGAGCGACGGCGCCCTCCGCTAGCGAGCCAGGCAACAGCGGCGCCGGCTGAAACATCCCGCCGCACCGGGACGCAGGAGGAAATGGGGGACGGCTTTCACACCCTGTCCGACGCCGGCTATCTCATCATCCACCTCGATCGAGCGAGCATCGAACGGCGGCGCGTGGCCCGCAAGATGACCGACGACTCGGTCGCCGTGGCGGCGACACGATACGGGCAGGGCGCTTCGCTCGCCATCGTGGCGCAGGAGTTCGATGTGCACGGCAGGACTCTGGCCCGGGAGTTCTGCCAAGCGGGCGTGTCGATCCGATCCCGGCACGGGTGCTAGAGCTGGGATCATCGCTCCCGCGGCACCTGTTGGCGTCACAGATCAGATG
>JANOCR010000277.1:0-12459 GCA_031412355.1 Ilumatobacteraceae bacterium | reverse complement strand
CTTCGCAGTCACGCTTTCTCGTCTATGTCAGCGCACAGTCCGACTGCCGTTGAGTTAGCTGACATAGATCCACGGCGTCGTAGCTGCCGACGAACTGGAGCCAATCATCTAACGGGGTTTGGCGCCGCCACCGACGCGCAGCGTCTCGCCGGTGATCCAGCTGGCTGCGGGTGAGCACTCGACTGCTGCATCGTCGGTCACGTCGGTCGTCACGGCCAATGCTTCGCCGCCGTCGGCGCGGATCTGCGCCGCCACGGCCTCGATCTCGTCGCCGCGTCGCGCCACGACAACGACCTTGGCGCCGGCAGCGGCCAGGGTGCGAGCGATCCCCTCACCGATCCGCGGCCACCTCCGGTGATCACAGCGACGTCGTCGTGCAGGCTGAACAGTTCGCTTGGTGACGGGTACTCGGTGCTCATGGCGTGTCCTCTCGATGGAAGGTGCTGCCGACCCCGGTCACACTGGCGCTTCGACCCGTCGTACCGGTGTGTGCCTTGGAGGCTGGTGGTCCCACAGGTCGGCGAGCAGGTCGCTGCGCAATCCGGTCAACGACGGGTCGTCCCAACGGTTGGTCTGCTGCAGAGGATCGCCGGTGAGGTCGTACAGCTCGCCCTCGGTGCCGTCGTGGCTGTAACCGGGCTGGTACGCGCTGCACACCCATCCGGAACGCGTGATGGTGCGCAGGTGAACATCGATCCCGAAGAACACGCTGTCCCATTCCGTCAGCACACGCTCGAACCCGCGCGCGTCAGCGTCGGCGTCGTCGACAGGCAGCACCGAGCCCTCCATCCACTCCGGTGACGAGATGCCGGCGATGTGGCAGAACGTCGGTGCCAGGTCGACCAAGCCGACGGGGCGGGAAACCGTCGTGTCAGGTGCCGTCGTTTGCGAGGAAGGTGCCGGCCTCCAGATCAACGGGATTCGCATCAGCGCGTCGACGTGGTACGGACCCTTGAACAACAGACCGAAATCGCCCTGCAGTTCCCCGTGATCGGTGGTGAAGATGACGTCGACGTCATCTCCCCAACCTCGACCAGCGATGGCCGCCATCACCCGTCCCAACGCTTCGTCGATCAACTCACATTCGACCGCGTTGCGAGCATTCACTTCACGAACCTGGTCGCTGGTCAATGTCGCCGGCACCCAGTCTGCCGGCGCCTCGTAGTTCGACACCAGACGGCCGTCGTACCAAGCTCGCCAATGACGGGGCTTGGCATCGAGCACTGCCTCGCGCCGAGAGACATCCGCGATGTAGCCGGCGGGCAATGGCACGTCGCGCCAATCGACGCGACCGAGTTCTGAAACCGGTGGGTCCCACGGATGATGCGGATCGGGGAAGCTCATCCAGCAGAACCAATCGTCGTCGGCATCGAGCGAGTCGAGCCACGCGATCGTGCGATCGGCGACCCAGTCGGTGTGGTACCACTCGCGTGGCACCGCATTGTCGTGCACCTGTGGCGCCCCCGTCTCACCGCCGCCGGCGGAACTGACCTCCAATGCCGCGTCAAGCACGGGGAAGAACATTCCCACCACTTCGGGATGGTTGGCTGCGAGCCACCGTGCGTAGTGCAGTGGGCCGAGGGCACCGTGCGTCGCCGTCTCGAAATGCTCGAAGCCGCGGTGCACACCGACCAGCGCCTCGCGGGCGAAGCGGTTCTCGATGAAGCGTGCGAACGGGTCGAGGAACGGTTCGAAGTGCGGCTTGCCGATCAACGCCGTGCGGTAGCCGATGTCGTGCAAGACCGAGGCGACCGAAGGTGCATCGACGGGCAGGGCAACGCCGTTCATCCAGACGCCATGGGTGCTCGGATGCTGCCCGGTGATGATCGTCGAGCGCGACGGCATGCATACAACCGACTGCGGATGGGCGCGCTCGTAGCGATAGCCGTGGGCGGCCAGGTCGTCGATCACCGGAGTGCGGGCCAGCGTGCCGCCGTTGCAGCCCAACGTGTCGTAGCGCTGCTGGTCGGAAGTGACGAAGAGGATCTTGCGGCTCATCAGCTCGCGCCGTCCTGCTGGTCGCCTTCCATCAGGCGCCGTAGTTCTTCGAGGGCCCCGGCCGTCGCGCCACCGATGGTCAACGCCATCGCCCGCGGATCTGCGTCGGTCGAGTACACGACCAGGCATGTGTCGTCGCCGAGATCGATGACGTCGATGCCTCCCCGGTGGTATTCGAACATCGGCATCGTGAGCATGTACTGGAACCGGCGCTGCACGTCGTCGTGGACCAGGATCTTCTCGGGCATCGGCAGACCCGAGTCGAGCACGATCATCCGGTCTGTTCCGTTCACCTCACACGATGTGATCCCGGGAAACCACTCGTGAAGCCGCCCAGCATCGCCCGCCAGTTCCCACACCGTCGCTGCCGGTCTTTGGATGCGGATGTGATGGCGGATGGACCCCAGCGTCATGGTGGGCTCGACGGTAGCGCATACGAATTGAGCTGGGCAGTTGGCGCGTTGCTCCTATCCTTGACCGATGCGCCCGTCCGAGTCGCTCAACGACGACATCCGCCTGTTGGGGCGGACGCTCGGCGATGTCATCGCCGACCAGGCCGGCGGAGCGACGCTCGACTTGGTCGAGGCCATCCGCCGTGCCGCTGTCTTCGATCCGGACCCTGCCAGGCTGATCGAACTGCTCGACCCACTGCCGATCTCGGATTCTCTGCACGTGATCCGGGCGTTCAGCTACTTCGCGATGTTGGCCAACATTGCCGAAGACACCGATCATGCGCGGCGCCGCCGGGCGTTGGTGCAGAGTGGGGCCCCGCCGCCCGCAGGCACGCTGCTGCGAACGATTCAACTGGTCAATGACGCGGGACTCGACGCCGACGAAGTGCGCCGGGCCGTCGCCGCCAGCGACGTCGTTCCGGTGCTGACCGCCCACCCCACCGAGATTCGGCGGCGGACCATTCAGTCGATCCAGACAGCGGTGGCCGCACTGATGGAGCAGCGCGATCGCGTGGAGATGAACCACGTCGAGGAGGCGGAATGGCGCGACGAACTGTGGAGGCAGATCGTCACCCTGTGGCAGACGGCGATGCTGCGCCTCACGAAGCTGCGCCTGCGCGACGAGGTGAACGACGCGATGCGGTACTTCGAGCTGTCACTCCTGTCGCAAGGCCCGATCCTCAACGCCGCGGTCAACGCTGCGTTCGGACAGCGACCGGACCGACAGCGTCCGATGCTGAGGATCGGCTCTTGGATCGGCGGAGACCGCGACGGAAATCCATTCGTCACCGCCGAGGTGTTGGCCGACACGTTCCAACAGCAGTCCGCGCTGGCGCTGGGTCACCACTTGCACGAGCTGTGGCGGCTCGCCGAGGAGTTGTCGATGTCGTCGCGCCTGGTGGCCGTCGGGCCTGATCTGATGCGGTTGACCGAAGTCGCCGCCGACTCGTCGCCATACCGACTCGACGAGCCATATCGTCAGGCACTCCGGGGCATGCACGCTCGACTCGCCGCAACAGCGCTGGACCTGATTGGACGGGTGCCCGGCAATCCGCCCATCGGGCACCGCCCGCCGTACGCCTCGCCGTCGGAGTTGCTGAACGATCTCGACGTCATCGATGACGCGTTGAACCAGCACGGTGCCCACGCCGTGGCCAGTGGCCGGCTGACGGCGCTTCGCGGGGCGGTCGAAACGTTCGGCTTCCACTTGGCGACTGTCGACCTTCGGCAGAACTCTGCAGTTCACGAGCAGGTGGTCGACGAGTTGTTGCGGCTCGCCGGGGTTTGCGACCACTACCTGGCACTCGACGAGGCGGCGCGAGTCGAGGTGTTGTCGAGCGAGCTGCTCACTGCACGGCCATTGCTGGGCGTCGATTCGGAAGTCAGCGACGTGACCGACAGCGAGCTGGCCATCTTGCGGCAGGCGGTCAGCGCCCTGCGTACTTTCGGCCCCAACGCGATCGAGAACTACATCATCTCCAAATGCGAGTCGGTGTCGGATGTGTTGGAAGTCGCTGTGCTGTTCCGCGAGGTCGGCCTGTTGCGGTCGACGGCGACATCGGTTGCGCCCAGTGAACTTGCGATCGGGATCGTCCCGCTGTTCGAGACCATCGTCGACCTGCAGCAGGCCTCGGAGGTGGTCGATGCACTGTGGTCGCATCCTCGATACGGTGCCTGGCTCGAACACCGCAATCGCTTGCAAGAAGTGATGTTGGGCTATTCCGACAGCAACAAGGACGGCGGGTATCTGGCCTCTAACTGGGCGTTGTACCGATGCCAGGAGCGCCTCGTCGAGGCAGCCCAGCGTCACGATGTGCGCTTGCGACTGTTTCACGGACGCGGTGGCACCGTCGGCCGGGGAGGCGGGTCGAGCTACCACGCGATCATCGCCCAACCGGCGGGCAGCGTTCAGGTGGGTCTGCGCATGACCGAACAGGGCGAAATGATCTCTGCGAAGTTCGCGGATCCCGAACGCGCTCGCCAGAACCTCGAAGCGTTGGTCGCCGCAGCCGTTGAGTCCACGGTGCTGCGACGATGGCAGACCGATCACGTCGACCCGCGGTTCGTTCGAATTGCGGACGAGCTGGCGTTCGCGTCACAGGCGGCATACAGGCGGCTGGTCTACGACACGCCCGGGTTCGTCGACTGGTTCCGGGCGATCACACCGGTGGTCGAACTGTCGACGATGAACATCGGATCGCGTCCGGCGTCGCGGACCAACTCCGGCAGGATCGAGGATCTGCGCGCCATCCCATGGGTGTTCAGCTGGAGTCAGTGCCGCCTGATGCTGCCCGGCTGGTTCGGTGTCGGGACCGCCGTGGCCGAATGGGTTGCGGATGATCACGCCAGGCTTGCCGAACTGCGCGAGATGCACGAGCGGTGGCCGTGGTTCCAGACCGTGGTGTCGAACATGGCCCAGGTGCTGGCGAAGACCGACCTGACGATCGCTGCCAGCTACCAGACGCTGGCCGCCGGTGTCGAACGCGCCGGCGAACTCTTCGACATCGTCGCCGCCGAACACGCTAGGGCGGTGTGGACTGCCCAGGTCGTGTCCGGTCACGACGATCTGCTGTACGACAATCCAGCGTTGGCCCGCGGCGTTCGTTACCGCATCCCTTACATCGCCCCGCTGAACCATCTACAGGTCGCGTTGTTGCGGCAGTGGCGCGGCGGTGATCAGACCGAACTCATCCAGCGCGGCATTCACCTGGCGATCAACGGCGTCGCCACCGGCCTCCGCAACAGCGGCTAGCCCGCTTGCCGCCCAGCCCTGGGCGGCCAGGCGCACGCGGCGCGGGCGGCGGCGACGCCGGTGCTGAACGACGCTTGCAGGAGGTAGCCGCCCGTCGGCGCCTCCCAGTCGAGCATCTCGCCGGCAACGAACGTGCCCGGCAGTCGACGGAGCATGAATCCATCGTCGACCTCGGTCAGGCGCACCCCACCCGCGGTTGAGATTGCACGGTCGATCGGCATCGTTGCACGCACGACCAGCGGAACGGCTTTCACGAGCGGGCCCAGTTCGGCCGGATCCGCCGGTATCCGATTCCCCGTTGATTCACGCAGTAACGACACCGCCACGGGTGACAACCCGAGGGTGCGACGAAGCGAAGACGCCATCGAGTCCTTCGGCCGGCGCCGCGCGAGTCGCTGGGTGATCTGTTCGGCAGAGAGATCCGGGTGCAGATCGACGAGCACAGTGCACGTACCGGCACGGTCGATGGCTTGGCGAATCTCCGGTGAATGCGCATAGATCGGGCCGCTCTCGAGGCCGTCGCTGGTGATCATCGCGTCGCCTCTCACTCGTGCTCCGTCGACCTCGACGGCCACGTTCTTCAATGGCACACCGGCGAACCGGTCTGCGAACTGCTGCGTCCAGTCGACCAGCACTCCGCAGTTCGCCGGGCGCAAGTCGTCCACCGCGACACCTGCCCGCCGGAATGGTTCGACCCATCCGCCGTCGGAGCCCACTCGTGGCCAACTCGCCCCGCCGAGTGCCAGCACCGTGACATCACTGGCGACCTCGACCGTGCTGCCGTCAGGTCGTGCGAAAGTCGACCGTTGCGGGTCGATCTCGCCAGGGCCGCTAGTGCTCCAACCGAGCCAGCGATGCCGGGTCTCTATCGTCACGCCGAGATTCGCCAGCCGGCCGAGCCATGCACGAAGCAGAGGAGTGGCCCGGAACGACGCAGGGAACACCAGCCCGCTGGAGCCCACGAAGGTGTGTTCACCCAGCGACTCGCACCACGCCCGCAGGTCCTGCGGGCCGAAGGCTCGAATCGCTGGGGCCAAGCGTTCGGCAGCGCGGCCGTATCGGGCCAGCAGATCGTCGGTCGACTCGTTGTGGGTGAGGTTCAGGCCACTACGTCCCGCCAACAAGAGCTTCCGGCCGACCGATGGCATGTGTTCGAAGACGGTGACAGAGATGCCTGCGCCGGCCAACACCTCGGCGGCCATCAGACCCGCCGGACCGCCGCCCACGACGATCGCGCTTGGCGATCTCAGCGGTCGTTCGGCAACACTTGGCACATGTCGATCCTTACAGAGCCAATCCGCACCCTCCGCGGCGACGACACCTCGCTGGCGGCCTTCGAAGGAAAGGCAATCCTCGCCGTCAACGTGGCCTCGAAATGCGGCTTGACCCCGCAGTACACCGGCCTCGAAGCCCTGCAGGAGAAGTACAGCGATCGTGGGTTCACCGTGGCCAGCTTGCCGAGCTGAGTCAGGCGAACCTGTCAGCCGATGGCTTGACCGTGGCCGAGCAGGTGGAAGACGTTGCGGATGGCGTGACTGACGGCGCAGAGGCGCTCCGATACCGGGGTGTCGTCCGACATCATCGAGTCGAACCACAACTCGTCGATCTCGTTCTTGAGCCTCGACGTTGCTTCGACGGCCCGTGCGAGAGTGTCGTCATTTCCCGTGCCGGTGAATTGCATCAGTTCCTCGCTCCGCTCCATGTGTTGGACGCGGGTCGCCAAGGTCCAGGGCAACGCCGTTCGGCGGATGATAGCTGCCGACATCACGTTTGGCCATAGGCCGAATGGCTCATCGTGCCGGCTGTTGCATCGCGGCCTGCGCGCCGTCGATCGCCTGACGCACGATGTCTTCGACGTGGTCGACGTCGAGTCCGAGGGCCTCGCCGATGTGAATCGACCAGATCTCGCCACGAATGTTGTTCTCGAAGTCGAGCTCGCTGCGTAGATCGGATCTCGCCGCTTGTCGATTCTGGCTGATCATCACGAATGTCGACAGGAAGATCGCCTCCAGCGACACGATCATGGTCAGCAGCCCGAATGGGAACTTGTCGAACTCGTGGTTCAGACCGGCGAGGCCGACGTTGACCGCGATCCACACACCGAACCAGATGATGTGGATGTACACGAAGCGCATCGATCCGGCGATCGTCGTGATGCTGTCGGCAGTCTGATTCTGCATACGACGCATGAGCCCGAACAGGTCGTTGCGCGAAGGCGTCGCATAGTGATCCGGGTTCCACAGCTGGCCGTCTTCGACGCCATCTGCCTTGTCGATCACTCTGCACGCTGCACACGTCAGCCGGTGTTCTGGTTCTTTTGGGTCCGCTGGTGTGTTGTTGCTCATCTGTCGAACAGTAAGTCGCTCGCGCCAGCGTGGGTGGTCGAAGGATCGAACACACGGAAATCGCACAACAATTTGGCGTGAAAATGTTGACTCTTGAAACTCTCCGGAGGTATTCTGCGTTCGTGCCGACCGAGACATTGACCGACGAACAGATCGCCCGACTGTTGGCAGTAACCAGCGATCCGCGTACCGCACTGCTCGTTCGCCTGCTGGTGCTCGAAGGCTTCGGCCTCGGCGAGATCCTGGCACTCGACCACGAGCAGATCGTCGGGTCGCGTGGGTCCAGGAATGCCGAGTTGCTTCGACACGGTCGCCCGCAATCGATCGAGTTGCATGTCGATACGTGCGCGGCGCTGGGCGTGTTGCAGCGCACGGCCGGGACGGTGGGTCCGCTGCTTGTGGCGGCGCAGCCTGCCGGCGCGGGTCAACGGATCACTCGGTTCGGTGCCGACTACCTCATCAAGCAAGCTGCAGCGCTCGCCGGCCTGAACGGCAATGTCTCGGCAAACGTGCTGCGCCGATCTCACGCCGCGGCGGCCCAGCGTCAGGGGGTCCACCCCCTCGACACCCGGGATCGCATGGGCCATCGCGACGTGCGTACCACCCATCGCCACCTCGACGATGGGCAACCCAACCAACCGTAACCATCCTCAGGCACCATCCTCAGGAAGCATTCACAGAGAAAGGAAGCACCATGTCCACCCTCCTACGATTCGACCCGTTGAGTGACATCGACCGAATGTTCGACCAGGCGTTCAATCAGCGCAGGCGTCCCAGCTTCCCCATGGATGCCTACCGCAGCGGCGACACAGTCGTCGTTCACTTCGATCTTCCCGGGGTCGACCCGAGTTCGATCGCGCTCGAATACGAACGCCAGATCCTCTCGGTCTCGGCTGAGCGCTCGTGGCGACCGGTCGAAGGCGATCAACTGCTGGCGTCCGAGCGCGTGCACGGCACCTTCCAGCGTCAACTCCTGCTGGGCGACGGCCTCGATGCCGATCGCATGCATGCCAGCTACGAGCACGGTGTGCTGACGGTGACCATTCCGGTTGCAGAGAAGGCCAAGCCGCGCCGCATCGACGTTTCTGTCAATGGTGGCGCGACATCTCTCGACAGCGGGCCCGCCGTCGTCGACACCACCGCAAACTGACGCTACGCGCCGACATGCAGCGCGCGGTATTCGGCCGCGCGCTGTTCGGCCGCGTCTGCGGCCGATTCGTTGCCCAGGCCGCGCAGGGCGCGGGCACGCTGGTTCCAGCTGTACACGCTCGATTCGCGAATGCCTAGACGCTCCGAGGTGAGGGCCCGGGCCAGTTCGAACCGTCGTGCCCTGAGTGCAGACTCGAGCAGCGTGCGCTGCAGAGCGTCGCGCTGTGCGTGTGAGCCCCCGAAGTGGTTGAAGATGCGCCGGATCGGCATCAGTTCGTCGATCACGTCGTCGTGCCGATCCTCGATGAAGGCCAGCACGGAGCGGATCGCGGGCAGGCCTACTTCACGGCTCATCCTGGCGTTGCTGCCGCTTGCGGTCTCGAGCCAACTCTGCTGTGCCTCGATGACCGAGCGGATGTCGTCGAGCCTGCCAGCGCCGGCGAAGGCGATGGTGGCGTGCAGATCGTTGAACGCGTACCACGGATCGCCGGCGACCTTCGGGGCCCAGGCCGTCGCCAACGCGGCGAACCTGTCGGCGGTGTCGACGCCATCCAGCATCAGTCGCCACAGCAGAGCGCTCGCGTCGAGCATCTCGATCGGAACGCCGGCCGAACCCGCGTGGTGAATCTCGGCGTCGTAGATCGCAAGCGATGCTTCTGGTCGACCCGCCTCGAGTTGGTAGAGGGCAAGGTGCCACCAGTTGTGCACCGCGAACAAGTTTCCACGTTCCCACTGGGTGCTGTCGGAGGACAGGAACCGGATGCCGTCGTCGATGCGGCCCTGCATCTCGTAGGTGTGCACGACGGCATGGATGCCCCACACGTCGTCGGGGTTCTGGTCCACAGCGGCAAGGCCGGCGTCGAGGGCCTGGCTGTAATGGCCTGCTTCTTCGAATCCGAACGCGGCCATCCCGCGTACGAACTCGGTGTGAGGGTGGTCCGGGTCGAACTCGCGCAACGACCTGACCGCTCGGTCCCGAAGGTTCTGGGCGTCGCCGAGAAAGAAGTCGAGTTGATGCCCGATCATCAGCGCCAGCAGATCTGTCGGCCAGATGTTCAACAGGTCGTCGAGGCGAGACGACGCCTCGTGCCAGTTACCGGTGAGCCACGCGCCGATCGCCGCGCAGTGCGCTTGTTCGCGATCGTTGGACTCGGCCCCCGACAAGACCTCCCAAGCCGATCGTACGGCTGCAAGGTCGTCGGCGTCGGTGCTCATCAGGTTCAGGTAGGCCATCAACGCCGAGGCCATCGGGGCCGGAGCGGCAGTCGAGGTGAGCTCGCCGGCCAGCTCGACGACATCAGGATGGAATCGCACCAGCCGATCGAGGGCTTGGTCGTACAACCCGACGGTGTCGCTGGGCCCAGTCATGGGATTGCCGTGTGCGTCGAGAGTCCCTGTCACGGAGTCGACCATAAGTGCCGCAACGAATCTCCGCAAGCGATCGGGTACTAGCACTAAAGCGCAGTTTCATGCACCGAGCGAAAGGGCAATGCTGCCCTCGCGGCGGAACTCATCCAACGAGAGGGAAACCCATGAAAATACGATCAACTCGCTTCACCCGTTCGTGTCTCCTCACCGCATTCGCCGCGGTGGCACTGACACCCCTGATGACATCGCCGTTCGCCGGACCTGTTCAGGCCGCGCGATCCGACGGTTGCGAAGGTGGTGGCTACACGCTTGTCAACAAGTCGACCAACGCAGTGGTGGCGGCAGGCGAGGTCGATGCCACGATTCCTGCCGCAAGTTTCGGCACCGGCCGATTTGCGGTCAAAGGCCGTTACAACGAGTTCGATGTCGGGCTCGCCGACTTTGCTGTGTTCGACTACGCCTTCACCGGCGCGCCGAACGCCGACGACATGACCGGTGGCGTACGCACGCCGATCTGGGCCAGCAAGCAGCCTGATCACAGAGGTCTGACGTTGACGAGCGCCATCACGGTGCAGCTCGAGGAGGGCGATCTGGTGATCTCCCGCGACGGAACCGGTGGGTTGACCATGAAGATCCAGTCCAAGGACTGTGCCGCCGGCGGCATCTTCCAGATGGAAGTCGAGCGCGGCGACGGTACCCGCACCCGAATCACCCACACGTTGGTCCAGAACAACGGAAACCTCACGCCGTTCTACTTCGACAATCCCAACTTCCGAGCTCGCGTCGGTCAGTTCCTGGGCGACGATTGCACCAGTGTCACCACGGGCCCGCCCAGTCGGTTCTGTGTCCAGGTCACCACGCGAACGAACATCGCCAACAGCTTCTCCGGGAAGTTGGTCCTGCGTGACAGCGCACAGGTTGCGACTCGCATCACGCAGGCCGACTGCAACACCGCGACCCCGGTCTCTCCGAGCGTCCGACATTGCGGCAGTGTCTCGGTGTGGGATGTCGCCAGTGGTGGCCGGATGGGTTTCGTGACAGGTGAGGACGCGGTCGAGGTCGCCAATCCTCCGTCCGACTGCGTGGAGAATTGCCAGGCGCAGAATCAGGTCAAGGGCCGTCTGGCCGTGCTCGGCTTCCCGTTCCCCGTTCCCGACGGAAGCAAGCTGACACCGCCAGTCTCGGCGCTAGCCCTGCCCGCGCTGACGGCGCCGTAACGCAACAAGTAACGACGAAGGCCGCCGGCCGCCTCAGCCGAGGCGGCCGGTGGCGCGCTCATCGAGATCTCTCGCCAGCGAGATCAGCAACCGTTCACCCGCTGTTCACTGTCCGTTCAACTCTCCCTCCCGTCGAGTTCAGAATCACTTTCTACGGTGATCGTGCGCAAGACATCAACCCACAAGGAGACGTACATCGTGAACATTTCCAAGAGGCGTGTGGCCCTGGCCAGCGTCTTCAGTCTCGCTCTGCTGGCCACAGCGTGCGGCGACGACGACGAGACGACCGCAACCGACCCGCCCGCGGCCGAGAGCACCGATGCTCCCGCCGGAGATCTGTCGGGCACCATCGCGATCGATGGGTCCAGCACCGTCACGCCGCTGATGACTCTCGCAGCGGAGGACTTCCAGATTGCGAACTCGGGCGTTCAGGTCACCGTAGGCACCTCTGGTACCGGTGGGGGCTTCGAGAAGTTCTGTGCCGGCGAGACCGACATCTCGATGGCATCACGTCCGATCAAGGAAGAAGAAACGGCTGCATGTGAAGCGGCAGGCATCGAGCCGGTCGAGTTCATCGTCGCCAACGACGCCCTCTCGGTGATCGTCCATCCTGAGAACGAGATCACCACCTGCCTCACAGTCGAGCAACTCGCAACCATGTGGGGGCCGGACTCCGAAGGCACCGTCAACAACTGGAACCAGATCGATCCTTCGTTCGCCGACCAGTCGCTCACGCTCTTCGGAGCCGGTTCCGACTCGGGCACGTTCGACTACTTCACCGACGAGATCAACGGCGAGGTCGGAGCCATTCGCACCGACTACAACCCCAGCGAGGATGACAACGTGACGGTCACCGGCGTCGAGGGCGACCCGGGTTCGGTCGGTTTCCTCGGACTCTCGTACGTGCTCGAGAACGAAGGCCGGATCAAGGCGCTCGAGATCGATGGAGGCGCCGGCTGCGTTGCCCCCAGCGCCGACACAGTGATCGACGGGTCGTACGTCCCGCTCGGCCGCCCGCTGTTCATCTACTTCAAGGCGGAATCACTGTCTCGTCCCGAGGTGAAGGCGTTCGCCGAGTTCTACAGCTCGAACCAGGATGACATCACCGTCGAAGCACTGTTCATCCCGCTGAACGACGAGCAGAAGGCGGAGCAGGAAGCAGAGTTGGCTGCCGTCGA
>JANOCR010000276.1:0-5093 GCA_031412355.1 Ilumatobacteraceae bacterium | reverse complement strand
TTCGCCCGGCGTGACGTCGCCACGACCTGAAGTGGACGCTTGGCGCTGACGAGCGCTGCACCGCTTGCGTGAGAGGCTGGCAGGCGTGACACAGGGATTGCCCCGAATTGGACTGGTTCTGGGCGCAGGCGGGGTCACCGGCGGGGCGTTTCATGCGGGTGTGCTCAGCGCGCTGCACGCTGGGCTCGGCTGGGATCCGCGGAACGCGACGATCATGGTCGGCACATCGGCCGGATCGATCGCGGCGACGTCGTTGCGCGGCGGACTCGCCGCCGCGGATCTCCTCGCCCGCGCCGAAGGACGCCCTCTGTCACCAGAAGGGGCGCGCTTGATGCTCAACGTTGGCCCTCCGCGACGACCACCACCGCTGCGGCCGGCCATGCGTGGCCGAGGGCCGGCAGATGTCGCGGCGGTCCTCACTCGGTTTGCGACGCGGCCGTTCTCCGCGCCACCGTGGGCCGTGCTCTCCAGCTTGATCCCCGAAGGACAGGTGAGCACGTCGATGATCTCCGACACCATCGCCGGGTTGTTCCCTCACGACTGGCCGGAAGCGCCGCTGTGGTTGTGTGCGGTCCGCCAGGGCGACGGACGACGATTCGCCTTCGGGAAGCACCCGCCTCTGCCTCCCCTTCCCGACGTCGTGGCAGCATCCTGCGCAATTCCCGGGTTCTTCAGTCCGGTCAGGATCGGCGGCGAAATGTTCGTCGACGGCGGAGTCCACTCGCCCACCAATGCCGATGTGCTCGTCGGCGAAGAACTCGACCTCGTCATCGTCAGCTCGCCGATGTCCATGACGGGCCAACTTGTGTCCCGATCGGCGGGATCGATCATGCGGCGATGGTCCCGGGCGCTCCTCGATGCCGAAACCCTGCGATTGCGGCGGCGCGGTGTACGGGTCATGGCGTTTCAACCAACCCCCGAAGATGTCGACGTCATGGGCCGCAACGCGATGGATCCGGCCCGTCGAGGCCCCGTCGCCCGCCAGGTTCATGAGTCGACGCTGCGTCGACTGGCACGTGCCGATGTGCTCGAGCGCCTCTCGATGCTGGGAGGAACTGCTTGAAAGGCCCATACGACAGGCGGCAACTCGACGTCAGTTGTTCTGTGAGGTGCTGCCGATCTCCCAGGCCTCGCGCAGGTACTCGCAGAAGCTGTTGGCGAGCTCGTCCGAGTAGGGGCGCAGCTCGGTGTCGGCATCGACGACGTCGTCTCGCAGCAGCCCGCTGTCCTCCGCTTCCTCGACGAGGTTGTCCCAGTTCCCTGAGTTGAAACTCACCGAACCGCCGTCCGGGGCGATGTCGTACCAGTGGTACAGCTTCACGTGATAGCCGGCGGCCGGCAGGTTGAACGGTGTGCCATCAGTCCTGAGCGCAATGAGCTGCCACGTGACGTGCATGAGGTTGGGTCGGGCGTCGACGATCGTGACGTGCCCCGACTGCACCCGAAACCGGCCGAGATCGTGGACCGCGCTGTTGGAGTCGTAATAGCGACCGGCTCCGTGACCCGCGACGTACGTGTCCTCCATCCAATCCGGCGCATAACACCAGCCGAACCACGCAACCATGTGGCCCCCTCTCGAGTTGTCAATCGTGCTTGACGTGATATCACCTGAGCCGCGAGAAGGGAAAATCCGAACGTGTAGATATTTGGCCATGGAGATGCTCGACGTAGTCCGGCATTTTCTCACCGACCGCAGCAAGGTAATCGGGCCACTGGTCGACTCGACATCCCACGGCGGCAACGCCGACGCGTTTCAAGTGGTGTCGCGGTCAGCTTCACGCGGGACGAATTGCTCGCCGAGGTCTCCACGTATTGTGTGATCCATTGTGTGGGCTGCCGTCGTCGGGGCCAGGCGTTCAAGGATGCGACGTTCCGCCGGCCAAGCATCGATCAGCGCCTCGGGTGGGATACGCCGTGCGGCGTAGCGCAACGCGATCGCGACAACGACGATGTCGTCGAGAGCGTGTGTTTCTGTTTCGCGCACACACTCGCCGAGATCCAAAGTGACGTCGCGGTCCACGACGGGGCAAGCGCGATCATGACGCGCAGCGCCGCCTGCAAGACGATGCGGCGGGGTGAATACGTCGACCCGACGCGCAACCGCCCGCCTCTGGACGAGGCGGGCAGTTGCGAGAAAGGACAGGTTGGTCAGCCCAGGATTCCGCACGCTGCGGGATCGGTTGCCTCACGGGGCAACGAGGGGTCGAGTTCACTCATCTGCTCGCCGTCGTACACGCCGTTGCCGTTGTAATCGACGCCGTGAATGACGACGATTCCCTCGCCCTCGCGAACCGAGTCAGCGATCTGCTTGGCAGTACCCGTTCCGCCGGCATAACCGGTGCCCGACACCGCCGTGAACTCGATGTTCTTGCGGCTGTACGAATAGGCACCGTTCGTTGACACGGGGTAGCGCGTCACGGCCAACACACTGGTCGGGCTGGTGTCTCCGACGGTCGTCAGCGAGACGACTACGGGCCCGTACGCCGGCAATCCCTCCACCGTATTGAGCAGCCCGTCGCCATCGGTATCATCGAACAATGTTGGGCACTCGTTGCGCGCGTCGTTGCCGTAGTGGATGTGCTGCGCGTGGGGGGCATCGGGCGATAGGCCCTCGGCCTGGACGTCGATCTGGCGGATCAGCTGGTTGCGAACGATCGCGGTGGCTGTGCCGGACGCGCCGGACCCGTTCAATTCGGTCAGCTCCGCGGTGAGCGACACGGTCTTGGTCGAGCTGGGCGAGTCCGTCGCTTTGCCAGAGGCAGTACCCGCACTGAGGGTTGCGACTGTTACGAGCGCAGCGGTGGACACCGCGGCGATACGGACACTTCTCTTCATCGGAATCATGTTCTCTCCTTCAATGGCCGCCAGATGATCTCGCGGCTCCAACAGTTGTTCGGAGCCCGTCGCATCTCGGATTGCTCGACTTTGGCTGTTCCCAGGTGTGAAGGGGGGCGCCATGGAGATGACCGATGTCGATGGACCAGCTCATCGACGACTTTGGGGCCAGCATGCTGGCGTTCCATCCGGTCGGGTTTCGGACAATTCCCGGCTCCGCTCTGGTCGTCCTGAATGCCGGCGGTCATAGAAGGTCGGGTTGGTGTCTCCGCTGGCACGCCCCGCCCATGACGAGCATGTCGCCCTCCCCCACCTTTCCATTCTTGCCCGCGCAGAGAGCTGGCGAGCGCCTCGCTGGAACTGCAGTACGCTGCGTCGGCTTTCAAAGCATTCTCCACGCCACGCCAGCTTCCACACCAACCCGGAGGTAAACATGTCCGAGACCGCCACCACCTCGACCAACGATGCCAACGACGTCAACGACGTCGACGGAATCACCAAAGTGATAGAGACCTACCTCGACGGTGCGCGGACAGGCAAGGGTGCGGCGATGAAGCCTGCGTTCGAGGACGGTGCCACCATCTGCGGATACGTAGGTCCCGACCTCTTCTCGGGGCCGATTCAGGGTCTCTTCGACTGGAACGACGGCAACGGTCCCGCCACCGACATCGAGTGCGTCGTCACCAGGATCGACGTGGTCGGCACCGCAGCCAGCGTGCGGCTGGACATCGAAAATTGGACGGGCCACCGCTTTACAGACTTCTTCAATCTCGTGAAGATCGATGACGAGTGGAAGATCGTCAGCAAGGTTTTCTACCTGCACCCGTGAATGCGTGCTCGCTCCAGAGGGCAGTCGTTGCCAGGGCCCGCTCCGTCGCTCAGGCTTAGCCGAGCGTTGGCCGCTCGAGAGGCGGGACGGGCTGCGGCAGGCGGTCATGGCCGTACGACGCCGGGTCGTCGCGTGGCTCGATGTGAACAAAACTCGTCGCACCCGGCAGCACCTCCGCGATGTCGTTCTTGAGTCGCTCCGACATGTCGTGACCCACCTTCACAGTCCAGTCGTCGGGGACGAGTAAGTGCACGTACACGAAACGTTGCCGTCCTGCTTCACGCGTGCGCAGGGCGTGGAACTCGACCCCGTCGGCGTCGCGGTATCGATCGAGGACCCTCTCGATCTCTGCCATGTCTGCTGCCGGCAACGCCGCGTCCAGCATGCCGCTGACAGATCGCTGCAGCAGGCGATACCCGGTGTACAAGATGTTGATGCCGACGAGCAATGCCACGATCGGGTCGAGTGCCTCCCAATCAAAGATCGCGACCAGGGCAACGCCGACCAGAACACCCACCGACGTCACCACGTCTGTCAACAGATGCTTCCCGTCGGCGACGAGCGTTATCGAACGGTGGCGACGACCGGCGCGCAACAGCATCAGCCCGACCACGAGGTTGACGACAGCGGCCGCAGTGGACAACACGAGGCCAAGACCCGCCCGCTCGATGGCCTGGGGGTCCAGCAACCGCTGAACCGATGTCCACACGATCGCTGCAGCGGCGACGAAGATCATTGCGCCCTCGAAGGCGGCGGACACGTATTCCGCCTTTCCGTGACCGAAGTGATGAACAGCATCTGGCGGTCGCGCCGACAAGCGCAACGCCCACAGCGCGACGACCGCGGCGATCAGGTTCACACCCGACTCCATCGCGTCAGAGGCAAAGCCGACTGACCCCGTCACGACGGCCGCCAACACCTTCAACACGATGGTCGTCAGCGCCGCAACCAGCGAGACGAGCATGAACCGGATCAGGGTTCGTTGCTGCGGCGTGTCCATTCTCGTCTGGGTCGCGCTAGCGGAGATCGAGGTGCATGCGATTCTTCGTCACCTTGCCGTCGGGCACGCCCTGTATGAGTAACACCGATCCGTCATTGCCACCTTTCACGATCGTCATCGCTGCACGTTAGTCGTATTGACGATTGCATGATCAGGGCGACTCGTGCGACGCGTATCCTCTCTACATGAGCGAGCACTTTCACGGTAAGGCCGTCCTCGACGACGTAGTCCCATTGGGAAGGGCCCTGCGCCAAGCGATTCCCGAGGTGTACAAGGGCTACGCCGCGTTGAGCACGGCAGCGATGGCGCCCGGTGTGCTCGACAAGAAGACGAAAGAGTTGATCGCGCTCGGCATATCCATCACTCTGCGCTGCGACGGGTGCATCGCGTCCCATGCACGCGGTGCGGCCAACGCCGGAGCTTCACGAG
>JANOCR010000275.1:0-2977 GCA_031412355.1 Ilumatobacteraceae bacterium | reverse complement strand
ATGAACTCGCGCTTCGCCGAGTGGATCCGGTGGCAACAGGCAAGGCTGAAGCGTCTTGGCGTGAAGGTCGAGTTGGAGCACGAGGCAACGCTCGACGACATCGACATCGTCGACCCCAATGTCGTCGTGGTGGCGACCGGTGCTGTACCGCGCGCGATCGACGTGCCCGGCGTCACCGCGCCATTCGTGCATCAGGCCGCCGATGTGTTGGCCGGGGGTGTCGCGCTCGGCAGTCACGTTGTGATCGTCTCGGAGGACGACAGGGCAGCACCGCTCGCTGTCGCTGATCATCTCAGCGGTCTGGGCCATCGCGTCACCGTCACCTACCGCACCAACGGACCGTCACCCTTGGTCGGCAAGTACACGGTCGGCGCGATCCTTGCCAGGCTCGACCGCGAAGGCGCACGCTTCGAACCGATGTCTCGCCTGGTCGGAGTCGAACCAGGCCGCGTCGAACTGGCGCACAGCTACAGCAATCGACGATGGTCGATCGACGGCGTCGACAGTGTGGTGCTGGCGTGCGGAGCCGTCCCCGACAACCGGTTGTATCTGTCGCTGAAGCACGCTCGCCCCAACGTACATCTGCTCGGCGACGCGTACGCTCCCCGACGCATGGTCTTCGCCACCCGCCAGGCTTGGCACCTGGCGTCGGTTCTCGATTGACGACTACCGACCTGCGAAGGACGTCGGTGCGGCGGTCGTCGATTCAGTCGGTGTAGCGCCTGGCGTTGGGTCGCTTGCCCTTCAGCAGGCTGCCCCGCAGCGATGCGATCACGTCGTCGACACGCTCTTCGGGCACTCCGACGATCGAGAACTGCTCGGTGATCTTGATCGGCCCGATCTCGCGGCCGCTGAGGTTGCTCTCGTTGGCGATCAACCCGACCAGATCGCCGGGGCGGATGCCACCCTTGCGGCCCAGGCCGACATGAATGAACGCTGTGCCGACCGTGCCGCCACGATGGTTCGGCGAAGCCGATCGGGGGCCCTTCGCGCCGTGACGATCACCCCGATCTGGCCGATCGGTTCGGGGACCACGATCGACCTTGTGCGAGAAGTCGGGGATCTCGGCCTCGTCGAGCGTGGCTCCACCCGCCTCGTGCGCCAACTTCACCGCGGCGAGAGCAATGGTGCGCATGTTGTGTTCGCCCGCCAAGGCGTTGAGCACGTCGTTGTAGTCCTCGAGATCCTCAGAGGCCAACGCCTCGCGGACGGCGGCGACTGTCTGTTCGATCTGGCGGGCCCGCAGGTCGGCAACCGTCGGCACACGCTCGATAGCGATCTTCTGCTTGGTCAACTTCTCGATGTTGAACAGCAAGCGCTGTTCGCGCGGCTCGGCGAGCGTAATGGCAACGCCCTGTCGGCCGGCCCTGCCGACGCGGCCGATGCGATGCACGTAGCTCTCGGCCGCTGACGGCACGTCGTAGTTGACCACGTGGGTCAGCGTGTCGACGTCGAGGCCGCGGGCGGCCACATCTGTTGCCACCAGGAGCTCGGCCGTGCCGTCACGAAGGCGACCCATGACGCGATCCCGTTGCGGCTGATCCATCCCGCCGTGCAGCGCCTCGGCGCGGTAGCCGCGACCATTCATGGTCTCGGTCAGCTGGTCGACTTCGATGCGCGTTCGGCAGAACACCAACGTGGCCTTCGGTCCTTCGATGTCGAGGATGCGCCCGAGCGCGGCAGGCTTGTGCGATCGCTGAACCATGTAGGCGCTCTGGCGAACGAGAGCTGTCCCAGGCGTCGCGTCACTGCGGCCGATCTGAATGCGCACGGGATCGCGCTGGTACTTGCGTGCCAGGGCATTGATGCGGGCCGGCATCGTTGCCGAGAAGAGCACCGTCTGTCGCTGCTCGGGTGTGGCCTGCAGGATCGAATCGATGTCGTCGGCGAAGCCCATGTCGAGCATCTCGTCGGCTTCGTCGAGGATCACCGTGCGGATGGAATTGAGGTTCAACGAACCACGGCCGATGTGATCGAGCGCTCGCCCCGGAGTGGCCACAACGATGTGCACGCCACGGTCGAGGGCTTGCAGTTGCCGGAAGATGGGTTGGCCGCCGTAGATGGGCGTGACCTTGACCCCAAGCTCGCGGCCGTACCGGAAGATCGCCTCGCTGACCTGCATGGCCAGCTCGCGAGTTGGCACGAGGATCAGCGCGAGCGGTACCACCTTCGCGGCAGTGTCGATCATCTGCAGTGCTGGCAGGGCGAACGCTGCGGTCTTGCCGGTGCCTGTTGCCGCCTGACCGAGAAGGTCGCGGCCGGCGAGCAGATGCGGAATGGTCTGGAGTTGAATGGGCGTCGGCTCTTCGTAACCCAGATCATTGATGGTCTTCAGCAACTCTGGGCGCAGGCCGAGTGTGTCGAAACCGGCACCTTCGCTGGTCTCGGGTGAATCTTCTTCGTGGCCACTGATGTCGTGGTCTGTCATGACGGCTAGCTCTCGTTAGTGAATGCTCAACGATAGAAGCCAGAACGCCCAAACAGGCGTGATGCGGCGCGGCGGCGGCGGCGGCTCAAGAGATTCGGTGTGAGCCGGGTGTCGCGAATGGCGCGTGATCGGGCTCACACCTCGACCGTGATCGAACCGGTGTGAGTCGGGTGTCGCTACCGACGCGCGATCGGGCTCACACCTCGACCGTGATCGAACCGGTGTGAGTCCGATTTGCGTTGTCTCAACCCCAGGGCGACGCGAGCTTCCAGTCGTGACAGGGCCGCACCCAGGCAGAAGTGGATGCCCTTGCCGAAGGCGAGGTGCTCTTTCAATCTCGGTCGATCGGGGTCGAACGTCTCCGCATCGGGGTAGACGATCTCGTCGCGGTTTGCGGCACCGTAGACGAGAACCAGCCTGGCACCCTCGGGCACCATCACGCCGGCCAACTCGATATCGCGGGTGGCGATGCGGAACATGCCTTGCGTCGGGCTGGAGAGTCGCAGCGACTCCTCGACCACTCGCTCGATACGCGCGGGTCGACTCCTG
>JANOCR010000274.1:0-12555 GCA_031412355.1 Ilumatobacteraceae bacterium | reverse complement strand
GACGATGCCCTGAAGATCGGTGCAGCGCAGGTGCTTGCCCTGAATCCCGGCACCTCGCGATCGGGCATCACCATGACCGCAGCCCGGTTCCTGGGGTTCTCCCGCGACGCCGCGGCACGGGCCAGCTTCCTGATGGCGATTCCCGTCACTGCCGGCGCCGTCGCTTACAAGCTGCTGAAGTTGGCCCGCGACGGCATCCCCGCGGGTCTGGGAGTGCCCATGATCGTCGGCATCATCACCGCCGGGCTGTCGGGATGGGCAGCGGTATGGGGAACCCTGCGCCTCATCCGCACCCGCAGTTTCATGCCCTTCGTGATATACCGGTGCGCCCTCGGCGTTGTCGTGTTGGTGGTCCTGGCCGCCGGCTGGCGCTGAGGACTAGGGGTCCGGCGAGAGGGCGAGGGTCACCGCGTCGGCAAGCAGGGCTGCAGCCATGGCCGGCGCAGCGTCGGCCGGCACCGCGACCATTAGCTCGGATTCGCTGCCGCCCACGATGTCGCCTGTAGCCACGAACTGATCGCCGGCGTAGACGACGATCTGGTCGCCGACCGCGAAGTGCTCGACCGTGGCGGCGACCGCAAATGCAACCGAACCGGCGGGGATCAGTGCAGCGGTGCCCGTCGCGGCAACGTCGGTGACGGTGACGATCTCGCCGGGACCAATGCGTTGGCGGGCGATGGTCGAATTGGGAGTGTCGACCACGGCTCCGGCCGGCACGAAAGCACGTGGAACGTTGCGACGCTCAGCGGTGATCGGCTGCCCCGGCTCGATGGAGATCGTCGCTGTCCACACCGTTTGCTGCTGGCCCCAGGATCTCCGCGCGGCGTCGACCTCGCCCAAGGCACGAGCGGTACCGATGCTGACCGTGCACGCGATGGCGAGAATCGCCAGCCAGTAGACCCACGGGTGGCGCGCCATCATCAGGCGAGCCCAGGCGAGCTGGTGCATGAGACCTCCCTCGCCAGGATCGAATCAACGATTTGGGGGAAGTCGCGGCCGACTGTATCGGCGCAGTGACAAGTTCAGTCGGAGCTGGGTGTCGTCTTGGCCGGTGCCGTCGACGGCGTCGCAGCCGATGTCGTCGACGAAGTGCCGGAGTCGCTCGATGTCGAACTGCCGTTGGTGGACGACGATGACGATGATGAGTCGGACGATTCGGATGATGGCGTCGCGGTCGTCGACGACTTGGACTTACCGCCGCGACTGTCGGTCTTGTAGAAGCCACCGCCCTTGAACGTGACACCCACAGGCGTGAAGACCTTCTTGACTTTCAACTGCTTGCCAGTCGCAGGATGCTCGGCGTGGGTGAGCGCATCGTCGGTGAAGGCTTGCTGCACCTCGATGGTCTCGCCGGTGTCGATGAACTTGTAAACGTAGGTGGGCATATCGGCTCCGCCGTGTGCGATTAGCAGTCGAACTGATCGACTGCTAATGCTAGCGGGTCGCGTCGCGCCGTAACATCTGTGCATGCAGGTTCGTACCGCCGTGATCCCTGCAGCAGGGCTGGGGACGCGGTTTCTCCCCGCTACCAAGGCGGTACCCAAAGAACTCCTGCCGATCATCGACACCCCGGCGCTGCAGCTGATCATCGACGAGGCGGTGGGCGCCGGCATCGATCACATCGTGGTGGTGACGAATCGCAACAAGCCGGCCATCGAGGCGTACTTCCAATCGTCCGACGAGGTGCTTGCCAAGTTGAGGTCGACCGGTCGCGACGCGATGGCCGACCGGCTCGAATCGATCGGCCGAGACGTGCGCGTCAGCTTCGCCTACCAGGATGAGCCGCTCGGTCTCGGGCACGCTGTCGGATGCGCTGCCGATGCCGTCGGTGACGAGCCGTTCGCTGTGCTGCTGCCTGACGAGTTGATGGGTGACTCGTCACTGCTCGACCAGATGGCCAGGCTGTGCGAATCCTCCGAGGGCAGCGTGGTCGGCCTGAAACGGGTGCCGCTCGATCAGGTCAGCTCGTACGGTGTCATCGATCCTTCGACCGAACTCGACTCGGCCGGTGTGATCGGGATCCGCACGATGGTCGAGAAACCCAACGTCGCCGAAGCACCCAGCAACCTGATCATCATCGGCCGGTACGTGCTGACCCCCGACGTGTTCGCCGAGATCGAGCGCGTGCAGCCGGGCAGCGGCGGCGAGATCCAACTGACCGATGCGTTGCGTGTGCAGGCCGCCAAGGGGCCGTTCCACGGTGTGCTGTCGAGCATTCGCCGTTACGACACCGGAACACCGCTCGGCTGGTTGACCGCCGTGGTCGACATCGCCCTCGACGACCCGGCGATTGGCGACGATTTCGGGGCCTTCCTGCGCGAGCGGCTCAGCTGACCCGTCGGAACCGGGCCGGATAGTCCAGCAGCAGACCGTGTTTGTCGACATCGAACTCCACGGAGTGGTCGCCGTGCACGACACTCCAACGGTGGGTGTCGAGCCGCGTGTACCGCTGTGTGGCGGCCTGCACGTCGAGCGTCTCCACATCAACCGTCACCACCGGCAGTTCGGCGCTGTCGCCGACGTTGAGTGGTAGGCGTCGGATCGCCAGGGATTTCGTGAACGGCGTGCACGCCAGGTCTATGTCGTAGCAGCCGTCGAGTTCGACCCGATGGGCGCCGTTCATCTCGCCCCAACGTGCTCTGCCGTCCGTGGCCAGCCACAGATCGGGCTCGTCGAGATCGCGAAACAGCAGGAACTGGCGGACCTGCCAGGTAGCTGTCAGGCGAACGACGTACTGCACTCGCTCGCGGCCGACCAGGCCACTGACGGTCCAGCCTTCGTTCTCCCACATGAACTCGGTGACCTCGATATCGTCGCCGTCCCACACCGCCCACCGCGCCGTATGACCGCTGGCCGGCAATGCGGTGTAGCTGCTCACCGATGAAACGGTACCGTTCGAGGCGTGATCAGCGAACACGACGCCCGCAAGTATGTGCTCGATCGTTGCACGGTCTCCGACGTGGTCGATGTGTCCATCCCCGAGGCCATCGGCGCTGTGCTGGCAGAAGCCGTTGTCGCCGAAGAAGACGTGCCGCCGTTCGCCAACTCAGCGGTTGATGGTTATGCCGTCCGAGCCGCCGACACGACCGATGCACCCAATCGGCTGCGAGTCGTCGGCGAGGTCGCTGCCGGGTGGTCGACGGACCGGATCGTGCAGCCAGGCGAGGCGATCCGCATCATGACCGGTGCGCCGATGCCCGGCGGTGCCGATGCATCGGTGATGGTCGAAGACACCGAACGTGAAGGCGACGACGTGTTGGTTCGCAGTTCCGTCACGGCCGGCACTTCGGTGCGCCGCGTCGGCGACGACGTGCACATCGGGACAGCGTTGTTCGAAGCAGGCACAGTGGTGCGACCTGCGGTGGCCGGCGTGCTCGCCAGCGTCAACGCTCGCCGGGTTCGGGTGTTTCGCACGCCTCGCGTCGCCGTCCTGTCGACGGGCGACGAGTTGATCAGCGATGGGTCGGTGCTGCGCCCCGGGCAGATCCGCGAGAGCAACAAGACCATGCTGTTGCCGCTGGTCGCCGATGCAGGTTGTGAGGCAATCGATCTCGGCGTGGTCCGCGACGACGAACCAACGCTCGAGGCCGTGCTGCGCGATGCCGCCGCGTCGTACGACGCCATCGTCACCAGTGGTGGGGTCAGCATGGGGGAGTACGACGTGGTGAAAGCCGTGCTGTCGCGCATCGCCGACATGCGCTGGATGCAGATCGCCATCAAGCCGGCCAAGCCGTTCGCCTTCGGGTTGCTGGCCGCAGGGGATCGCCTCACGCCTGTGTTCGGCCTCCCTGGCAACCCGGTGAGTTCGATGGTCAGCTTCGAGTTGTTCGCCCGGCCTGCGCTGCGCAAGATGATGGGGCACAGCAACCTCGATCGCACGATGGTGGTTGCCGTCGCCGACGAGGGATTGCGGCGACGCACCGACGGCAAGACCCACTACATGCGGGTTGCCGGCTCGTTTGCCGCCGACGGCAGGTACCACATCAGCTCCGTCGGTGCCCAGGGGAGCCATCAGCTAGCGGCTACTTCGCTGGCCGATGCCATTGCGATCGTTCCCGACGGCGACGGCGTCGAGCCCGGCGGCTCCGTCATCACGATGCTCCTCTCGGTAGCCTGACCGACATGGATTTGGTCGATCCCTTCGGACGCACCATTCGTGACCTACGTATCTCGGTCACCGATCGCTGCAACTTTCGCTGTACCTATTGCATGCCCGAAGAGGGCATGGTCTGGCTGCCGCGCAGCGAGGTGCTCACCTTCGAAGAGATCGAGCGACTGGCTCGGATCTTCGTCGAGCGTTTCGAGGTCGATGGCCTGCGGCTTACCGGTGGCGAGCCCACCGTGCGGGCCCACCTCCCGGTGCTGGTCGGCAAGTTGGCCACGTTGCGGGTGCCGTCTACGTCGCGTTCGCCGCGGGCCGGCCGGGCGCCAGATCTGGGCCTTACCACCAACGGGGCCACGTTCCGGCTGTTGGCCCACGAACTACGCCAGGCAGGCCTCGACCGCGTCAACGTCAGCCTCGACACGTTGCGCGCCGACAGGTTCGTGGAGATGACTCGTCGCGACGAACTGGTTCGGGTACTGGACGGCATCGAAGCAGCCAAGCAAGCCGGGTTCTCTCCGGTGAAGATCAACGCCGTCGTGCAACGCGGCATCAACGACGACGAGATCGTCGATCTGGCTCGCTTCGGACGCGACCACGATGTCGAGGTGCGATTCATCGAGTACATGCCCCTCGACGCCGGCGGTCATTGGATCAATGACCAAGTCGTCACGCAAGACGAGATCGTCACCGCGATCCATCAGGTCTTTCCCCTCGAGCAGATGAAGTCTCGCGGCGCGGCACCGGCCGATCGCTGGCGATACCTCGACGGCCACGGAACGGTCGGCGTGATCCCCTCGGTCTCCAAGCCGTTCTGCGGCGACTGCGACCGCGTGCGGGTGACAGCCGACGGCCAGTTCCGCACGTGCCTGTTCGCGACCACGGAGTTCAATTTCCGAAAGCTCATGCGTGATGGTGCCGATGACAATGCCATGGCAGCAGAGATCCAGCGCGCAGTCGGCACGAAGTGGGCAGGGCACCAGATCAACCAGGTGTCGTTCGTGCGACCCAAGCGAACGATGAGCCAGATCGGCGGCTGACCCGCGTCATGGTGCGTCGCTGGCCGATCGCGGCCTTCGCTGCCATTGCCGTGGGCGTTGCCGCAGTGGCGTCAGCGGCTCCGAACTCGATCGTCGACAGCGCCACTGCAACCGAGCCGGCGGATCGGCTCACCCCGCCGGGACCGCGCGTCGGCGGATGCCCGGTGTTCCCTGCGGACAACTCGTGGAACAGGGAGATCGCCTCGGCGTCGCTGCATCCGCTGAGCGGCCAGATCATCAGCCACATCCAGGCCATCGGCAGCGACAACCTGCATCCGGATTTCGGCGAGAACCCGTTGTACGGCATCCCCTACGTCGTCGTGCCGCCGACGCAACCGGCGGTTCCGATCCGCTACGACGCGTACGGCGACGAGAGCGATCCGGGGCCTTTCCCGATCCCGCTCGATGCCCCCGTGGAGGGTGGTGGCGTCGGGGGTGACCGTCACGTGCTGGTGGTTCAGCAACAGACCTGCCAGTTGTACGAACTGTTCGTGGGCCGCCGCGAAGGTGCAGGTTGGGTCGCGGAATCCGGAGCGAAGTTCGATCTGCTGACCGGTGCGCTGCGGCCGTTGGGCTGGACCAGCGCCGACGCAGCGGGTCTGCCGATCCTGCCCGGCCTGGTGCGCTTCGACGAGGTTGCTGCCGGCCTCATCGACCACGCCATTCGCGTCACCTTTTCGCAGACGCAGCGCGGGTTCATCCTTCCCGCCACGCACTTCGCCTCGGGCAACACCGACCCCACGCTGCCTGCAATGGGCATGCGCCTGCGCCTGCGCGCCGACTTCGACGTGGCAGCGCTCAGCGGCCAGGCCAGAGTGATCGCCACGGCCATGCAGCGCTTCGGACTGATCGTCGCCGACAATGGCAGCAACTGGTTCTTCCAGGGCGCACCCGACCCCGGTTGGAACGACGACGATCTCAACCAGTTGAAGGGCATACCCGGCACGGCCTTCGAGGTCGTCGACACCGGCCCGGTGCAGACCGGCTAGAGCCATCTGTCATCGGCCCCAGCTGCACCCCTGGCCCCAAAGTGTTTGACGACTGGCGCCCCGCATGGGTGCCGGAGTCATCAGACGCATCTGCGTGCGTAGTGCGTCTGATGACTGGCGCCCCGTATCGGTGCCGGAGTCGTCAAACGCTGCGAAGGGAGCCGAGTGCCTGGCGAAGTCGAGCGACCCCCTGTCGCGTTCACTAGTGTTACGAACCAGATGAGCGATCTCGCTTTCTCCCACCTCGATCCCATGGGACGGGCGCGCATGGTCGACGTCACCCCGAAGGATCCGACGCACCGTCGCGCCGTCGCCCGGTGCAAGGTGTTCATGGCACCTGAAACGACCGCCGCCATCGCCAACCGTGAGGTGAACAAGGGTGACGTATTGGCGGTTGCCCGGGTCGCGGGCATCCAAGCTGCCAAGCGCACCAGCGACATGATTCCGCTGTGCCACCCGCTGCTGGTCGGCTCGGTGCACATCAACTTCGAGATCGGTGACGACCATGTGGCGGTCGAGGCCCAGGTCGACACGGTCGATCGCACCGGTGTGGAGATGGAGGCGTTGCACGCCTGCTCGATTGCCGCGCTGACGATCTACGACATGTGCAAGTCGGCCGATCGGGGGATGGTGATCGGCGAACTGGCACTGTGGGAGAAGACAGGAGGGAGGTCCGGTACCTACCGTCGTGCTGATAGCGTGTCAGCCAGTGTTACGAATGTAGTAGATTCGTAATGAAACACCGCCGTCGGTTAATGTCGTGTTTGCCGGCGTGGCACCTCAGAAAGAATCGTGAACAGATGTCTGACAAGGGAATCGCGTAGTCGATGAGCAAGATCGTGCTCTTGGCCGTACTAGCCGCTTGGGCGGCCGTTCTGATTCCACCGCTGCTGCGGTCCAGGGTTGAGAACCGGCCCAATTCCTCGGTAACCGACTTCCGCCGGCAACTTTCTACGTTGCAGCGGGCCGTTCCGACTCGCACCATGGTGCCGATGCGTTCGATGGGTCGCCCCTTGGCCCCGTCCCCATTGTCTCGTCCCGCTGCGCCCGGCCGCCCGGGCCAGATGCATCGTGCGGCTACTCCGGCAGTTGCAGGCCAGCGCATGCACGCTGCGACGATCGATCGCAGTGGTGGCCAGCACCGACAGGCCCACCTGCACAAGGTCAGCCAGCGCGAACTGCTACGCCGTCGGCGCGCCAACATCTTCTTCATGCTTGTCCTAGCGACAAGTGTCACCGCCTTCCTGGCGGCCACGACAAAGGCCAACACCATGGTCTACGCGTTCGCCTTTGCATTCATGTCGCTGTGTGGCTACTGCTACAAGCTGGTGCAGATCCGGTCGCTCGAGGTCGTTCGCGATACCGACACCAACTGGTTCAACGCCGCGTGAGCCAGCCCGCGTGAGCCAGCACGCCTCACGGCGTGCCGTCTCACCCATCGCTGACATACACTCAGGATCTCCAACGGGGGTGTAGCTCAGTTGGCAGAGCGCAACAATCGCACTGTTGAGGCCCGGGGTTCAATTCCCCGCACCTCCACCCGTCAAAGAGCCTGACGGTGCCCCGGCCGGAGTAATCGGCGGGGGCACCTCGGTTTTTCAGCTCGGTTGCGGCGCTCGTCGACGTCTCGAACGCGATGTCCTCGGCATAAACACGCGAGTTAGTGAGAGGTATCTCAAACTTTGTCGACGCCATCGCGGTGAGTGGTCACCGATGCCGTTGAGTGTCGTGTTGTGGCAAGACTTGGGCAAGGCGCGTTTAGCGCGGGCCGTCGCAGGGGACACCACGGCATGACACTGGACGCACCCATGATTCAAGCTTCGGGCCCACTCATGCAGTTCTCGGCGCGAGTCGGAGGCAGCAGCGCATGCGTGCGGGTTCAGAAGAGTCGGCTCGAGTGGTCGCTGGTCGGGCGGCAATGGATCATTCAGATGGCGCCGATGACGTCGATCACCACAGTGACGTACGAGCCAGGTCGTGTGAAGTCGAGCCTGATCGTTTCGACGATCGTTGGTGCTGTCGAGTTTCGTATCGAGCCAGGAATTGGCGACGAGGCCCGAGCACTCATCTTGCGACTGGTTTCCGAAGCAGACCAGTCCCAGATCGGGGCCAGCGAGATGCTGCCCGTCAATCAAGGCACCACCGCAGATGAATTGATCAACATGAAATGGATGTTCGACGCCGGAGCAGCCGACTCCTTCGACTTCAAAGAGGTACCGGCGCGCTTGATGGGTTTCTAGGACCCTTGCGCGGCTCGTACATCACGGGACACAGATGCGACGATGACCGCCATGGCCATCGATTTCACATTGTCGCCCGAGTTGGAAGAGATCCGGCTGCGCGTCAGGACGTTCGTCGACGAGATCGTCAAACCCGGCGAGGCCCAGATCTCGGCGTCACAGATCGGCGATCCCGAGCGGATGGATCGCAAGGAGTACGTGTCGCTGTTGATCGGCATGCGCCAAGCCGCCAAGGACGCCGGGCTGTGGCTGCCGCAGATGCCGAAGGAGTGGGGTGGCATGGGGCTTGGCCATGTCGAATTGGCAATGGTGCAAGCCGAGGCGGCCAAAGCCTCGTACGGCCCGTTCGTGCTCAACTGTCAGGCTCCCGACGAAGGCAACATGCACACCCTGTTGCACTGGGCGACGCCCGAGCAGAAAGAGAAGTATCTGCGGCCGCTGTGCGACGGCCACCAGATGAGTTGCTTCGCGATGACCGAGCCCGAGGTCGCCGGCAGCGACCCCACGCTGATCCGCACCACAGCGGTGCAGGACGGCGACGAATGGGTGATCAACGGTCACAAGTGGTTCATCTCCAACGCCCGTCGGGCCACCTTCGCGATCCTGCTGGCGCGAACGGAGGACAACCCGGATCTGCCGCAAGCGGCCAATACAGCGTTCATCGTCGACATCCCGTCGCCGGGATGGAACCGCGTGCGCGAGGTCGAGACCATGCACGGCGGCACCGGCCACAGCGAAATCGTCATCGAGGACCTCCGCGTACCGAACGACAACATGCTGGGCGGTCGAGGCCAGGGCCACCTGCTGGGCCAATACCGTCTCGGGCCCGCGAGGCTCGCTCACTGCATGCGCTGGATCGCCCAGGCCGAGACCGCGCTCGACATGATGGTCGACCGATCGCTGTATCGCTACTCCCATGGGTCGGTGCTCGCCGAGAAGCAGGGCATCCAATGGATGATCGCGGACTCGACGATGGAGTTGTACCAGGCCAAGTTGATGGTGCTGCACGCCGCCTATCGCATCGATCAGGGCCTCGACTTCAAGTCTGAGGTGTCGATGGCCAAGCACTTCGTCGCCAACATGCTCGGGCGGGTGATCGATCGTTCGATCCAGGTCCATGGCGCACTCGGCTACTCCACCGACACCCCTCTCGCCGGCATGTACCAACATGCCCGGTGGGCACGCTTCGCCGACGGAGCCGACGAGGTGCACCAGATGCGCATAGCCCAACGCACGATCGCCGCCTACCGCGACCATGGCTCGACGCGTACTGCCACCGGCGACCTGCCGGTATAGAGCCTCTGTATACCGAGGTCAGCCGGGTGGCAGTAACACGTCGCCCATGACGTGGATGATGCCGTTAGTGGCAACCACGTCGCCCGAGGCGATCTCGAATCCGTTGATCAACACCTTGTCGCCCTGCCGCGTCACATCGAGGTCGAGGCCCGACACCGTCGTCAGCTTTCCGGGCTGCAAGTCAGCCAGCTTCAGCGCTCCGGGCACGACGTGAAATGTCAGCACGGTCGCCAGCAACTCTGGGTCGTCCTGCACCGAGTGCAGCGCATCGATGGGCACCTTCGCGAATGCGTCGTTCGTGGGGGCGAACACGGTGAACGGCCCGGTGCCGCGCAGCGTGTCGACCAGGCCGGCGTCGACGACAAGTCCGGCGAGTTGGGTGAAGACCCCTGCAGACAGGGCAGTACCGACGATGTCGAACAGTTGCGGCGGTGGTGTCGTGGTGGTCGTCGGCTCGGCCTCCGCCGCAACGGTTGTCGTCACAGCAGCATCGCTCGGGTCGTCGCTGCACGCCGCACTCAGCAGGGCCAGCGTCGCGGCCAGAATCGTCACACGAAAAGTCGAGGTCACACCCCGAAGGTACCGATGGGCGTGCTTCGTCGGCAGAGGCGCCGGACCCTGTCGCTTGGGGTCGAACGTCCCGATCAGCGACCCATCGGTGGCTGAGGCGCCGGCACTTCCCAATCGCTGGGCATCTTCGAGAAGTCGAAGAACGGGTCCTCGTCGCCGGCGGCCACAGCGTCTTCGATCTGGTCGTAGAAGCCGCGGCCGGTCTCCTCGGCGAACGTGATGTGCACCTCGTCGGCATCGCCGAGCGACGGTCGTTGCACGTACTCGGGGAAGGTGGCCTCGGCAGCATCGCCTTCTGAGTAGCCACGGGCGAACATCTGCTTGAGCATCCCGAAGCCGTCGTTGCGCACCAGCGTGCCACCGCGGGCCGAGCCACCGAGGTCGCGCATGTGCGACTGGAACTTCTCGAGGTCGTACGTGTCGTAGGCAACGTGCTGACATGCGTGATCGCCGTGGCGATCGACGAACTTGGTGACCTGCGACTTCTTGGCGCGGTCGATGCCCTCGATCAGGGCGACGCCGAAGTCGCCGTAGTCGATGCACCAGATCTTCATGCTGCTGTCGGGGTCGCCGGGACGAACATCGTCGATGCGGTTGATCAATGTGCCGCCTTCGACCTCGATGTGGAACCAGGCCCACTTCTCGATGCTTCCAGAGGTGCAGGCGTAGGTGATGTGATCGACCTTTTTGATGAACGACATGGCTACTATCAAACCAAGCTGATCAGTTGTGGTCAAGAGTTCTGATCGATATGGACTGGAATTGATGAGATATTGTGCAGTGTGAGCGATCAGGGAAGCGCGCTGGCGATGGAAGGTGATCAACTTGGATGGTCGTGAGCAGGGGCTCGATTCGCTCGATCGGCGCTTGATCGGCAGGTTGCGCGTTGCGCCGCACTCCACGGTGTCTGACTTGGCGCGTGTTCTGGAATGCGCGCGTGGCACCGTGTTGACCCGCTTGCGACGGTTGGAGGAGCGGCGGGTCATCGTCGGCTACGGGCCCGACATCGACCCGGTCACCGCGGGCTTTGGCGTGTTGGCCTTCACCACGCTGGCCATCTCGCAGGGCTCGCACACACGCGTGGTCGCTCATCTGCACACCATTCCTGAGATCATGGAGATTCACACCGTGACTGGCTCGGGCGACTTGCTGGTTCGCATCGTGGCGCGCTCGAACGATCACCTCCACCTGATCTTGCAGCGCGTCGTCGCGTCTGCGGATGTCAACCGCACCGAGACACAGTTGGCGCTCAGCAGCACCGTCGTGCGCACGATTGCGGACCTTGTCGTCGACGGCGCCTAGGGACTACTCGGTGATGCCGAACACCGCCTTGAAGCGATCGAGGTTTTCGACCGAGGGACGCAGCGGGTCGTAGTCGACCTCGGGATGCGGCTGCACCACGTCCCAATGCTCGGCCATCATGCCGAAGGCGTCGAACCGAAGAAAGTCGGCGATGACCACAGCCGGCAGCAACTTGTGCAGGATCACGAAGTCGCCGCTGGCGAACAGTTGAATGGGTCGCCACTCGCGCCGTCCTGGACGCTTCCACGCGACCTCGTTGAGATAGTGCCGCAATCCTTCACGCCCTTGTCCGATGCCGGGCGTGTGTTGGATGTACCCGTCCGCCACGTAGCGGTCGACCAGCGACAGATCGTCGCCGTGCATGCAGTCGCTCATGAAGTGCAGCACGGCCTTCTCGTTGGCGGTGAGGTCGCTGCGCAGGCGTGGATCCCACGGGTTGTCGAACATGGTCGGAGAGTTTCCCAGAGCTACGGTGTCGCCACCGATCTGGAAAGGGGACACGTGAGGGCAGCGGTCGCGACCGGTATCAACGAGGACAAGCCGTTGTCGATGCTGGAGTTGCGCGACGACTGGCCAGAACCAATCGCGCCCGATGGGCACACCTTGGTGCGTGTTGCGTCGACGTCGATCAACATGCACGACCTATGGTCGATGCGTGGCGTAGGAGTACGTGCCGACCAGTTCCCGATGGTTCTCGGATGCGACATCGCCGGATGGGACGAGCACGGCAACGAGATGGTGGTGTCGGGCTCGTTCGGCAACCCCGACGCCGGTCACGGGGACGAATCGTTCGACCCAGGGCGCGCCCTGGTCTCAGAGCGCTTCCCCGGATCGTTCGCCGAATACACCATCGTCCCGACCCGAAACCTGGTGACCAAACCGGCGTACATGAGTCTCGACGAAGCCGGCTGCATCACGGTGGCGTGGACGACCGCGTACCGCATGCTGTTCACCCGCGGTAATGCGCAACCGGGCGAGACCGTTCTGATCCAAGGTGCGGGCGGCGGTGTGGCCAC
>JANOCR010000273.1:0-13652 GCA_031412355.1 Ilumatobacteraceae bacterium | reverse complement strand
TTGTGCTCGTCGATCATCCAGAACTTCTCACCGAGGCGGTAGAAGAACGCGTCGCTGCTGACCGCCAAGGCGTCGGCCACGGTGACCGGCCCGTACGACGACGATCTTTGGGTGCGCACGTTGGTGGCGTTCTTGAACTCGCAACGCACACCGCTCGCGCAGACGTCGTCGGGGATCGATTCGAGCTTGTAGATGCCCCTGTCGAGGTACGGCTCGTTGGGCCCGATCACACCGCTGTGCATCGCCGACCAGGCGACGAACGGTTTGATCGTCGACCCGAGGTTGTAGCGACCCTGCACGGCGCGGTTGACCAGCACCGACTTGTCGGGGTCGGCCTTGCCGGTGGTGGGGTCGATCTTCTCGCCGAACAGTTGGTCGAACTTGTCGCCGCCGATCGCACCCATCCACCGATTGTCGAACCGCGGGTAGCTGGCCATCGCCAGGATCTGGCCGTTGGAGTTGTCTTCGACCACGACCGATCCGGCCGGCGCCTTGTATTGGATCCACTCTTGCGTACCGAACTCTCTCGAGCTCGAATACACACGCTCGACACCTTCGGGCTTCTTCGGATCGATCGGGTTGTGGGCGGCGATGTCTTGACCGAGGATGTCGGTCGGCAGGTTGCGGCGTTGCTTCAGCTTGGTCTCGAGCGCCTGCTCGGCGTATTGCTGAAGTTCGAGATCTATGGTCAGTTGGATGTCGCGGCCGGCGATTGGGTCGACGTGTTCGTCGATCACTTCGCGAACGATGCCACCAGCAGCGTCGACCTCGAACACCTGCTTGCCCCATGAACCGTGCAGCGTGTCTTCCATCGACAGTTCGACACCGAACGAACCGACCAGCTCATTGGTGTTGTAGCCCTTGTCCCTGTAGTCGCGCAGGGTCTCTTCGGTGATCGGACCGAGATAGCCGACGACATGGCTGGCCAGCGGGGAGTACGGATACACCCGCTTCCACTGCTCGACGATCTGGATACCAGGGAAGTCTTCGCTGCGCTCCTTAAGGTACGTGACGGTGTCTTCGTCGACGTCTTCTCTCAGCGGCAACGGCAGCAGTGTGCTGTAACGCTGGCCCTTGGTGCACCGCGGAATGGTCGGCTCCCCGAAGCAAGGCTCGTACCGACGCTGCAGGTCGATGACCGGAACCTTCAGGGGACCCGACAAGCGATTGAACAGTGCCTCGCGGTCCTTCGGCTTGCGGATCACACTCCAGTCGATGGCGACGGTGAGGATGCGCTGGTTGTCGGCCATGATCCGACCCTTGGCGTCGAAGATGCGCCCACGCTCGGGCGGGATCAACACTTCGCGCAGCTTCGCCGCCGACACCTTCGCTTGGTACGAGGCGGCCTCGACACCCTGCAGGAACCACAGGCGCGTTCCGAGAGCACCGATCAAGAGCGTCGAAACAAGCGCCAACATCCCCAAGCGGGTGGTGCGTTTATCGATCGCCATGGCACCATTGTGGTCTGCGCGCCGATCGGACGGGCAGCACCCGGACCGTCGTAGATGTGCCGCTCACTCGGGGATAGCCCTCCACGTCCGTCGCTTCACGCCGGAACACCACCGTCCCAGTGGCACGAACAGCGGGCTCAGCAGCGTTGCCGCGGCGGTGACCACAGGAATGACGACGAACAGACGATCCGTCAGCCAACCTTCTTGACCTGTCAGGAACTTTACAACGGGGATCGCCCCCTCCCCCACCGCAGATCCGATGGCGACGAAGATCGCTGCGAGCCACCACTGCGGGTCGGGGGTGATGCTGAGCACATAGCCCGAGGTCAACCCCGCCAGCCCGTAGGCCAGTGCGGTGAGCCCCAACGGCGTACCGACGCCGAGGTCGTACATCATCCCCAAGGCAAAGCCGGCGAAGGCGCCGCGTTCCGAGCCTGCGCCAGCGCCCGCCCCCGCGGCGAGGGCCAGTACGACCTGCACGGCAACACCCTCGACTCGATACGTGGCACAGACCGTGCGCTGGATTGCCAGGACGACCAGGGCAACTGGGATCAGGCGCGTGAAGAGGGCGAAGGGCAGCGAACGCACGACTCAGATGGCGGCCTGGTTGGGAACGAACAGCACCACGCTGACGAAGTTGAGTTGTGTCAGCCGGGCATTGGGTTCCACTTCGACGATCGGCGATCTGCTCCCGAGCCTCTGGGTGACGGCCGTGATCTTGCCGATCGGTATTCCTTGGGGCGCCAAGCTCTTCGTACCGCCGGCTGTCTCGACTGTGTCGCCGACCTTCACGTTGGTCAGCGCGGTGTCGTCGATAAGGCTGAACAACAGCGGTCGGGTGGCGCCCTGCCCGTCGATGTCGCCCGTCTCGCGACGCACAGTGATCTCGGGCAGTGTCGTCGTGGTGGTCGAGCTCGTCGATGTCGTGGTCTGTCCCGGCGTCGTCGCATCGAGCGCTGTCGTGGTGCTGGTCGTGGACGACTGTGGGGCGGTCGTGGTGGTGGTGCTGGTCGATGTGGTCGTGTCGAGCGGGCGGCCGCTGACGGCCGTGTTCGGCGGGCCCGACGTAGTCGTTGTGCCCTCTTCCTCGTCGACGCGGCTGAGCACCTGGGCCTGCACCGAGAACTGCGGGTCGGTGATCAGCATCACCACGCTGCGGTCCGGGTAGACCTTCGTCACCTTGCCGATCAGCCCGGCCCCATCGGTCACCGGCATGCCCACGGCAATGCCGTCGCGTGTGCCGACAGTGACCTCGACGGTGTTCTGGAAGTTGCTCGGGGCTTCGCCCACGACCTGGGCGATGACGCTCTTGTAACTGTGCACCGAGGTGAGGCGGTAGAGCTTCAGCAACTCGTAGAACTTGGTGATAGCCGTCTGCGCCTCGATCTCGGCGCCCTTCTGATGCTCGATCTGGTCGTGCAGCGCATCGTTCTCTGCGCGCAGATCGTCGTAGTTCGTGATGCCGTACCAGGCGTTGGCGATCGGATTCGACACGGCGTCAGCGGCAATGTCGAACGGGCGAAGGATCACTGCGAACGCCTGGCGGGCTTTGTCGATGAACGCGTTGTTGCCGCGGCGGTCGAGTGTGATCAACAGCAGTGACGTCAAAATGAGCAGCACAACGACGCGGCGGCGGCTCAACGACGAAAGCACGAGGTCCGAGTCGTCTAGTCGTCGCCACCGAGCGACATCAACCCGCGCATCGCGTCGATGTTCTCGAGTGCTCGCCCGGAGCCGATCACGACGCTGTAGAGCGGGTCGTGGGCGATCTTGATCGGCATGCCTGTCTCGTGGTTGAGACGTCGGTTGATCCCGGCCAGCAACGCGCCTCCGCCAGTGACCATGATGCCTTGCTCCATGATGTCGGCCGCCAGTTCGGGCGGTGTCTTGTCGAGCGTGGTCTTGACGGCATCGACGATCGCCGATAGCGGCTCGGCGAGGGCTTCACGGACCTGCTCGGTGGTCAATGGGACTGTGCGCGGCAGGCCACTGATGAGATCGCGGCCACGAATATCGGCCGTGAGCTCCTCGTCGAGCGGCCACGCAGAGCCCATGTGGATCTTGATCTCTTCGGCGGTTCGATCGCCGATGGCCAGCGAGAACTCCTTCTTGACGTACTGCATGATGGCGTCGTCGAGCTCGTCGCCGGCAACTCGCACCGATTGCGCGGTGACGATGCCACCGAGTGAGATGACGGCCACCTCCGTGGTGCCACCGCCGATGTCGACGATCATGTTGCCGCTGGGCTCGTGCACCGGCATGTCGGCGCCGATCGCTGCAGCCATGGGCTCCTCGATGATGTGCACGGGCTTGCGCGCTCCCGCGTATTCGGCGGCATCTTGCACGGCGCGCTGCTCGACGCCGGTGATGCCCGACGGCACACAGATCACCATGCGCGGCTTGCTCCAGCGACTGGCATGCACCTTCTGGATGAAGAACCGCAGCATCTTCTCGCAGACCTCGAAGTCGGCGATCACGCCATCTTTCAGCGGACGAATGGTCTTGATCCGCCCAGGTGTGCGGCCCATCATCCGCTTCGCCTCGAGCCCGACGGCGACAGGTCGCCCGTCGCTGATGTCGATCGCCACCACCGACGGCTCGTTGAGCACAATGCCTTGACCACGCGAGTAGATCAGAGTATTGGCCGTGCCCAGCACGAGGGCGAGGTCACGACCAAGCGCTAATGGGTTAGTCCTGGCCATCACTACCTCCGCACCGCCGGTTCGACCGTGCACGAACTTGCCTGGCGCCACGATCGGCGCAGGTCGCCCCAGTGTAGCGGAGCGCCAGTTTGTTACAGATTCGGGAAGAAAATGCCGATCTCGCGCTGCGCGGACTCCAGCGAGTCGCTTCCGTGAACCAGATTCTCGGTGAACAAGATGCCTAGGTCGCCGCGAATCGTTCCGGGGTCTGCCTTGCGCGGATTGGTGGCGCCCATCGTGTTGCGCACGACCTCCCACGTGTCCTCCGGACCCTCCAACACCAGGGCGACGACGGGGCCGCGGCTCATGAAGGTGACGAGGTCTGCGTAGAAGCCCTTGCCGACGTGCTCTTCGTAGTGGCGAGCCAAGGTGTCGGCGTCGAGGGTGCGCAAATCCAGCGCCACGATGGTAAGGCCCTTGGATTCGAAGCGCCGCAGCACTTCGCCGACGAGGCCACGTTCGACGGTGTCGGGCTTGAGCAGGACGAGGGTGCGATCAGACATGGCCGATGACGCTACCGGCACCCACCCGCCTCCCCGCCCCTCGTGAATCGTCAGTGACGAAACCCGCCGTGCCACCCGGTGTGAGCCCGTTCCCGCGCCGGACGCGACATCGGGCTCACACCGGCTCCGCCGTCCAATCCGGTGTGAGCCAGTTCCCGCGCCCGACGCGGATTCCGACTCACACCGCCAGGCGACGTTCAGACGATCTTGCGGAGGTGTGGTCTAGCGGACCCGACCACGTAGAGCGAGCCGGTGACCAGCACGGCATCGTCGTGCTCGGCGGAGCGGATGGCCCGGTCGCAGCCATCCTCGACGGTGTCGCATTCGATGACCACGTCGCAACCGAGGGCGCGAGCCGCGGCGGCAAGGTCTGCGGATGTCATGCCGCGCGGGGTTGGTGCGGTGCACGTGAAAACGGCATCGAACTCGTCGGCGCGCAACGCCGACAGCATCTCTTTCGCGTCGCGCCCTTTCAGGATCCCGACGACCAGGATCTTGCGGCCGGCCGGATCGAAGTCGTCGAAGAAGACTTGCGCGCACGAGTCGGCACCCGGCGGGTTGTGCGCGCCGTCGACGATCACCAACGGCTGATGACCGAGCACCTCGAAGCGACCTGGCATCCGCACGTTGGCAAACCCCTCACGCACCACGTCGTCGGCGATCGGTGTGTCGAAGAAGGCCTCGACGGCCGTCAACGCGACGATTGCGTTGTCGCCTTGGTGGCGACCGTGCAGCGGCACGAACACATCGGTGAAGATAGTGGTCGGGGTGCGCAGGTCGACCATGCGGCCACCGAGCGCCAGTTGGTTCTCGAGCACGTCGAACTGCTCGCCGCGCTGCAGCAAGCTGTCGCCGCCAGCGTCGGTGAAGTAGTGCAGCAGTTCGGGATCGGTCTCGCCGACCACGACGGTGCTTCCCGGCTTGATGATCCCCGCCTTCTCGGCGGCGATGTGCCCCTTGGTGGGGCCGGCGAACTCGTTGTGGTCCATCCCGATGTTTGTGATGACTGCGACTTGCGCATCGCACACGTTGGTCGCATCCCACCGACCCAACACGCCCACCTCGATCACGGCGACATCGACGGCAAGATCGGCGAACCATCGAAATGCAGCGGCGGTCGTGATCTCGAAGTACGAGGGCCGAACGCCCGTGAGCATCTCGAGGTCGGCGACCGCGGCGACCTGTTCGGCGAACTCCTCGTCACTGATGGTCTCGCAATCACGGCTCATCCGCTCGTTCGGACGTTCGAGGTGCGGGCTCGTGTACGTGCCGACCGTGAGACCCTGCGCCATCAGCAGCCTCGTGATCATCTGCGACGTCGAGCCCTTGCCGTTGGTTCCGGTGACGTGGATGATCGGATAGGCGAATTGCGGATCACCCATCGCGGCCACGATGGTCTGCATGCGCTCGATGGTGGGCGACTCGATCCGCCCTGTCTTTTCATAGCTGGCGTGGGCGTCGAGGTACGCCAGCGCGTCGGAGTAGGTCATCGTCGGTGCAGCACGTCAAGCAGCACAGTGCTGCGCCTCACTGTGGTGTCAGCTGGCCTCGCGGCGGGGCCGCTTGGCCTTGGGCTCGCGTGGCACGAGCGTGGGGTTGGTCTTGTTCTGCACCGTCTCGACTTCGATCATCACGGTGCCGACATCGCTGCGACCGGGCAACTCGTACATGGTGTTGAGCAACACCTCTTCGAGGATTGCGCGCAAGCCACGTGCACCGGTGCCGCGCAGCAATGCCAGATCGGCGATCGCCTCGAGGGCTTCGCGTGTGAAGTCGAGCTCGACGTCTTCGAAGTCGAACACCTTGCGGTACTGCTTCACCAACGAGTTCTTCGGCTCGGTGAGGATCTTGATCAGCGCGTCGCGATCGAGACTGCGCACTGCACCGATCATCGGCAGGCGCCCAACGAACTCGGGGATGAGACCGAACTTCAACAAGTCTTCCGGCAGCACCTTGGTGAACAATTCGCCGGGATCCTTGTCGGCCTTGCTGCGCACGGTGCCGTGAAAGCCGACGCCCTTGTGTCCGATTCGGCTCTCGATGATCTGTTCGAGACCGGCGAAGGCCCCACCACATATGAACAAGATGTTGGTCGTGTCGATCTGGATGAACTCTTGATGCGGGTGCTTGCGGCCGCCCTGCGGCGGCACCGAGGCAACGGTTCCCTCGAGGATCTTCAGTAGCGCCTGCTGCACGCCCTCGCCACTGACATCGCGGGTGATCGACGGGTTCTCGCTCTTGCGGGCGATCTTGTCGATCTCGTCGATGTAGATGATGCCGGTCTCGGCCTTCTTCACGTCGAAGTCGGCGGCTTGGATCAGCTTGAGCAGGATGTTCTCGACGTCTTCGCCGACGTACCCGGCCTCGGTCAAGGCGGTGGCATCGGCTACTGCGAACGGCACGTTGAGCAAGCGAGCCAACGTTTGGGCGAGGTGGGTCTTACCGCACCCGGTGGGGCCGAGCAGCATGATGTTGCTCTTGGCCAACTCGACCTCGTCGCGGCGACCGACACTGGCACCCTGCTGATACTGGATGCGTCGGTAGTGGTTGTAGACCGCGACCGACAAGATCTTCTTGGCTTCGTCCTGACCGACGACATAGTCGTCGAGGAACGTGCGAATTTCGCGTGGTGTGGGAAGTTCCTCGAACCGGATCTCACTGGAATCGGTGAGCTCTTCCTCGATGATCTCGTTGCACAGATCGATGCACTCGTCGCAGATGTACACCCCTGGTCCGGCGATCAGCCGCTTGACCTGCTTCTGCGATTTGCCACAGAACGAGCACTGCAGCAACTCACCGGTGTCACCGAATTTCGCCACGGTTCAGTCTCCTTGCTCGCCCTGTAGGTCGATTCGTGAGGATCAGCGAATCGGACCGGTGCGGTCGACGGCGTCACGAGACGAAATCACATCATCGATGATGCCATACGTGAGGGCCTCATGTGCTTCCATAACGAAATCGCGGTCCGTGTCTTTGTGGACGCGCTCGATGGTTTGACCGGTGTGCTTCGACAGGATTTCCTCGAGAAGATCCCGCATGCGCATGATTTCCTTGGCTGCCAGCTCGAGATCGGTCACCTGGCCGTAGCCAACCTGACCGTATGGCTGGTGCAAAAGGATTCTGCTGTGCGGCAGCGCCAATCGCTTGCCTTTGGTGCCGGCGGCCAGCAGAACCGCGGCAGCAGAGGCCGCCTGGCCGAGGCAGATCGTGGCAATGTCGTTCTTGATGAATTGCATGGTGTCGTAGATCGCGAACAACGCGGTGATGTCGCCGCCGGGACTGTTGATGTAGAGGTTGATGTCCTTGTCGGGGTTCTCGCTCTCGAGATGGATGAACTGCGCGCAGATCAAACTGGCGATGCTGTCGTCGATCGGAGTCTGCAAGAAGATGATGTTCTCCTTGAGCAAACGCGAGTAGAGATCCATCCCCCGCTCACCACGACTGGTCTGTTCGATGACATTGGGAACCAGATAGTTCTTGGACTCAATCATGGTCGTGCCCTTCATGGTCGTGATCGTGATGTTCGTGATCATGGTCACCGTGATCGTGATCGCCGTGGTGGTGATCGTGATCGTCAGTCTTACCGATGACGAGCGTGCGATCGATCGGATTGCCTTCGGGGTCCACGATCTCGACGTGGTCGAGGAGCCAATCGAGAGCCTTGGTCTTGCGCATTTGGGCTACGAGATCGGTGACCGCATCGTTCTTCTCGTACGCCTTGCGTACCTCGGTTGGCTTCTGTCGAACCTGCATGGCGATGCGGGCGTACTCGGCATTGATGTCGTCGTCGGTCACCTCGATGCCTTCGGCGACGCCCACTGCACGCAGGGCCAAGTCGACCTTCACAGCCTTTTGTGACTGCACCTTCAGGCTCTCGATGAACGTCGCCGCGTCTTGGCCGGTGACCTGCAGCCACTGATCGATCGAGATGCCCTGGGCCTGGAACTGCTGCACCGTGTTCTGCACGCGACCCTGCAGGTCGGCCTGCACCATGGATTCGGGGGGCTCGATGTCGACCAAGCCGGCGAGTGCCGACGTGGTTCGCTCGATGAACTGGTTGCGGGTCTGGTTCAACTTGCCGGCGCCGATTCGCTCGGCCAGCGCGGCGCGCCACTCGTCGATCGTCTCGAACTCACCCAAGTTCTCGCTGACCCATTCGTCGGTCAGCTCGGGCAGATCGGTCTCTTGCACCTTGGAGATGGTGACCTCGAAATCGGCCGGCTCGTTGGTGCCGTTCGGGGTGGCCGTGAAGGTCAGTTCATCGCCAGCGCTGGCACCCAGCAACTCACCGTCGAAGCCCGGCGCCACCCAGCCGCTGCCGACCTGATAGAGCCAATCCTCGGTGTTGAGCCCAGACACTGGCTCGCCGTCGCGGCTGGCCGCGAGATTGAGCGTGACCTGGTCGCCGGACTGCACCGGACGATCGACATCCACCAGTGATCCTTGACGCCGGAGCTCGGCGTCGACCGCTTCATCGATGTCGGCTTCGGTCGCCGCTGGTGAGGAGAGCTCGACTCGCAAACCGCCGTAACCCGGAACCGTGATCTCGGGTCGTACTTCGCATGTGGCATCGAACGACACCGGACCCGACTCCTGTCCGCCGGTGAATTCGATGTTCGGCGTGGAGATCAAATCGATGTCGTGCTCGCGCACCGCGTTGGCCAGGTACTGCGGGACAGCGTCGCGAAGTGCCTGCTCGCGAGCAGTCGCCAGACCGATGCGGGCCTCGAGGACCTTGCGCGGCACCTTGCCCGGGCGGAACCCGGGAAGCTTGACTTCCTTGGCGATCGTGCGAAACGCCATGTCGATGTCGCGATCGAACTCGGCTTCGTCGATGGTCACCGAAACCTTCACGAGCTTCTTGGCGGGTGCGTCTTCTGGGGTGTCCACTACGGGCGAGATCGTGCTGTTCACAGATGGTCGATGCTATCGGTCGACCCCCTCATCGGGCAGACTGTGACCATGACCTATTGGAAGCCTCACGCGCTTGCCAAGCCGCATGCCGACCAACTCGATCTGCGGATGGGCGACCGTGTCGAAAGCACCGTCGACCTCGATGCGGGTGTCGCGGCGGGCACCGAGGGCAAGGTCATCTTGGCGAATGGATTCAACTGGCAGCGGTACCGGGTGGCATTCGACAACGGCATCGAGGTCGGCGACCTCGACCAGCGCAACATCGTGCCGATCGGCCGGGCCGCCAAACGCCTGGCCAAGACCTCCAAACGCCCCTGACCCCCCTGCCCCCCGACCCCGTGCCCGTCACCCGAACTACCCAGTGGAGTGTCTCAGGCCCACCCGGGGTGGCGCGAAACACTCCACTAGGGGTTGGCGCGTGACGTCGTTGCGTCACCGGTTCCCGGGCGTCGGCCCGGAATGGGCGCGGTTCGACGGGCCAGCGGGCACGCAGATGGTCGACTCGGCCATCACCGCGATGAGCGAGTGGATGGCCAGCGGCAACACCGCGGCCAACGGCGGGCCGTTTGTCGCCGCGGAGGAATGCCAGCGGTTGATGGATCGCACGCGCGCCGCCGTCGGTCAGTTCCTGGGGGCCGACCCCGAGGGCATCAGCTTCGGGCCCAACATGACATCGCTGACGTTCGCCGTGTCCCGAGCGATCGGCGACACGTTGCGGCCGGGCGACCGGATCGTCGGCACCCGTCTCGACCACGACGCCAACATCACTCCGTGGAAACGTGCGGCCGACGCCGCCGGAGCCGAGCACCTTCTGGCGCCGTTCGACCCGTCGACCGGCCAGCTTCCACCCTCCAACGTCATCGAGTTGATCGACGAGCGCACCAAATGGGTCACGGTTCCTGGAGCATCGAACCTGCTCGGCTCAACACCGGACCTGGCGCCGATCATCGAAGCTGCGCACGCGGTCGGGGCCTACGTCTACGTCGACGCCGTGCACCTCGCGCCCCATCGCAAGATCGATGTTGCCGCGCTCGGGTGCGATGCCCTGGTCACGTCTCCGTACAAGTGGTACGGCCCGCACAGCGGCGTGTTGTGGATGCGGCCGGAACTGCTCGAAAGCCTGCCGGTGTTCAAGGTGCGGCCGGCAGCGGACCACGGGCCTGGACGTCTGGAGACCGGCATGCCCAACTTCGAGGGCATCGCCGGCATCGAGGCTGCCGCCCGCTTCCTGGTCGAAGAGGACATGCGCCAGTTGGAAGAGGCGGAGGTGGAAGTCTTCGCGCGCCTGATCGAAGGCCTGCTTTCGATCAACGGTGTGAAGGTGTGGGGATCGCAGACGCTCGCCGATCGAGTGCCGACCGCTGCGTTCACCATTGACGGCGTGCATCCTGCTGAGGCATCGAAAGCATTGGCCGCGAGGAGAATCGCTGTGTGGGATGGCCACAACTATGCGGTGGAGGTTGTGAACCAATTGGGATTGGCCGACGGCGGCGGCGTCATCCGCGCTGGTATCTCGCGCTACGTAGAGCATCCTGACGTCGACCGATTGCTGTCGGCCGTCGACGAACTCGCCCGGTAATGGACTCGCACGTGCGACGAAGGCCTTCGGCTTCCATCCGCAGGTAGCTCCGGCGGCCGTGCTCGGGGATGTCTGCCACCTCCCCCGGTAACATGCTGGCGTCCGGGATGTGGCGCAGTTGGTAGCGCACCTGCTTTGGGAGCAGGGGGTCGGGAGTTCGAGTCTCCCCATCCCGACACACACGCCGAACCGACCGCCGAGCTCGGGTGGATCAGCGGTCGGCTTGGACGGCCTGCGCGCTTACGGCGTGGGGTCCGAGTAGACCCCGCCGTAGATGCTGGAGTTGCCGAACGACGCCGCAGCGCCTTGAGCACACTCATTGTTCGGGCCGGGGCGGAGGGCAGTCGAATGGGCCTGGGGAACCTCGGATGCCGCAGCGCGATCGCGTGGCCGATCGGCGACAATTGGCTGTGCACCGCCGCCGACTACGTCTTCGACAAACGCCTGTCGGTAGTCGTTGATCGCTGGGCAGACAGCACCGTCGCGCATGTCGTTCCACACGGCAGCGCCGTAGTCACGGGTCGCCACGGCATAGTTGTAATCACCGATGAACTCCGCGACCAACCCATTGGCACTGGAGGCGCGAGCGTCGCCGATCGCACCGCGATGCAATGGCGTGACGACCCCGTTCTGGGCGACGTAGTGGACGACGCCGAGCATCGGCCGCGCATTGGCGGTGGTCGTTTGCCACGGGTCGAGGTAGGCGTTGTAGACGACGTACACGTCGGCTCCGTCGGGCGCAATCGCGACCGCCGGCTGGTTGGCTCGATCGCCCGCCGCGGACACGACAGTGGGTGCCGAGTAGGACCGGCCGTCGCTGGTGGAACGGATGAGGAACGCCTGTTCCTGGTTCGCCCCTGCGCGGTCGTCGGACCAGGTGATCACGATCTCGTCGGTGGCGTCGGGGCCGCTCGGCGCTCCGTTGGCGATGTCTATGCTCGGGAAGCTGTTCGTTCGGGCACCGGCGACACCGTCGATGGTGAACCGCCCTTGGGCGGGATCGAACTGGCCGATGCCGGCGACGTCGACGATCGCACGGGCCCGCTCGAAGTTGGCCCCACCGTCGAACGAACGGGCCTGGTAGAGCACTCCGGTGTTGCGCTTTTTGTCGAACCCCTGCCAGATCAGATAGACGGTCCCATCGCTAGCGGTGCGAATCGCGCATCCCTGCCGCCCGCCGGTCTGGTTGTTGTTCGCTGCTTCGGTGATCTGGCGTGTGGTCCATGTGTCTCCGCCGTCCGTCGAGCGAGCGAACAGGACCGGCTCGCTACCCGCTGCGCCGCGGAAGCCGACGTTGCACACGTATACGTTGCCGAAGTGGGGGCTGGTATCAGCGTTGTCAGCCCAGATCTGCTCCTTGTCGCTGAACAGGGCACTGTTCTGGCGGGTGACAATCACTGGCGCCATCCATGCATTCTTGTCGTTGGCGGCCGCAGCGGCCACCTCGTCGGTGCGGGAGACGGCGATCGCGCCAGCGCCAAGGAAAGCGTTGGGATCGAGCTTGGTAGCGATGTTGGCGTAGTACAGCCTTTGGCCGTTTTCCCATGAGAACGTACCGTCGGCGGCCGGGACGGGCCCGAAGACGAGTTCCGGATCACCGTTCGATACCAGGCCGCTCTCGTAGTACCACGGCAAGGTGCCGATCGCGCCCACCGTGGGAACGCAACCGGTGGAGGTGCCCGGCGCGGGCCGGCACGAGGCGTTGCGCGCCGACAAACCGGTGTAGGTCGGCTGGATCCACGTGTGGCCTCCGTCCAACGAGAATTGCACACCAGAGACGCCGACGCCTGGCGTGAACGGGCAGGTCTCGGGATCACCTGCGTTGCACTGCTCCATGTCGACGTTGTCGTTCGCCCCAGCGACGAGGATCTCGGTGTGCACCGGGTTGACAGCGAGCCCGGGTTCGTTCTGTTTGTTGTGGGAGAAGAAGAGATCGTCGCTACCTACGGTGACCTCGGCGTCGACGGCGTGCTGGGCGACCACCAGTCCGGGCGTCATGGCCACCAAACCAGCCAATGCAAGTAGGTATCTGTGTCGGGGCATCTAGCCACCTCCCAGTTATGCCGGTGCTGAGCAGAGCGCCCGGAACCAGTTGTCTGGAACATACACACCGCCTTACCCCGGCGTCAACACATCCGTTCCAAGGAGGCCGCACGGCTCACTCGGGCGTTGCTCGGGTGCCGATGTGGTGCTCACGGAGGTGATGCGCATCCGGGTTCGCCGGCGACATCGCGCGCTTACAAATTGCTCAAACGCTCCGTGTCAGCTCATAGAACGACTGTCGTTCTATGAGCTGGCACAGACCCGCGCGGCGCCAGCACTGCCTTCTGCGCGCGAGAGACAGGGGTGTTTTCGCCCGACAGGCACCACCTTTGTCGAGCTCGTGCGAAACTAGAGGATCTGGGAGAGGAACAAGCGCGTCCGTGCCTCGCGAGGACTCGTGAAGAAATGCTCAGGAGTGCCGACTTCGACGATCTGACCCCCGGCCATGAACACGACACGA
>JANOCR010000272.1:0-6866 GCA_031412355.1 Ilumatobacteraceae bacterium | reverse complement strand
TCGTGCGCCAACTGCGGCGGACCGTATTGGGACAGCTACTCCGTCACCAAGGGCGTCGACCAGATCATCCCCGTCGATGTCTACGTGCCTGGCTGCCCGCCCCGGCCCGAAGCCCTGCTCGAGGGCATCGTTCTGTTGCAGCAGCGCATCAAGAACGAAGACATGGGTGCTCGCTGGCGTGGCGAGGGCACCAAGCCGATGGTGAAGGACGTCTCGATGCGCGAGCCGATCGTGGTAGGTGGTGGTCGCATTGAGTGATGCTCCGGTGGCCGAAACCGAGACCCCGGCGCTGCCGGGCGACGCCTTGCGCGAAGGCATCGTGCAACGACTGCGCGACGTGCTGGGCGATGACCTGCTCGACAGCTTGGTCAAGCCGGGCGACGACATGTGGGTGCGAGTACGGCTCGGTGCGTGGCGTGCCGCGGGCATGGCGTTGCGGGATGTCATCGGTTGCGAATACTTCTGTTTTCTTTCGGCCATCGACTGGATGCCAAGCCCATATGGGCGTGGGGAAGACGACCCGACCGAGCCACCACCGGAGCGCGACGACACCATCCGCCAGGGCTACGCCGGCGGTGAGACGCGGATGCAGATCTTCGCCAGGGTCACCAATGTGAAGGAGCACTTCGGCGTCACCATCAAGGCCGACCTCGCCGACGATGAGCCCGTCGCCGACAGCTGGATCTCGGTCTACGCCGGCGCCAACTGGCACGAGCGTGAAGCCCACGAGATGTTCGGCATCGGGTTTGCCGGTCACAACGACCTGCGCAACATGTATCTGCCGATGGAGTTCGAGGGGCATCCGTTGCGCAAGGACTTCCCGCTGCTGGCCCGCATGGTAAAGCCGTGGCCGGGGATCGTCGATGTCGAGCCACTGCCAGGCGACGACGCCGCCGACGAAGCGGCCGACACCACGGATGCGGGGTCGGCGACGTGACCGATCTCGCCGATCGCCAGAAGCTCAGCTACATCGCCGCCCAGGCCGCCGACGCACGGCTCAACGTCGAGCTCGAGACCGAGGGCATGACCCTGAACATCGGGCCGCAACACCCGGCCACCCACGGCACGCTGCGCATCATCGTTCGGCTCGACGGCGAGCAGGTGGTGTGGGCCGAGCCGAGTGCGGGCTACATGCACCGCGGCTACGAGAAGCTCACCGAAGTGCGCACCTTCCCGCAGGTGACCACACTGATCAATCGGATCGACTGGTTGGGCAGCTTCGCCAACGAGGTCCCCTTCATCCTGGCCGCCGAGAAGTTGATGCAGGTCGAGGCGCCACCACGAGCGCAATGGATCCGCACGATCCTGTTCGAGCTCAGCCGCATCGCCAACGTCGGTCTGTTCCTGGGCGACCTCGGTGTGCAACTCGGGGCGATCACTCCTGTGTTCCTCGCGTTTCGTGACCGGGAGTACGTGCTCAACCTGATCGAGTCGGCGACCGGCGGTCGCTTCCATCCCAACTTCGATCGCATCGGCGGTCTGAAGGACGACCTTCCCGCCGGCTGGATCACCGAGACCAAGCAGGTGATGAAGAAGCTGCGCACGTTCTGCGACGAGATGGACGACCTGCTGTTCGGCAACGAGATCTTCCAGAGCCGCCTTCGTGGCATCGGTGTGATTCCGGGCGACGTGGCCAAGCAGTATGGGCTCAGCGGCGCCAACCTCCGTGCCAGTGGTGTGGATTGGGATCTGCGCCGCGACCAGAAGCTGGCGATGGCGTGGGACCAGGTCGACTGGAAGGTGTGGACACACCCCGACGGCGATTGCTATGCGCGTTGCTGGGTGCGCCTGCAGGAAACGCGTGAAGCGACCAAGATCGTCGACCAGCTACTCGACGGCATCCCCAGCGGTCCGGTCATGGCCAAGGTGCCTCGCATCATCAAAGTCCCTGAGGGCGAGGCGTGGGTCAGTACCGAGAACCCGCTCGGTGAGATGGGTTACTACGTCGTCAGCAAGGGCGATCTCGGTCCGTTCCGGGTCAAGATCCGCTCTGCCAGTTTCAACAACATCTCCATCGTTCCGTGGGTGTTGCGGGGAGTGTACGTGCCCGACGTGATCTCGATCCTGGCCTCGCTGTACTTCATCCTCGGAGACATCGACAGGTGATCTACGCGGTCGACCTTCCGTACTGGGCGCAGTCGCTGCTGCGCGTCCTGGGCGGCACCGTGGCAGTGCTGTTGCCGGCCGGAACCATCGTGTACCTCTTCTTGTTCAAGATGATGAGCTTCATGCAAAGCCGTCTCGGCCCGATGGAAGCCGGGCCGTACGGATCGATGCAGTTGTTCGCCGAGGTCGGCAAGTGGCTGCAAAAAGAAGACATCCAGCCCGAGAAGGCCGACAAACGCATCTTCAAGATGGCGCCGCTGATCGTGTTGGTCAGCACATTCCTGCTCGTCGCCGTTGTGCCGTTCGGGCCCGACGCGTACTTCACCAACTTCGACGCGGGTGTGTTCTACATGCTGGCGGTCAGCAGCATCAGCACACTCGGAATCCTGATCGCCGGTTGGTCGAGCGCCAACAAGTACTCGTTGCTGGGCGGCCTGCGCGCCGCCGGCCAGTTGATTGCGTACGAGTTGCCCATGGTGTTGGCCGTGCTCGGCGTGGTGATCCAGGCCGAGACCATGAACATGCAGGGGATCGTCGTGCGCCAGAACGCCGGCGAGATGTTCGGCTGGGACGGCCTCGGCAACCCGTACATCCTCACCCAGTTCGTCGGCTTCGTGATCTTCATGATCTCGGTGCAGGCCGAACTTACGCAGGTGCCGTTCGATATGCCGATCGCAGAGTCCGAGTTGGTATCGGGCTACATGACCGAATACTCGGGCTTCCGCTTCCTGATCTTCTTCATCGCCGAGTTCGCCACGGCAGGCGTATTCGCTCTCGTCGCCAGCATCTTGTTCCTGGGTGGCTGGGGCGTTCCGTTCAGCTGGTTCGGATGGACCGGCATCGACGACATCGACAACTGGATGAACGTCGCCGGGCCGCTGGTCATGTTCACCAAGATGTTGGTGCTGACCTTCCTGATGATGTGGATCCGGTTCAGCTACCCACGGTTCCGCGAGGACCAACTGCAACGCTTCGCGTGGAAGGTGCTGATCCCGGTGGCATTGCTCAACATCATGGCCACTGCGGTCCTGAAGGTGGCGTTCTGATGGCCGGCAAGCCGCAGATTCCAGGGTTGATGAAGGGCCTCGGTGTCACCTTCAAGACGTTGGCACACACCATCAAGCCGAAGCGCATGGGTGGCGGTGCCAACACCGTGCAGTACCCGCACGAGAAGGAAGCCCCGCCAATTCGGTCGCGTGGTGTCATCGCCCTGCGCGAAGACAACTGCACGTCATGCATGTTGTGCGTTCGCAGCTGCCCCGACTGGTGCATCTATATCGAGGCCCACAAGACCCTGGCGCCGCCGCGGCGCGCTGGTGGAGCGCCCCGCAAGGTCAACATCGTCGACCGCTTCGACATCGACTACGCGCTGTGCATGTACTGCGGTATCTGCGTCGAGGTGTGTCCGTTCGACGCGCTGTTCTGGAGTCCCGAGTACGAATACAGCGAGCCGAGAATTGCCGACCTGCTGCACGACAAGACCAAGCTCGGGGAGTGGATGGAGACCGTTCCCGAGGCACCAGAGCTGGAAGCCGGCGCCGACAAGAAGGGCAAGAAGTGATGGTCGTCGCAGCCGACCTCAACGTCGCCCAGAACATCGGGTTCGGGATCATTGCTGCCTTCATGATCGCCGGCGCGATCAACGTCGTGCGCAGCAGCAACGTGGTGCATGCCGCGCTGTCGTTGGTGGCCGTGATGGCCGGTGCGGCCGCCCAGTATTTGCTGCTGGCCGCCGAGTTCGTCGCGGTCACGCAAGTGTTGGTCTACATCGGCGCCGTGATGATCCTGTTCTTGTTCGGCGTCATGCTGACCCGAGCACGCGTCGGACGCGAGACCGACCTCAACAACCGGAGCTGGGCGCTCGGAATCCCGGTGGCGCTGCTGATGCTCGGTGTGATGGTCTACGTGCTGATAGATGGCTTCGGCGATGATCATCTCGAGCCCGCCGCGCAGGTCTCGACAGCCGAGCTCAGCGACAGCATCTTCAAGCCGTTCCTGCTCCCCTTCTGGGCGTTGTCGTTCGTGCTCCTGGCCGCCGTGATCGGCGCAATCGTGCTGGCAAGAAAGGATTAGTCGTGCTGATCAACGAGTTCTTGCTGCTCGGCGCCGTGTTGTTCTGCATCGGCGTTTACGGCGTGATCGCCCGAAAGAACGCTGTCATGGTGTTGATGTCGATCGAGCTGATCCTCAACTCGGTCAACATCAATCTGCTGGCGTTCAGCCAGCTGCACAACAACCTCGATGGCAACGTCTTCGCGCTTTACATCATCGCCGTGGCTGCGGCGGAGGTCGGCGTCGGCCTGGCGATGGTGTTGCTGATCTACCGCAACCGCAAGAGCATCTCGCTCGACGAACTTTCGGAAATGAAGGGCTGACTGGATGTTCGCTGAAGAGGCCGTACATTCTGCGGGCTGGTTCCTCGAACACGCCTGGTTGATTCCGCTGATCCCTGGCGTCGCTTTTGCCGTGATCATCTTGTTCGGCAAGTCCCAGGTGAACGGGAAGCGGCTACTGCCGTGGGCGGGCGCCGAGGTGGGCCTCGCCAGCATGGTCGCTGCCCTGACGATCGCGATCGGTGCGGCCTACCAATGGACGCAACACATCCACGGTGTCGAGGAAGCCGAGCCGGTCATCAAGACCTGGACGTGGTGGCAGTCCGGCGGCCTGCGGTTCGGTCTCGGCCAACACATCGACGGCCTGGCCGTGATGATGCTGCTGCTCGTCACGTTCATCTCCACCCTGGTGCAGATCTACTCCCTCGAGTATGTGCGTGGTGATCGCCGATACACACACTTCTTTGCGTCGCTCACGTTGTTCAGCGCGGGCATGTTGACGATGGTGCTCGCCGAGAACATGGTGCAACTGATCCTCGGCTGGGAGATCATGGGTCTCTGCTCGTTCTTGCTGATCGGGCACTGGTGGGAAGAAGAAGCCAACGCCCGAGCCGCGGTGAAAGCGTTTCTCACCGTGCGTGTCGGCGATGTCGGCATGCTGGTCGGCACGGCCATCATGTACGGGGCTGCTGGCACGTTCAGCATCCGCGAACTGCACGAGTGGGCCAACGACCCCACGACCGGACACACGGTGCTGCTGTGGGCCGCTGTCGCCCTCTTCATCGCCTGCATCGGCAAGAGCGGCCAGTTCCCGTTACACACGTGGCTACCCGACGCGATGGCAGGCCCGACCCCAGTCAGTTCGCTGTTGCACTCGTCGACGATGGTTGTCGCCGGGGTGTTCCTGGTGGCGCGCCTGTATCCCGTCTTCCACGCCGGCTTGCTGATCAATGTTGCCGGCCAGAGCTTCAACCTCATCGCCGTGATCGGGGGAATCACCATATTGATTGCCGCGGGGCTGGCGTTCGTGCAGAACGACATCAAGAAGGTCTTGGCTTACTCGACGGTCAGCCAACTCGGCTACATGATGATGGGCCTTGGCGTCGGTGCGTGGGTCCCTGCGGTGTTCCACATCTTCACCCACGCATTCTTCAAGTGCTGCCTGTTCCTGTGCGCCGGCTCCGTGGCGCACACCGGCAGCCATCACAGCTTCGACATGAAGAAGGACATGGGCGGTCTGGCACGCAAGATGCCCGTCACCTTCGCGACGTGGATGGTGTCGACCGCTGCGTTGTGCGGTGTGCCCTTCTTCAGCGGGTTCTTCTCCAAGGACGAGATCATCGACTCGGCTGGGCACTTCAACTACGGGGTGTTCATGGTCGTGGGGTTGATCGGCGCATTCATGACCACCGCGTACATGACTCGCGCCACGTATCTCACGTTCTTCGGCGAGCCACGTGGGGCCGCAGCCCATTTCGTTCACGACGATCATCACCCGGTTGCCGACGATGCCCACGTCGCCCACGTAGCGCACGACACTCACGACACACATGCGGCCGAACCGGCGCACGGCAAGCCACTGCCGTTTGCACCATCGGACTCGCCTGGTCTCATCGTCGTGCCGTTGCTGATCCTCGGGTTTCTGGCCGTCGTGTCGGGCTATCTCAATGCTGCACCGTTCAAGATCCACAAGATGGAACACTGGCTCGAGTCGTCGATCGGCCTGCACATCGGTGAGGGCGGCATCCCCGAACCGGCCGCGTTCAAATGGGTCAACGCCATGCCGTCGATCCTGCTGGTGGCCGCCGGCTTTGCCGTCAGCCTGGCGTTGTGCAAGCAGGTGTTCGGCAAGGCTTCGTCGCCACTGAAGGGTCTCACGAAGCGAAACCCGGTGCTCGGTGCGGGCCACAGATTCCTCGTCAACAAGTACTACCTGGACGACCTCTACGAGAAGGTCATCGTTCGCGGCATTGCCCACCCCATTGCCGCAGCGGCGTACTGGACCAACCAGCGTGTGCTCGACGGCATCGTCAATGCCGTTGGCATCGGCGGTCGCAAGACCGGCGACTGGGTCTACAAGAATGTCGACCAACGATTGGTCGACGGTGCCGTCAACGGCAGTGGCACGGTCGCTCGTGGCACCGGTGGCGTGCTGCAACCCGTTCAGTCAGGCAAGGTCAGCCTGTACGGAGCGCTCCTGTTCGGTAGTGCAGCGGTCGGCGCACTCGTACTCGTACTCGTCAACAGCTAGAGGAACTCATGGACGTACTCGAAAACCAACAATGGCTGCTGAGCCTCGGCACGTTCTTGCCACTGGCCGGTGTGCTGGTGATGCTGTTCATCCCGAAGCGCGAAGAGGCGATGGTGAAAGGCACTGCCATCGTCACCGCTGCGGCCACGCTGCTGGTCGGTGTCTACACGCTCGTC
>JANOCR010000271.1:0-16846 GCA_031412355.1 Ilumatobacteraceae bacterium | reverse complement strand
TGACCATGATGGCCGACTTGGCCATCGCTGGGGTCCAATCAGGGTGCGCCTGCTTCAGCAGGGCGAACACTCCAGCAGTGACGGGGCTCGACATGGATGTGCCGGCGATCGCCTGGAACAACTCGCCGGATACGGCGCCGGCACCGGGGAACGGCGATGCGCCGGCCATGATCTGCAGACCCGGCGCAGTGATGTCGGGCTTGATGATGTCGGCGGCGGTCGTGCTGGGGCCCCTCGACGAGAAGATCGTCATCGATGGCGCGTAGTCGATGGTCGTCGTCTTGTTCTCGGCCTTGATCTGGGCACGCGGACGACGGCTTTCGGCAATGTACTGCTTGATCATCAAGCCCTCGGTGAGATCGATGTGAACCGAGGGCACCCAGTGGTTGTCGGTGAACAGGTTGTCGTCGTCGCTGGCGTTGAACAGGATCATGCCCCTGCCACCGGCACGAAATACCTCTTCGCCCTTGGCGACGCGACCGTTGCCGCCGCGACGGCACAAGACGATCTTGCCGGTCACCTTGGCGGGATCAAGCGAGCCGCCGAGGCACAGGTCGCTGGTGCCGGCGACCTGGGCGTCGACCAGTCCGACCCTGTTGGTGCCGCGTGTAATCGATGCGCCGGTGAAGGACTTGCCGTTGTCGAGCTTGATCGTGCCCGGGAAGAATCGGGTCTGCGTGTTGGCCCCGACCGCAGTCACCCACGGTACGTCGGCCGGACCGCCGACGGTTTCGGCTCCCGGGCCGGCGTTGCCTGCAGACACGGCGGAAAACACGCCCGCATCAGCGGCGAACAGGAACGCAATCGCGTCGGCGCCCAACAGATTCGCGCCGCCGCCGATGGAGTAGTTGATGACATCGACGCCGTCGAACACAGCCTGGTCGATCGCTGCCGCGAGGTCGGATGTGAAGCCGCCGAGATTGCCGAGACCCTTGTAGGCGATGATCTGAGCGCGCGGCGCGATACCGGAGATGGTCGGGAAGCTGCGTCCGAAGATCGTGGGTTGCACATTGGCGTTGCCCGCTGCGGTCGATGCGGTGTGGGTGCCGTGACCATCGTCGTCGCGAGCCGAGTCGAACTCGTCGGGTGCCGCCCCGATGAAGAAGCGATACGAGTCGAGCATCTGTCGAGCACCGATCAACTTGTTATTGCAGGTGAACGCGGCGTCGTTTGGGTTCTGCGCTGTGTTGCCGAACTCGCAGTTCGGCCTTGTGGCGTCGAGCGGCTCGTGCGGTGGGAAGGTGCCGTCGTCGGCGAAGCTGGGATGCTCGGGCCAGACGCCCGTATCGATCACTCCGACCACGACGCCCTCACCAGTGAGGCCGCTCTTCCAGGCTTCACCGCGCGCCGTCAAGCCGAGGAAGTTGCCGAGATCGTCGCTGTCGTTCCCGCTACCATTGTCCCCGTCGTCGTCAGATGCGACTTGGCGCATCTCGTCGGGCAGGACGACCGATACTTTCGGATTGGCGGCAAGCGCGACGGCTTGGTCGTAGCTGAGCGCGGCGGAGAAACCGTTGAGGGCATTGGTGAAGTCTTGAACCTTGGTCTCGGTGCTGACGCCCGATTCGGCAAGTACGGCGTCGTGTGACTGGTCGAGGGCCGCGCTCTGCGCCTCGGCAGCGGGCGTATCGAGGTCGTCGGCTGCAATCGAGGCGACCAATGGATCGGCGCGCATGACGACGATGTAGCTGCCTGTTTCGCTCTCCACCACGGCCTTCGAGCCGATCAGAGAAGAGTCGACAGGCGGCAGTTCCTCGGCGGTTGCATCTATCGGTACGAATGCTGCGACCGCTATTGCGGTGCCGCCGATCAAGGCTGTCAATCTCTTCACGAAATGGTTCCTCTCATGTCTGCCGGTCCCGGGCTTGGGAGCGCATCAACGGGTCTGTTTCGTGGATGGAGGACCTGCCGTCCGACGGGCACCCAACCCCCACGCGGGCCAACCTAACAACCCTGACGGGATTGGACAAACCCAAGTCTCAGCAATCTTGGAAGGAATGCTTCGCGGCGAACTGGCTGCTCAGCCCGTGGTAGGAGGCACTTTCACGGGCTGCTCGCACAGGAACGGCGTCCGCGATCCACCGGAGTGGTAGCGAAAGGCCTTGTCGCCAACGGTCAGCACGATCAACGATCCGTCGGTGGCAACCTGGGCATATTGCATACCGGGTTGCGGGCATCCCATGCCTGCATTGGGCCACTCGGCCAACTCCGCCGAAGTAACAGTCACCGCCTCCACGTCGATGTCCAGGCGCTGGGCAAGGTCAGCGACAGCAAGGTCGATGTACGGCTGCAGGCCGGGGTCGATCTGACTTGTACTCACAGGCGAACTCCCTTCGACCACAGTGATCGCAGTGCCTTCAGCGGACGTTGGCACCGAGGTCGATGTCGCCTGATCGACGACGGATCCGGCAGGCGATCCGCTGGGCGAGTCGGAGCTTGGCACGGTTGTCGTGTTGTCTGCACATCCGACAAACAGGATCGCCGCGCAGAGTGCAACGCGGTGCTGGATCGGCGTTCGACGTTGCTTCATGTCGCGGCAAACATATCGACGGCTCTTGCGAAAGGGTGGGCGGCCCTGCCGTAGCCTGCGGTCCCATGACGAGTCCGATGACCCGCGACGTCCGGGAATTCATCGATGGCATTGCCAACGAACTTGGCGCGTTGAGCGGCAGGGACCCGTCAGCGCATAAGGCCGACGCGGTGATCGAGGCCAGCAACCTGGTTGCCGCCATCATCGCTGCCGATGGTCGCCTGACCGACAGCGAACTCGACGGTTACCTCGACTCGATCGGACCGCTGCTCGAGCCACCGTTGCTCACCAGTGCCTTGTACGTGCGCGAGACCGACCTCTTCAGCCGGCGCGACGAATGGCTCGCCGAACCGAGCGTGTTGTTCGACCTGTTGGTCAAGGCCGATCAGCGGCATGGCACCCGCCGCAGCAATCGTTACTACGAGTTGGCGATGCGTCTAGCGCATGTGACTGCGGCCACCGACCTCGTTCCATCTGCTGGCGAGTTGGACGCGATCGACGCGTACCGCACCCGGCTGTTGGAGGCGATCGACCAGGCGGGACTTCCGCGACCAGGACAACCGGATCCGACGCCGCAACGGGCCGCGCCAGCCGCGCCATCGCCGGTCGGCAAGGCGACGACGACACAATCGGACTCGGTCGCACCGGCACCCGACGCCACCCTCCCACCGGCCCGATCCGTCGACGACGTCATGGCCGAGTTCGACGCGTTGATCGGCCTTGCCAACGTCAAGGCCGAAGTACGTCGACTGACCAGCATGTTGCAAGTGCAACAAATCCGCGCCGAGCGTGGCCTACCGGTGATCGAGACCAGCCATCATCTCGTCTTCACCGGCAACCCGGGAACCGGCAAGACCACGGTGGCGCGCTTGCTGAGCCAGATCTACCGTGCCGTCGGGGTGGTCGACAAGGGTCACCTTGTCGAGACCGACCGATCGAAACTAGTCGCCGGCTTCGTCGGCCAGACCGCTCTCAAGACGCTCGAGACGTTGGAAGCCTCGCTCGGTGGAATGTTGTTGATCGACGAGGCATACGCACTGGCGCGCGGCGGCGACAACGACTTCGGGCGTGAGGCGATCGACACACTGGTCAAGTTCATGGAGGATCACCGCGACGATCTGGCGATCGTTGCCGCCGGGTACACCGAGGAGATGGGTGACTTCATCGATGCCAACCCCGGCCTGAAGAGCCGCTTCACTCGCACGATTTCGTTTCCCGACTACACCGACTACGAGTTGGTTGACATCTTCCTGGCCCTCGGCGACAAGAGCCAGTACTCGTGCTCCGACGACGCCCTCGCGCGAGTGCGCCACTTCGTCAGCGCCGAACCCCGCACGCGCGGCTTCGGCAATGCTCGATTCGTGCGCAACCTGTTCGAGACCGCCATCTCCCATCAGGCGCAGCGCGTCGCGCCGCTCAGCGACCCCAGCAACGAACAGCTCACAACACTGACCGCGGCCGACATCGCCCCGGTCGATGCCTGAGCACCGATTACCCTGCTCATCATGAGGCTTAGGCCATGACTGCAACCATCGTGGCCATCGCCGTCGTCGCAGTGGTCGCGCTCGTCGCCATGCTCCGCAGACGTCGGCCCACTTCGCGATCCGTCGCCATAGACCCATTCGTGCTCAGTGAGCCGTGGCGTCGCTCGGTCAGCGCCGCGCAGGCAGCACAACGCCGGTATGTCGAGATCGTTGCCGCAACCCCGGCCGGGCCGCTGCGCTCGAACATGGAGTCGATCACCCGGCAGGTAAAACACGGCGTCGAAGAGTGCTGGCTGATCGCCAAGCGCGGCGACGAGCTCGATGCCGCGCTAACTCGCCTCGACAGCCCGTCCCTGCAAAGTCGTCTCGACATCGCGGCGGACGAGTCGACGAGGGCGTCGTTGCAGGCCCAACTCGATTCGGCCCAGCGAATTCGAACGACGCGCGACGACACCCACGAGCGATTGCGTTTGTTGCACACTCGTCTCGGCGAACTCGTTGCCCAGGCCGCCGAAGTCAGTGTCGGTGCCGACACCACCAGCGATTTGGGTAGTGCGGTCGACGATGTCGTCACCCAACTGGAGTCGTTGCGACTCGCCGTCGAAGACATCAACAACCAGCGCCCCGGTAGCGCAGGGCAGGCACCCACATCGCCGTGAGCAGCCTGCTGCGATCGAACGTGACCGTCGCAGCGGGCACAGCGGTCTCGCGCATCACTGGCCTGGCCAGGGTCGCAGTGCTCGGGATCGTCCTCAGCCAGGGACCGGTCACCGACGCCTACGACCAAGCCAACGGCACACCCAACATGATCTACGAGCTGTTGCTCGGCGGCGTGTTGTCGGCAACGTTGGTGCCGCTGTTCACCCGTCTGCACGACGACGACGATGACGAAGCCACCTCTGCGGTGATCTCTGTCGCGATCATCGTGCTGACCGCTGTCACGGCAATCGCGGTCGCCGCAGCGCCGCTGATCTTCAGGATGTATTCACTGCTGACGTCCGACGAGGTCGATGCCGATCAGTACCGCTCTGCCGGCACCCTGCTGGCCCGGATCTTTCTCGTGCAGATCTTCTTCTACGGCCTGAACGCCATCGGATCGGCGGTGCTCAACGCCCGTCGCAGGTTCTTCGCCGCAGCATGGGCGCCTGCCCTGTCAAACATCGCAATCATCCTTTCGCTGTTGCTCGTGCCAGGGACCGTCGACGACCGGGTGCCCCAGCTCGACGATGTCATCAACAACGACAAACTCCGCTGGACGTTGGGTCTTGGCGCGACGATCGGCATTGCCGTGATGGCTCTGGCGTTGGTGCCGGCGTTGATCCATGCCAAGTTGCGCTTCCGATTCACGCCGGCCTTCGGTCATCCTGCGGTCCGGAGCATGCGGTCGTTGTCGGGCTGGGCGTTGGGCTACGTCGCCGCCAACCAGGTGGCGATCATCGTGATCCGCAACCTGCTGCGCGGCGGTTCGGGCGACGAAGATGCGTACACCAAGGCGTTCACGTGGTTCGTGCTGCCCCACGGGCTGCTGGCGGTCTCGATCGCCACTACCTTCCTGCCCGAGCTGTCGAGCGCGATCAAGCGTCACGATCGCCAGACGGTGCTCGACAGATCCTCGCTCGGGATACGCCTGATCGCGCTGGTCACACTGCCCGCCGGATTCGGCTTGTTCGTGCTGCGTCGGGCGGTGGTCGGCGCGGCATTCGAGCACGGCAAGTTCACCGCCGAGAACGCCCTCAACACCTCACGCGCGCTCGCCGGCTTTGCCCTTGGCCTGGTGGGCTTTTCGATCTACCTGTTCGTGCTCCGGGTGTTCTACGCCCATCAGGACGCGCGCACCCCCTTCATCATCAATGTCGGTCAGAACCTGTTGAACGTCGTGCTCGCGCTGCTGTTCGTGCACCGCTGGGGTCTGCTGGGCCTTGGCGCGGCCTTTGGCTTGTCGTACCTCATCGCATCGACGTGGGCGATCCAGATCCTGCATTTCAAGTTGCCGGCATTCCCTCTGCGTGTGGTGTTCGCCAGCCTGTGGCGGATGGGCCTTGCGTCGCTCGTGATGGCCGAGGTGGTCTGGATAGTGGCCGGGCACGTCGGCGCCAACTCGGGGGCCGGTGCGATAGCTCGGGTCGGAGTGTCGACGATTGTCGGTGCCGTGGTCTACGTGGCAATGCTGCTGGTGCTGCAGTCGCCCGAGCTCGACGATGCCCGTTCCCGCCTGCGGCCAGCGACGGCTTCGACCACAGCCGACTAGCATTTCTCCTCATGTTCAAAGCCCTTCGCAAATGGTGGAAGTATTTCGGCGCCAAACTCAACCGCAACTTCGACAGTCGCGCCGATCCGGCCGTGCAGCTCGAACAGGCGCTCACCGAGGCGCAGGCTCAGCATCGGCGGCTGAAGGAACAAGCCGCCAACGTCATCGCCAACCAGAAGCAGAGCGAACTGCGCCTCAACAGCAAGATGGCCGAACTCGAGAAGCTCAACGCCAATGCCCGCCAGGCGCTGATGATGGCGTCCGACGCGCAGAAGGCCGGAGATGCGACCAAGGCGGCGCAGTACAACGGTGCCGCCGAAACCATCGCCAACCAGCTGATCCAGGTCGAAAAAGACGTCGAAGGCCTGAAGACGATGGTGCTCGATTCCGCAAAGGCGTCGGATCAAGCCAAGGCGGCTGTGCAGCAGAACAGTCGAATCTTGCAGCAGAAGTTGGCCGAGAAGAACAAGCTGCTGTCGCAGCTCGAGCAGGCCAAGATGCAAGAAGAGATGAACAAAGCGATGTCTCAATTGCAAGAGACCGTCGGCGACGACGTGCCGACGCTGACCGAAGTGCAGCAGAAGATCGAGGCCCGCTACGTGAAGGCCAAGGCGTCATCCGAGCTGCAGGAAACATCGGTCGAGTCGCGGATCCTGGAAGTCGAGCAGGCCACCGCAAATGTGGAGGCTCACAGCCGACTCAGCGAGCTGCGTGCCGAGCTGGGTCTCGATGCCCCTGCCACGGCGCCGGCAGTCGAGGCGGCGGCCGCAGAGGAGCAACCGAAGCCGGCCGCCAGCTGAGCGTCAGGTCAACAGCACGAGATCATCGCGATGGATGACCTCGTGGGCGACATGCGACGGCAGATCCCCTGTGCGTTTCCCAATGATCCCGCGCAGCGTCGCTGCACCGCTCAACACCATGCCTCTCGCAACGATCGTGTTGGCTGTGTCGCGCACTTCGACGACATCGCCCTCGTCGAAGTTGCCCTCCACTGCCGTCACGCCGGCCGGCAGTAGCGATGTGCCGCGCTCGACCAGGGCCCGACGCGCACCATCGTCGACGCTGACGACACCGTCGACCTGGCTGGCGAAGCCGATCCACAACTTCCTTGCGGCCAGGCGGCGCGTGCCGGGCTGAAACGTGGTGCCGACCAGCACACCGGCAGCCGCATCGATCAGCACATTGGGTTGATCCGCTGCAGCGATGACGGCCCGGGTTCCCGACCACGAGGCCATCTTTGCCGCGCCGAGCTTCGACGCCATCCCACCGCTGCCTCGCGTCGAGCCCGTGGCGCCGGCCGACACCATGAGCAGCGGATCGTCGGCGAGCACCTCTGTGATCAGTTCGGCCGCGTCGTCACTGCGAGGGTCCGCAGTGAACAGGCCGGGCGTGTCGGTGAGCAACACCAACAGGTCGGCATTTACGTTGTGGGCCACGAGTGCGGCGATGCGATCGTTGTCGCCATACCGCAGTTCGTGACTGGCCAGTGCGTCGTTCTCGTTGATGATGGGGATGCAACCAAGCTCGATCAGGCGCAGGAGTGTCTGGCGGGCGTGCAGGTACTGCTTGCGATCGACGAAGTCGTTGGGAACCAGAAGAACCTGCGCGGCAACCAACTGATGCCTGGCCAGCGACCGGTTGTAGGTTCCCATCAGCCTGCTCTGACCGGCCGCCGAGATCGCCTGCAGGGTCGGCATGTCGGTGGGCCTGGCCGGCATGCCCAGCGCGGCGACCCCCGCGGAGACAGCACCCGACGAGACCAGGATCACCTCGTGCCCGTTGGCGCGGAGTTCTGCAAGCTGATCGCACACGGTGTCGACTACACCGTCGTCGATCACACCGAGCGCGTCCGTGATCGACGAGGTGCCGATCTTGGCCACCAGGCGCACTCAGGCCTCCTGTTCGTACTCGAAGCTGAACCCTGCAACCCAGATGATGTCGCCGTCTTGGGCACCGGCGCGCGCCAAAATCCTAGGCACGCCGAGCCGCTTCATCTGGAAGTCGATGTACGACAACGCCTCCGGTGTCGTCACGTCGTTCAGCGCCACAACACGTTCGACCTGACGCCCGATCAGGCGGAACTCGTGCTCGCCAACACGTTCGACGCGACCACCTTCGGGTTCGGGCCGAATTATGACCATGCCTGCATTGACAGGCTGCTCGCTGCGCGCCTCGTGCACCAGCGCGGCCATGCGGCCCACCAGTTCGCGAACCCCCTCGCCCGCCACTGCAGAGATCCGCAGGCCATCCCAATCAGCCACGGCGATATCGGCCTTCGTGCCGACCACGACACGCGGGCGATCGAGCAGTTCGGGTCGATACTGTCCCAGCTCGTGCAACAGGATGCGCTCCTGCTCGGCCGGTGGAACCTCGTCGGTCGGTGCCAGGTCCAGCATGACGCACAGCACCCTGGCTCGCTCGATGTGCCGCAGGAACTGGTGGCCAAGACCGCGGCCCTCGCTGGCCCCCTCGATAAGGCCGGGAATGTCGGCCACGACGAAGTCGGTGTGCTCGTCGATCTTGACGACACCGAGATGCGGTTCGAGCGTGGTGAACGGGTAGTCGGCGATCTTCGGCTTGGCTGCGCTGATCACGCTGATCAAGGTGCTCTTGCCGACATTCGGGAAGCCGACCAGGGCAACGTCGGCCATCAACTTCAGCTCGAGTTTCAGCCACAAGTCCTGGCCATGCTCGCCCTGCTCGGCGAACGTTGGTGCACGACGCTTGTTCGACCAGAACTTGGCGTTGCCGCGCCCACCGCGCCCGCCGGCCGCGCACAGCCAGCGATCTCCGTGGTTGGCCAGATCGGCCAGCAGCTCCCCCGTGTACAGGTCGCTGGCGACCGTGCCCTCCGGCACAGCGACTTCCAACGACTCACCGCGCTTGCCGTGCTGGTCCTTGCCCTTGCCATGCACGCCATCTTTGGCCCGTCGGTGTGGGTGGTCGCGAAAGGCAAGCAGCGAGGCGACGTTGCGGTCCGCCACAAGCCACACGTCGCCGCCCTTGCCGCCATCGCCACCATTGGGACCGCCGAATGCTTCTGGACCTTCGCGTCGGAACGACGAGCAGCCGGCTCCACCGTCGCCGCCGCGTACATTCAGTTGTGCTTCATCGACGAACCCGCTCATAGGACCCCCTGAGGCTATCTGGCGATGCCGACGGGCGAGCCCGACTTGTTCGGTACTCTGGACTGATGGCCGAGTTGGGTGAACGAGCAGAGCGGTGGGCGTCGACCATGCACGGCCACGCCGACGGCAGCATCGCGTTCGCCCACGCCGACTCGTGGGCGGGAAGCGGGTCGAGCGAACTCGTCACACGACAACAACGGGAGGAAGTCGAGCACCGATCCCTGTCGCGTCTCGCCACGCGTGCCGTTGGTTCCGGCGAGCGGGCGATCGATGAAGCACCCGACCCGTGGCGAACCTGCTTCGAACGCGATCGCGACCGCATCCTGCACGCCAGCGCGTTCCGCAGATTGGCCGGCAAGACACAGGTCTTCGTCTTCCCCGACGATCATCAACGTACGCGGTTGACCCATGCCCTCGAGGTCGCCCAAGTGGCGACTTCGGTCGCCAGGGCTCTCGGCCTCAACGTGGCCCTGACCGAAGCCATCGCCCTCGGTCACGACTGCGGCCATGGCCCCGGTGGGCACGCCAGCGAAGATGCCCTCTCGCCGTATATCGATGGCGGCTACGACCATGCGGTCTGGGGCGCCAACGTCACGTTGACGCCGCTGAACCTGTGCACCGAGACGCTCGACGGCGTACGCAACCACTCGTGGTCGCGGCCAGCGCCGCAGACGCCCGAAGGTGAAGTGGTCAGCTGGGCCGACCGCATCGCCTACGTATGCCACGACTTCGAGGATGCGGTCGCGGCCCGCATCGTCACGCCCGAAGCTCTTCCTGCAATCGTCCGCGATCGATGCGGCGAGCGTCGCAGCTTGCAGCTCGGCGCCTTCATCACGGCGATGATCCAAGCGGCAACCCAACATGGTCGGGTCGGCATGATGGCCGATGGAGCCGAAGCACTGGCCGCCTTCCGCAGATTCAACTACGACAACGTGTACCTGCGCCCGGCCTCGCAGGATCAGGCGCGCTCGGTGATCTCATTGCTGCAGGCACTGGTCGAGCACTACGCGGCGAACCCGCAACTGCTGCCGGATGTCACCGACGTCGACGCCGGATCTGCCGCGGCACTGCACGACGCCGTTGCCTACGTCGGCGGAATGACCGACCGGTTCGCCTGCCGCCAGGCGGTTGCGCTGCTGGGATGGGACGTCGCCCGGCTGCCGCAGGGCATCGACACTCATCTCTAGGTTTGGCCTCTGAGAGGTCTCTGGCTCATCGGCCTAGCATGCACCGATGACACGCATCGTGATCCGCGGCGGCCAGGTCTTCGACAGCATCGGAGGCGCCGCTTCGATTGCCGATGTCGCCATCGAGGGCGATCGGATCATCGAGATCGGCACATCGCTCGACGGCGACGACGAGATCGACGCGGCCGGCCAAGCGGTGTACCCGGGGTTCATCGACTGTCACGTGCATTTCATGGTCGACGGCGATCTCGACCCCATGCAATCCGTGCACACGCCCTTCTCGATGAACTTCTATCTCGCCGCGGAGCGAATGGCGCGAACGCTCGCCGCAGGTATCACCACGGTGCGCGAAGCCGGCGGCAGCGACCTGGGGATGAAGACGGCACAGCAGCGAGGTTTAGCGCCGGGCCCCGACATGCAGATCTCGATCACGATCCTCAGCCAGACCGGCGGGCATGGCGACTCGTGGGAGCCGTGCGGCGCGCACATGCCCAGCATCATCGGCATCGACCACCCCGGCAAGCCCCACAACATCGTCGACGGGCCGGAAGAGATGCGCCGCAAGGTCCGCGAGTTGATCCGCGCCGGTGCCGATGTGATCAAGGTCTGCACCAGCGGCGGCGTGTTGTCGCCACGCGACGACCCAAGGCATGGCCACTATCGCGACGACGAACTCGATGTCCTCGTTGCCGAAGCCACTGCGGCAGGCAAGTGGGTCATGGCCCATGCACAGGCAACTGACGGGATCAAGTCAGCCGTGCGCGCCGGGATCAGGTCGATCGAGCACGGGATCTATCTCGACGACGAGGCCATCGGGATGATGCTGGAGCGCGGCACCTATCTGGTTCCGACGCTGATCGCACCGATGGGTGTGCTCGAGGCCGCCGACCGCGGCGTCAAGGTCCCGCAGTACGCGATCGACAAGACGAAGATGGTGATCGACGTGCACCGCGACAGCATCCGCCAGGCGATCGCCGCCGGCGTGAAGGTGGCCATGGGCACCGACTCAGGCGTCACGCCACACGGCCAGAACCTGCGCGAGCTCGAGCAGATGGTCGCCTGTGGCATGACGCCGGCACAGGCGCTGATCTCGACGACTCGAACCGCGGCAGAACTGATGGGCCTCGAGGACGACCGCGGCGCGATCGAGGTGGGCAAGCGCGCCGACCTGGTGATCGCCGACGGCGAGGCGGTCGATGTGACCGGGCTCGCTCAGCGAATCCGCACCGTGATCCAAAACGGAAAGGTCGTAGCGGAAAGCAGTCACGGCGTTTGATGACTCCGGCCCCGTATCGGGGCGCCAGCTCACAAACGCTCCGCTCACAGCTCGGCGTTTGATGACTCCGGCCCCGTATCGGGGCGCCAGCTCACAAACGCCGGAGAGTAGGTGGGTCAGGAAGTGAGGTCGACGGTCTCGACGTCGACGACCTTGCGGCCGCCACGTGTACCGAACTTCACTGCACCGTCGGTCAGTGCGAACAGGGTGTCGTCGCCACCGATGCCGACATTGCGGCCGGGGTGGAACTTGGTGCCACGCTGGCGAACGATGATCGTGCCGGCGTGGATCTTGCTGCCGCCGAACACCTTCACGCCGAGGCGCTGCGCGTTGGAATCGCGCCCGTTGCGGGTTGAACCGCCGCCCTTGGTCTTTGACATCTTGGCTCAGCCCTTCTTGATCGAAGTGATTTCGATGACGTGGTACTTCTGGCGGTGGCCGAAGCGACGCCGCTGATTGGTACGACGCTTGTAGGTGAACCCGTCGATCTTCGGGCCCTGCGCCCAGCCGACGACCTTGCCGGTGACCGAAGCACCGGACAGCTGGGCGGGCGTGGCCAGCACGGTGTCGCCGTCGACGACCAGGACAGGGGTCAGCGACACTTCGCTGCCCTGCTCGGCGTCGAGCAATTCAACGTGGACCTGCTCGCCCTCTGAGACTCGGGCCTGCTTGCCACCGGATGCGATCACTGCGTACATAGCCATGCGATCCTATCGGGCCGAGGCCTGACAACAACAGCGGTGTCTCATTCGAGCAGAGAATGGTCGATGATGACGCCGCGCCCATCACAATTTGGGCATTGATCGGCGAAATTCACCAGCAGACCCTCGCCGATTCGCTTGCGGGTCATCTCCACCAATCCAAGGTCGGTGATGTCGAAGACCTGCGTGCGGGTCTTGTCGCGGGCAAGCGCCGACCGGAAGGCATCGACGACCTTGCGGCGGTTGTCTTTGATCTCCATGTCGATGAAGTCGATCACGACGATGCCACCGATGTCTCGGAGCCGCAACTGTTTGGCAACTTCGTCAGCAGCTTCGAGGTTGTTGCGGAACACGGTCTCTTCGAGATTCGAGGTGCCGACGTTCTTGCCCGTGTTGACGTCGATCACGGTCAGTGCCTCGGTGTGCTCGACGATGAGCGAACCACCGCTCGGCAGCCACACCTTGCGATCGAGCGCCTTGTGGAGCTGCTCGTGGATGTGCTGGCGCTCGTACAGCGGCAGCCCCTCGGCCGCTGCGTCGAAGTACTCGATGCGATCGGCGAGGTCGGGGTTGAACGCGGCGACGTAGTCGCGCACCTCTTCGAACAGACGCCGGTCGTCGATGATCACGCCGCGGTACTCGGCGTTGAACTCCTCGCGTATCACACGCACGGCCAGCTCCGGCTCGCGATACAACAGCGTGGGGCTGTTGGCCCGCTTCGCTTTGGCCTCGATCACGCTCCATTGATCGAGCAGCCGGGTCATGTCGGCGCGCAACTCGTGCTCGTTGGCGTTCTCGGCTGCCGTGCGCACGATCAGGCCGTGCTGTGCGGGCTTGACCCGGTCGAGAATGTTGCGCAGGCGCTTGCGAACGTCGTCGGGCAGGCGCTTGGAGATGCCGTACGTCTTGGAGTTGGGGATCAGCACCACGAATCGTCCCGGTAGCGAGACCTCTTGGGTCAATCGGGCGCCTTTAGCGCTGATCGGGTTCTTGGTGACCTGGCACAGCACCAACTGCTTCGGGCGCAGCATCTGCTCGATGCGCGGCTGACCGGACTTCTCGACGATGTCCTCGGGGTCGTACTGCACGTCGCCGCGGTACAGCACGGCGTTCTTCGGCGTGCCGATGTCGACGAACGCCGCTTCCATACCCGGGAGCACGTTCTGAACCTTGCCGACATATATGTTGCCGTGAATCTGGCTGACATCGTCGGCCGGTCGGCTGACGTAGTGCTCGATCAGGTTGCGGCCTTCGAGGACGGCCACCTGGGTCAGGGTGGGACGGACCTGCACAGCCATCAGGTATCGACCGATCGGGCGACCGTTGCGCTCGCGTCCGCGACGGCGTTCGATGGTGTCGGCGTCGAGGTCGACTTCCATCGACGGGCCGGCCGGCTTGGGGCCCTTGACACCGCGGCGACGCTTCTTCTTTGCCGCGTCGGACACGGCTTGGCCATCGGCCGCTTCGCCTGTGGGAGCCGGCTGAACCTGACGATCCGCCCTGGGCTTGTCGGTCTTCTGGCGATCGTTGCGGTTGCGTTCTCCGCGCTGCTGCGCCGGCTTGATCGCTGCCGGCGCGGGTGTCGGGCCAGGCGGGGCCGGGCGGGTGTCGCCGATCTGCGGCTTGCGGACCAGGGCACGCTCGGCGGCGTCGACCGACGGCCGGCCCTCCGTCATGCGCTTTGGCAGCTCCGGATCGCTGCTGTTGGCAAAGGCCTGAGCAGCAGGGGTCTCGGCCACGAGCACGCCGTCCTCGACATCACCGTCGTCTTCGCCGTCGTCGACGGAATCGTCAGCGTCGTCATCGTCGCGCCCATCAAGCGTGGAAACGCCGGCACCCGCAGGCTTCTTGCGGTTCCGTCCACCTCGCGAGCCGCGGCGACGCTTCTGAGCTGCCGTTCGTACCGTCGGATCGCCGATCGACTCGGTTCCGTCAGAACTCGATTCGTCCTCGCTTGGCTGGTAGTCGGCTGCATCGTCCACCTGCGCCGGGGCAGGTGAGCCGGTCAGCGACAGCTGATCGTGTTGGTCGTCGGTCATTCGGACATTCCCTTCTCATGCGCCGGCCGTACAGGCCAGCGCCGCGACGGTCGACGGAGCTGTCTCCGAGTCGACTGGCGTCGCGTTCGATCCTATTTTTGGTGCCCATCCGCACGCTGGGGCATGGCCGGGTTGCTACATCGGCCCAAAACTCACTCATATGGGCCGAGAGTCTACCGGACTCAGCAGGTACTAGATCAGCGATACCGCCGCATATGCACGCTCTGTACCAGGCCCATCAGAGCGAAGAAGGTGACGATGCTGGATCCGCCGTACGAGATGAACGGCAACGGCAGGCCGGTGATCGGCATCAAGCCGATCCCCATGGCGATGTTCTGGAACATCTGCCACAGCACCATGGTGAACACCCCGGCGCACAGGTACGTGCCCAACATGTCTCGTGACAGACCGGCGATTCGCCAGATGCGCAGCAACACGATGGCAAACAATCCCACCACGATGCTGCACCCGATCAGGCCGAACTGCTCACCGATGGCCGAGAACGGGAAGTCCGCCCATTGCACGGGGATGTCCTTTGAATTGGTGATCTGCCCCTGCAACCAGCCCTTGCCGTCGATACCGCCGGTGGCGATGGCCCGCAGTGAGTTGCGGCCCTGGAAGATCAGGTCGCGCAGTGCCGGATCGTCGGAGTTCTGGTTGAAGAACACCGTGATGCGGTCGATCTGGTAGTCGTTGACGACGCCGCTGACCACGGCCGCCCCCACGGTGGCCGCCGACAGCAACGTGATCAGCAGGATGTATTTCGCTTTCGCGCCGGCTATCAGCAGCACGCCCATCATCATTGCGATCAGCACCGATGCCGACCCGAGGTCTGGCTGAACGATGATCAGCAGGGTCGGTGCGCCCACGAGGATCAGTCCCTTGACGAATCGGGCGTAGTTCAAGGTGTCGGTGCGGTCCTCGGCCAGGAAGGCAGCGAGCGCCAGCAAGGCGGTGAACTTGGCGAACTCTGCGGGCTGTACCTTCAAGGGACCAAGGTCGAAGCTCAGCCTGGCTCCCCCGCTGATCGCCCCAGTCAGGATGACCAACACCAGAAGCATCACCGTGGTGCCGTACAGGAACCGTGCCCGTTCGCGCCACCAGTCGTAGTCGAACGACATCACCACGATCATCGAGATCACGGCCCCGATCAGGAAGATCTCCTGGCGGGTGACGTAGAGGTACGGGTTCGGGAACTTGGTGTGCGACGCCGAGTAGATCGTGAACAACCCGATGATGGAGAGTGCGCCCTGGGCGAACAACAGCACCCAATCGATGTTGCGACTCGGCGACCCCGGGCTGGCCTTGATGTTGCCCAAACCGGAGTCCGGCTTGCGCGAGAGCATGCTCAGTGCCATTGGTCAGTCCCGCGCGTCGACAGCGGCGGGCATGCACGAGCTGTCGGCAAGCTGAGTCGCCGGAGCCGGCTCCAGCGAGTTGAGATCGAGGGGGTCGCTGGGCAGGACGGGGTCCATCGCCACCTGGCCAGCGAGGGCGGTGAAGATGCACTTCACCACAGGTGCCGCGGCCTTGGCGCCGTAACCGGCCTTTTCGAGGTAGGCGACGACGGTGTACGGATTGCTGCTGTCAAGGCTGAAGGCACCGAACGCCGACGAGTCGTTCCACGGATAGCTGTTGGCGCCCTGCGCCGTTCCGGTTTTGCCGGCGATGGGCAGCACTTCCATCGGGTAGCTCAGGAAGAGTCGCTCGCCGGTAGTGGTGTGGTAGAAGTTCGACGGGTACGTGGTTCCAGGGTTGCTCTGCCGGTACGCATTGGTGACGCGAGTCAAGCCGTTGATGATCGGTTCGATGATCTCGGGCGGCATCTCCAACTGATCCTTGTACACCGGTGTGTCGAACGTCTGCACGACGATCGCCTTCGACAGGTCGGCCATGCCTGGACTCAGGTCGGGGACCAGTGGCGCGAAGATCGTCTTGACGACCGTCGGTTGATAGATGAATCCCCCGTTGGCGATCGTCGAGTATGCATTAGCCAGTTGCAGTGGCGTGGCAGCCATGAGGCCTTGGCCGATGGCGACCTGCACGTTGTCGCCGACCAGGAGGCGGGGCGCCTCGTTGTCGCCGAGCACGTCGTCTCTAACCAATTGAGCCTTGATCGCGTCGTCGGGAATGCGACCCTGCCACTCGAAGGGCAACTGCACGCCGGTTTCCTGGCCGAACCCGAACCGCTGCAGGTCGTCCTTCAGTGTCGACTTGCCCTTCAGTCCGGGATCGATCGACGCGTTGTGCTCG
>JANOCR010000270.1:0-12743 GCA_031412355.1 Ilumatobacteraceae bacterium | reverse complement strand
GCGTTCACAGTGTTTTGGCCACGGCGATGACCAGGGCGTGCCCGCCTGCGAAGCCGGCGTCCGGTCGGGCGCGATTTCGTGCCACCTGGAGCGTGTTCTCGCGCCCGTAACAAATGCGCGGGCGCGTCGTGAGCCACCGGTGGCATGAAATCGCGCCCGACCGGACGCCGGCTTCGCAGGCGGGCACGCCCTGGTCATCGACGTGGCCAAAACACTGTGAACGCCTCCGCTCAAGGACCGGCGGTGCCATTTGGCAACAAGTCATGGACCTGCGTCAGTCACGCCCCATCGGAGTTCGTAGGGCCCAAAAGGCCGAGTCAAGCTGCGCGCGAGCGCGACTCCCTCCACCTTTCCGGGGCCGGTTGACGTGGCCGTCCCGAGAATGACGCCGCTCCATGTGAAGCGAGTCGAGCCCCCGCCCGCATCGTCGATACGCACCGAGCCGGCGAAGAGCTTCGACCGGCCGATGCGCACAATCCGCAAGCTGACATCGGCTCGGCCGCCGTTGACGCCCTCGATGGCGCCGGAGCCGCTGACTTCCGCGACCCCGTAACGGTCGACTCGGATCGAGAGGTCACCGGTGAGCAGATCGCCTGAGTTGAGGTAGCGACGCGGACCCAAGAGCTCGAGGGAGATGTTGTCCGCGTTGGCGGTCGGGATGACATCGATCCCGATGGTGGCCACCTCGGAAACCAGCTCACCGTCGGACACCCGGAACGTGAAGGAATCTGCTCCGGTGAACCCGGCTGCGGGTCGATAGGTCAGATTCGGCGCGGTGCCGAGCAGGGATCCGTTCGCCGGCGGTGAGACCACCTCGAAACTCAAGGCGTCGGCGTCGGGGTCCGACCCAGCGAGAACGATCGGCAGAACGGTGTCCTGCTCGGTCGACAGCTGTTGCCCGATCGCGCTCGGAGCCCGGTTCACCCGGATCGTCGTCGTCGCGTCTGGCGCACCCGGGGGTGGCTCGATGTTGCCGGCTCGGTCCCATGCCTTTGTCCAGAACGCGTACGTGCTGCCGTCAACCCCAACGAACGTGTCGGTGGTGACAGCGGGGTCGCTGACGATTCGCCAGAGCTCAGGAACTTCGGCATCGCGTCGCACCCAGATCTCGACCAATCCGACGCCCGACACGGCGTCGCTGGCCGACCACGACAGGGGGACCGACGCCGACCGCGCGAACTCGGCGAGCGGCGCCACCGCACTCGTCGGGGCAGTGCCGTCGAGTGTGTTGGTCCACGGTCCGGTCGCGATCGGGTCGTTGACATCGAAGACGATCGTCGCGTCGTTGGTCAACAACGTGCCGTCCGTGCGAACACGCGGCTCGATCAGGAAGCGAACGCTGCCTTCCCCTTCGGAGGCCTCGGCGTTCGGAGGCAGGAACCCAGCGATGGGATCATCGGTTGGAAGCTGCGTCGCGCGATCAAGCGTGTCCAGCGTCCACGTCAGGGTGCTGGTGGCCTCGTTCCACGACACGTCGATGCCCAGCAACAGGTTGGGATCAGCTATCTCGGCGACGCCCGACCACTCGCGCAGTCCTGCGGGCGGGACAGCAACGATCTTGGTGCCGACAATGATGGCTCCGAGCTCGATCGACGCCGGATCAAACTTGCTGGTGTCGATGACGTCGGTGATCACGACCCGCTGCGCAGCCGCAGTGGCCGTCGCCACGTTCTCGAAGTAGATCGTGTAGTCGAACGGAACGTCCGGGGTCGTGAAGCCTTCGACCCCGGCCCCGTCCGGGCCAACCTTGTCGTTGGGATCCCTGGAGTTGACGGCGGTCGTGCGTCGCTGGCTCGGTGGTAGCGGTGGCAGACAGGCGTTGATCGTGTCGATGCGATCTTCGAGGTTCTGGACGAGGTCCCACACATCCTTGAGAACGCCGATGAGCTTCGTCTGCGGAATCAGATCGAGCGCACAGCTCACGATCAGGTCGCCGACGGTCTCGATGACCTCGCCCCCTGTCATCGCCGAACCCGTTCCCGAGTCGAGGGCCTTCTTGATCACCGCGTCCAGGCCGGTCTCGGCAACCCCGAGCGCGGTGTACGCCTCGAATCCGGCTTGGACGCAGCTGGCGCCGGGGATGAACCCAAGGACCTCGCTGAGAACTTCCTTGAGCAGCGCCTGAACGCAGTTCTTCATGTTGACGCCCGGTGCGGGTGACGGGTCAATGCCGTTGGGTCCCCACGTTGGCTGACACCCGCCCAGGGTCACATCGACAGGGCCGTTCGTACCCGGGGGAAACGTGATCTCGACCGGTAGGTCCGTGCGCCCATTAGCCGGAATCCGACCGGTGAGGATGGGCAATGTCAACGTGCCGTCGAGTTCCTCGATCGTGTCCGGGATGTCCGAGGGGATGGCAGGTGGCGGCAGGCCCGGCAACGGGTCCGTGGGTCGCTCGATGTCGTCCCACAGCGGTGTCACCACGGTGCCCGCCGGCAGCCCTTCCAGGACGAGCGGCACCGCGCCGAGATCGCGGTCGGTCCGGTTGCCGACCGACAGGGTCGCCACGAATGGCCGCCCGGCCCGGACCGTGTCGCGCATCGACAGCGAAAGCCACAGCGGATTGTCGTCGTTGCTTCCCGGCTCGACGACAGTAATGGCGCCGGGGAACAGGGTCTCTCCTTCGCCCGGCACTGTGAGCCGCACTGTCCACGGACCGAGAGCTGCGTTGACCAGCTCGAAGCGACCCTCGACCTCCTGCCCCGATGTCTTGACCGTCAACAACGTCGGCACGAGCACTTCGCCAGCCGGTCCGACGAGGTCGAATGTCGTACCCGCGATCAATCCGGCGCCGATCACCCGCACCGTCGCGCTACCCGTTCTGGCGATGCGCGATGGCACGACGATGCGGGTCGGTGCGTCTCCCGCAGTGCTGTAGCGACCGAGGAACATCGGCTCCGCCAGGGACCCGACACTTCCGAGGTTCACTTGCTCGGCGCCCGAGCCGAATGTCGCGGCGAATTGGTACTGACCGGTGAACGAGATCGAATCGGGCCCGAGCGCAACCGCGTAGCCGCGGTCGCTGAACGTCCCGCCGGCGGCCCGCGCCCAGGACAGCACTCCCGCCGTCGTGAAACTGGCGACGAACACGTCGGCCAACGAGTTGACGTTGTCGAGCGTGACTGCGTTGGACCCGTCGTCGAACGTGATCGACTCGCCGGAGAACTCACCAGCGATGACAACCCGGGTGCCGTCGACCGCGACGCTCCAGCCGTCCGGGAACCCTTGGAGCGTCGTTCCTCCCCTCGCCCAGGCGATCGTCCCGTCAGCGGAGTACGTGGCCAAAAACACGCCCAACGAGAACTGAGCTGCCGTCAATGTGATCGGACCACTGGGGGTCGCGAACGAGACAAAGTCGGAGAACCTGCCGACGATGGACGCCCGCCCGGCGCTGTCGATGGCGACGTCGCGCGCCTGGGCGAAGGTGCTCTCAGCAGCGCGGACCCAGGCAAAGTCGCCGCTTGCGGTGTACATGGCAACAAACGCACCGGGGTCGCCACCAAGCGGAAGTGTCACCGCGCCGGGACCTGTGCCGAACGTCGTCGGGCCGGTGAACGACCCCGAGATCACGACATTCCCAGCGTCGTTGGCGTCGACGCCAAACCCCCGGTCCTGGCCGAGGCCACCGGCGCTGCGCGCCCACGCCAATGCCCCGTCCGTGCCGTATGCGGCGAGGAAGACGTCCGATGCCGATGACTGTGCGCTGAGCGTCACCTCGTTGACGCCCTCCCCGAATGCGATCGACCCGCTAAACGCCCCGGCCATGTAGGCGTTGCCCGCCGAATCCACTGCGAGGTCGCCGACGCCGAACAAATTGGTCTCGCCGCGCAGCCACGTCAAGGATCCGTCGGGGGCGAACTTGGCGACGAATCCACCGGCCGACAGTGGGACCGTACCGAACAGCGCGTTGGCCCATACCTCACCGCTGACATAGACGTTGTCAGCGGCGTCGGTGTCGATGGCGAAGCCTTCGTCGAACGAGATCGATCCCGCCGATTGCGCCCACAAGAGCTCGCCATTCGGGTCGTACTTGGCGACGAAGATGTCCTCGAACCCGCGGGATATCAGCTCGACCGCCCGGTCACCGTCGCCGAACGTTGCTCGATTCTCGAAGCTACCCGTCACGAGTGTGTTGCCCAGATTGTCGACGGCCACACCACGTCCGACACTCGCTGCGTCGAACGCAGTCGCGGACCTGACCCACGTGAGAACGGGGTCGCCTACTGCCGCGGCTGTGTTCGTCACGCCCACAGGCAGTGTGGTGGCGACCAACGCGGCGACCACCAGTCGAGCGATTCGGAAACGGCGTCGCCTACCACTCGATGCACTCATGCCGCGCCCGCCTCCCAGTCGATCGCCGTCTACGTCACCTGACATCCATAGCGCAACGAGCTGGGACGGGCTACGGCCATGCCTTGCACGTGCCTTGCTAGTGATCGACTAGCCTCGCGGCCGGACGAGGCAATCCGGGAGGAGTGCCAAGTGGGGGCTATATCGGTCGACGTGCTTGGACCGCTGCGAGTCACCGTCAATGGTGACGTCGTTCAACCACCCGCGCAGGTCGCCCCGCTGATCATCGCGCTGGCGGTTGCAGACCGCCCCCTGCTCAAGCTCGATCTGGCGCGCGACATCCTGTACATCGCACCGCGGAGCATCGATTCTCGGCTGTCGCGCCTCCATCGGCTGCTGGGGCTCGACGTGCCGCTGCATCATGTCCCAATAGCCAGATCTGGGCTCGTGGAGATGGACCGCAGTTCGGTCACCGTCGACGCAGACCAATTTCGATCACTCGTCGCCCAGGCGGAGGCATTCACGGCCGCAGGCCGCGTCGACGAGGCATTGGACTGCCTCCTCCGGGCCGACGATCTGTGGCGCGACGGCCCGACCTCCTGGGCGCTCCTGGGAGATCCCGACGCGCGCACGGCGTTCGGCCGGGCTCGGGACGACCTGCAGCAGAGCAGGCGGCGAACGCGACAGACGGCTGCGTGCCTGGGCCAAGGCGGTCATCCCGCGATCTCATTGGCCCGGCTGCTCCGCTGGACGAGCGAACCTGACGCACCATCACACTGTTGGCACACGCGCATCGCGGGCGAACTGGATGCTTGCGGCCCGGCCGCTGCGCGCGCCACGTTCCTCAGCTGGCCCTCCACGCAGACTGCCGACCCAGACGAGCGACGTTGGACGGAGTTGCTCGTTGCCCACGGTCGACAGCACAGCAGGTCGGGGCGGCGCACCGAGCCCAACCGTCCGCAGGCGACTACGGTCGGACGCCTGCGCGAGTACGCAGCACTCTGGAACCATGCGGAAGAAATCGTCCATGGACGCGGTGGGATTCACCTGCTCGCAGGTGAAGGAGGAGCTGGCAAGTCGCACCTTTTAGCCCAACTCGAACAGCAAGCGAAGGTCGATCTGGGTCTTCGGGTCATTGCTGTCGACGTCGAGGAACGCATCGGGTTCCATGATGCATTGCGCCGAGCACTCGCTCCGCTCTGGCAGGACGTGCTTCGTCGCCCTGACCCCCTCGACGATGTCGTGGCGCGCGGTGAGGAGATCGCGGCTTTCGTAGGCGAGCCAACGATGGATGAACCTTTGGGTGCGGCCGGGCAGGAACCGGTCGCTCCGATTGCCCACGTCGGACTGATCGTTGGATCGCTGCTGCGTTCGCTGCCACGCCCGACCCTGATCATCTTCGACAACATCCATCGTGCCTCACCCGAGTTCCCCCGACTGTTGGGCTTGTTGGGGCAGGGCCGGCTCGACAACGTCGGCATCCTCGCTAGCTTCCGCCCCGACGACGAACATACGCGGGCACTTGCCGACGACTATCCCATGACCACTCTCGACCCGCTCGACCGAGCGTCGGCCGGTCTGTTCCTGTCGACCACCCGGGGCCGCCAACTCGATGATGAAGAGATCGACCGGTTGTACCGCCAGGCCGGCGGCATGCCGCTCGCCCTGCTGCATGCCAATGACGACGGGTTCGTCCCAGCGACCCAGCCATCGGTGACGTCGACATTGAGCCGCTGGCTCGACAGCCGTTCATCGGCTGCACGACGGGGTCTCGGCGTGGCCGCCGTTGTGGCCGAAGGTACCCGGTTCGATGTTTCGCTGGCCGAGTGGCTTCTCGCCGACGAAGTCGAAGCGGTCTGCGCTCTGGCCGTCGAGCTCGACAAAGGTGTCGCCGTCGAGCGAGTGGATCACATCGGTGCCTTCACCCACCGCGCCTGGCAGGACGTTGCCTACGCGAGCGTCGAGGCACATCGGCGACGCTCGCTGCACCGCCGGGTGCTCGAGCGCCTCGAACGAAGCCTTGCCCAGCTGTCCGATCCAGGGGAGATCGCGGCGTGCGCGACCTCGATCGCCCATCACGCGTGCGCAGCCGACCATGGAGGCCTCGGGACAACGATCGGGGTCGGCGCTCTAGTGCGCGCCGCCGAGAGCCTGGGCCCGTTCGAGACAGCGGCGGCACTCCGTCTGTACGAGCGCGCACTCGAGATCGCACGCCCCGATGAGCTACTGGAAATTCTCCTGCGACTGGGCCGCGTGCGCAGGCTCGCTGCAGATTGGGATGGCGCCGAGGCCGATCTGCGGGAAGCGGTGAAGGTCGCGGCGACGCTCGGCGATGTCGCCGCCGAGGCCGAGGCGACCCTGCTGATGGCTCACATCACGTGGGACCCGCAGCGGTGGGGTGGCTCGCTACGCGCCCGTCTCGTGTCGCTTCTAGAACGGGTACCAGCCGACGAGTTGACCGTTCGCGCCAGACTGCAGGCTTGTCTGGCCGGCGGCAGCTACCAGGACGGCGCGACGGGTGCCGGGCCTGACGCCGGTGTCCTCGCCCGCGCCGCGGTTCGAGCCGTTGACCGTCTGGAACCCGCTGACGCCGCCGAGGTCTTGATGTGGGCGCGTAAGGGCCTTCTCGACGACGAGTCCCCCGACGTCACGCTCCAGATGGCCACCAAGATGCGCAAGCTCTCGCAGGGTTCGTCGTACCTAACCGCCAACGCAATTCTGGCGGCGGTCGTCGACAACATCAGGATCGGAGACGATGACGCCGGGCGGGCGGACAGCGACGCCTACCGCTCACTGGCCGCCGCGACAGGCTCACCAGTCCACCAATACGTCGCAGCGACCCTTGACGCGCTCTGGAATCTGCACGACGGTCGCTTCGACGACGCCGAAACGGCGATCGCTACAGCGTCGCAACTCGGTGCCGAGTTCGGTGGCACGACGGCGCGACAAGTCGTCATGGCTCAACGCGTCGTGCTCGTGCGTGAGCAAAGTGAGCCCTGTGCGCTGGCTCGATTCGCCCAAGGCCTCGATGCGCACCGGCCGGCGGATGGCCGACTACCCGTGTGGGGCCTCGCCATCGGGTGGATGCTGGCCGAGTCCGGCCTTCTCGATGACGCCGCCGAACGAATCAGGCGGATCGCCGATCAGTCGCACGACTTCAGGGACCTGCCACGGGGCCCTCACCGCATCGTGTCGCTCGCCTTCGCTGCCGAGACCCTCTGGCACCTCGCGCGCGCTGGGCAAGCGACTTCACGCGACCAGCGAATTGCTCGACACGTCCATGAAGTGCTGTCGGCGCACTCCGACCATCACGTACTGCTCGGCTGGCCCGCCGCCCACCTCGGACCGAAGGCCCGCTACCTCGGACTGAGCGCATTGGCCGCCGGCGACGACGACGAGGGTCTTGAGCACCTGCGCCAAGCACTACAGCAGTCCACGAGCACACCCCACCGAGCCCGCATCCTCGTCGACCTTGCAACCGTCGAAGATGGCCCTCTCAGTGACGCCACGAGCCACCGCGATGAGGGCCGACGCATCGCCCAACAACTTGGGATGCACGCCTTGCTCGCCCGCTGAGGGCGCTGACCGCGCGGCGCGCACATCGCCGGATCGGGCCTGCGCTTCCCGCCGCCGTCATCGGGCGCGTGCCGTGCCACTTGCAGCGTGTTTTCGCGCCCGTAGTACCTGGGTTTCGAGCGGATTCGTGGTGGGAAAGCTTGGGCGATGACAGTCATCAAGTCTCTGTGGGCATCGGTGCAAGGAAACCCAGTGTTCATGCGACGGGTCAACGGGTGGCTCACGATCTTTTGGATCGTGATGATCCCCGTGTCTCTCGTGACCGGATGGATATCGAGCGTCGAGTACGTCGCCGCCCTGTCGCTATGGGCGCTGGTGTCTGGCCACTGGTCGGCATGGCAAGCGGCCCGAGTCGAGGTCGCTCAACAAGCAGACGAAGCCGAGCGACGAGAACATCCGGTCGAGCAGCGAGTCGTCGAAAAGCTCGTGGAGACAACCACCATCGAGCCTTTGTAATCGTCGACAGTCGCCGGCCGCCGACCGAACTTCCACCAGTTGGCAGGCGTCGGTTCGTGGTCGGTTGGCTCAGACCGCCATCGCAGCACGAACCTCGCCGAGCGAGTTCTCCCCACCCTCACCACTGCCCGTGATGCGACCCGACTCCAGCACGAATCAGGCCGACAGCGACCCGCAGCAGCGTGGTCTTCCCGGCGCCGTTCTGGCCCATGATCGCCGCCGCACCGCCCTTGGGTACCGAGAGGTTGACGTCGAACAAAACCATCGAACGCCACCATTGGAGTGCCGGACGCCGACCGGGTCCGGCACCATTTGGAGGTGCACCGTGGCCGTGCTGTCGACCCCGACGGTCACACCGTCCTCAACGCCCGATCTCACGCCCGACGATCAGCGCCCGGCACTACTCGCCGGACTGGCCTACCTTGGCCTGCTGATCACGGGCGCGCTCGGGCTCGAGCCGGGATTGCGCTCGACATCGGCGCTCGACGGCTCCGCACACGAAGCCCAGCTGCTCTACGGTCTCCAGGGCACCTCGCTGCCGGTCGATCGCGATGCTCAAGCCCTCCAGGGTGACACGATGCGGCCGTGACCGATCCCCCTCGGCCGTCCGATGGTCACCCGTCGAGGCGTCGCGGGTTGTGTAGCACATTGCCGTGCTACACTTCCTGCTATGACTCGTAGGCATGTCGCTGTCGCCGATCTAGCCGTCGGCGAGGACGTGGAACCCAAGCGGTTCGGCGTGCGCGATCTGCGCAACGACACCGCTGCCGTCCTCGACGAGGCCGAACGCACCGGCGCCGTCTACATCACCCGCAATGGCGAGGTGGTTGCCAAACTGGTCCCGCACAGGGCCGATCCTGACACGCGCACCCCGACCCGGCGCCTCCTCGATCGGGTCGCCGGTCTTGACCGTACGGACACTGGCTGGGCAGATGAACATGCTGCGGCCAAGAGAGCCGAGATCGAGGCGCAGGGCGACGACGCGTGGGGGTGATGCTCGACACGAGCGCGCTGATCGGCCTCCACGAGGCTGACCCCGAAGTCGCCACGTACCTCGCCGGGGTGCTGGAACAACTCGACGACGGCACCGTTCCGAAGACACATCGCGTGGTGCTCGGCGAACTGTGGACGGGCGTGCTCGCGACAGGCGAAGCAGACGACCCGGACAACCCGCGGCGCGCGGTGCTCGACACCGCGGCCGGTCTCGACATCGAAACGATCGAGGACAACGACGCGGGCGTGTTCGCCCGGATCACTACGACAACCAACCGGACGATGAGCCACAACGACCGATGGATATGCGCGGCAGCGATCCGGACTCGCTCTACCCTGATCACCCAAGACGTCGGCATGGCCGAACAGCTCAACCGGTACTTCGCCTCGCTCGACCTGCTCGACGCGTTGCAGTCCAACATCCCGATCATCTACGTACCTCGCGACCCCGAGACACTTGCGGAGACGAACGCAGCCGCAGCGGTCAACACGATCCGGATGACTGACGAGATTGAGCATCTGCTGTCACAACTCGACTCGCGCGAAGCCGAAGTGTTGAAACTCCGCTTCGGCTTGGATCGAGGTGAGCCACGCACGCTGCAAGAGGTCGCCGAACACTTCGGACTGAAGCCGGCCCGCATCGCCCAGATCGAAAGGCGGGCGCTCGACCGCCTCCGTTCAGCGGACCGCTGACGCCCCGAACGACGATTTGCAACTGGCCGCAGGCCCCCGACGCATCGGCTCGACTGGCGTGGCGGCTCCGGCCAGTTGCCACGGTTTCACCGCCGCGTTCGGGGTGAATCGGCCTAACCCACCAACAGCGCCGCGAGGTCGTGCGGCCGGATCGCGAAGACCGCATGGTCCGAGGCGATCTCGACGGGATCCACCGCCAAACGCGCCGCCATCTCGCGCTGGGTTGCTGGCGGCAGGACGTTGTCCTCCGTACACAGGACGTACGTGCACGGCACGGTGGGGAGCGACCGGCCGGGCCACGGCTGCTCCATGGCGGCCCAGCCCTGTGGACGCTGCGTGGCACTGAGGAAGGCGAGATACTGGTCTCGCTCCTCCGGTGGCACGATCGACGCCAACAGCTCCAGGTCGAACGATCGGCAGCCGTTACCGTCGTCGTGCGAGATTGACAGGATCGTCTGACGGACGTCCGCACCGGCGATGTCCACTATCGAGCGCCCCGGCTCGGGGACGAATGCGGTCACATAGATCAGGCGGTCGACGCTTGTCAGGTCGGGCACCAGCGAGATCGTCGCACCGCCCGCCGAGTGCCCGACGACCACGATCGGCGGATCGAGGCCATTCATGGCGTCGACCACAGTTTGGGCGTAGTCCTCGAGCGTGGCCGCTGGATCCGTGCTGGGTAGGTCGACGGCGATTGCGCTGTGGCCGAGCGACTCGAGCTCGGGGATTACCGGTGCCAGCTCGGCGGGGCTTCCGAACCCGCCGTGAACCAGGACGAACGTCGTCATTGCGGCCTCCTTCTCGGGCAGAGTTCCGTCGTGCGACTGGTCCGCGTCCCACGCCTGGCGAATAGGTAAGTCGTGTCCCCCTGCTCTTGGCCGGACTCGGGGCAACGAAGGCAAAGTTAGCGCACCGGGTGTGGCGGCGAGGTCGGCGAGCTCGGCGACTGAGACCGTCCATGGAGGGGCAGCGGGTGAACGCGATCGTCGAGAGAGAGGTTGGGGCGACTGTGGTCGTCGACGTACACGCTGCAGCGGCTGTGGTGGGTGCGGGCCATCGCGGACACGTCGCACGTCGACGACCGCCTGTTCAGCGGAGCGTCCGCCGAAGCATCATCCCGTCGCGGATGCCGTCTGGATCACGGATCCCTTCGGCCCAAGTCGTACTACATGGAGCGATATCGAGCGGCTGTCGCGCTGCGGACGGACCCGGTCGTGATGAGTTGGTTCAGTCGATCGATCCGCGCTCAACGATCCATTGCGTCGGTTGCCCGGTCACGGTTGCGATGTGGTCGAAATCTGCGTCGTAGTGCAAGACCGTGAGCGACGTGGCCTCGGCGACCGCCGCGTTGAGGAGATCCGGCACCTTTCGGCCCCTCAGGCCCTGGGCGGCAAGTTCGCGTTGGACCTGTTGTGCCCGGTCGAAGTGATGTTCTTCGACATCGATTCGGCGGAACGCTCCGAGTGCCACGAGGAGACGGTCCCACTCGTCCCCGTTGCGCGCCGAGTAGCCGATCTCGAGATCGGTCATGGTCGTGCGCGCCAAGCCCTTGCCGTCGAGTTCTTCGATACGCCGGAGAATCGGTGGGGCGCTGAGTCTGGTGAGAACGCTCGTGTCGAGCAGGAACATCAGCGCCACGCCGCGGAGCGGTCGTCCAGGTCCGCATCGGCGAGCACTGACAGGGCGCTTGCGAGTTGGGTGCTGCGCTGATCGGCGGCGCTGCGGAGGGCTGCGTTGACGGTGTCTTTGATTGTGCGGGTGCCGAGGCGGGCGCGGGCCGCATCGAGCGCATCGTCATCGACGTCGATCAATCGCTTGGTCACCAGGAGAGTATATACACGTCGCGATGGTGGATATACGCTGGGCAACGCACGCAATGGCGGATGCGATTCCGAGCGCCGAACTGGGGCAAATATGACCGTGATACTCCGGCGCCGCCGCGCGCACGCGATATCCGGCTTCTCAACGCTGCCCATCGCCACACCGAGAGATCGAGTAACCCGCGCCCGATTCGAGAGGCACAGCGAGCAACAGGCGCCCGGAGTGCAGCAAGAGTGCTCGAGTCGAGATAGACCAATCGCCGGCTTGCCGCGGTCTTGGGTGCGGACACAACGGGGCGACCGTCGACCACCGTCAGGGTGCGAATGATCGACAGTGAACGATCGTCGAAGTCGATGTCGGCCCATCATTCTGTGCACATTTCGTGCACATCGACCTCCGCGCCGGAGTCCGTCTCGTCCGTGTGGTCCGCCGACATCCGCCAAGAATCGCCGAATCCTGTGCAGGAATCGTGCAGGCAGACCTGGCGGTCAGCGGTCACGAACTCGCGGCGATGTCCTTGACGAGCAGCATCATCGTGAGATCATCGATCGGGGACGGCTCGAAACCGAACCTGGCATAGAACGCCGCGGCAACCGAGTCCTTGGCATGCACGAGCACCACACGAACACCGATCAACTCCGCGACCTCGATCGACTTCACGATGAAGTGCTTCAACAGTGCACCGCCGAGTCCGTGCCCCTGGTATCGCCGGTCGACAGCAAGTCGACCGAGCAGCACTGCCGGCAACGGATCCGGCTGGTTCCTCGCTGCCCGCTGCATAGAAGCTTGTCGACAGCCACCACCGTTACGCTCGGCAGCCGGGTGCAAACTAACGAGGCACGGCGTCGAGCACCCCACGCGCCTCGCTCCGAAGAGAGGTTGCTCGCATGACCACCGACCCGAATCACCCGTCC
>JANOCR010000269.1:0-1839 GCA_031412355.1 Ilumatobacteraceae bacterium | reverse complement strand
CTTGCCCGTTTCGATGTCGACCGTCACGACCACGACGACCACGCCCTCTTCCGCCAACACCTTGCGATCGCGCAGCACACCCTGCCCGACGTCGCCCACGATCCCGTCGACGTACAGATAGCCGGCGGGCACGCGCCCCGTGGCGGCCAGGCCATCGTCGCTGAGCGTCAGCACGTCGCCGTCCTCGCACACCAGCACATGGTCGCGCGGCACACCCATCAGGTAACCGAGCTTGGCGTTGGCCACCATGTGTCGGTACTCGCCGTGGATGGGCACGAAGAACTGCGGTCTGGTCAACGACAGGTAGGTCTTCAACTCGTCGGCCTGCGCATGGCCGGTGGCGTGCACATCGGCGACGCCAGAGTGGATGACCTGAGCACCGGCACGAAGCAGGCCGTCGATGACCCGGTTGACGTTGCTCTCGTTGCCCGGGATGGCATGGCTCGACAAGATGACGGTGTCGGTCTCACCGATCTTCACCCACTTGTTCTCACCCCGGCCCAGAAGCGCCAGCGCCGACATCGGCTCGCCCTGCGAACCGGTGGAGATCACGCACACCTTGCCCGGTGGGTAGTTGTCGATGTCGTCGATGTCGACAAGCGACTGATCGGGGATTCGGAACACCCCGAGGTCGCGACCCATGCGGACGTTCTTTTTCATGCTGAGACCGAGGGTGGCGACAACGCGGCCCTCCGCAACCGCCGCGTCGGCGATCTGCTGGATGCGATGAAGATGGCTGGCGAAACTGGCGGTGATGATGCGCTGCCCGCGCAGCTCGGCGAACAGCGAGCGCAACACCGTGCCGACGCTGGTCTCGGACGGTGCGTGACCCGCCTCCTCGGCATTCGTCGAGTCGGCCAGCAACAGGCGTATGCCCTCGTTCGATGCAATAGACCCGATGCGAGCCAGATCCGTGCGGCGACCGTCGACCGGCGTGAGGTCGAGCTTGAAGTCGCCGGAGTGCAGGATCACGCCCTGTGGCGTGTGGATTGCGATGGCGTGGGCATGTGGCACCGAGTGCGTCACGGGGATGAACTCGACGTCGAAGGGGCCGATCATGCGCCGCTCGCCGTCGGCCACGACGATGAGCTCGGTCTTGCCCAGGAGCCCGGCCTCTTCGATGCGGTTGCGCGCCAAGCCGAGTGTGACGGCCGAACCGAAGATCGGGAAGCTCAACTCGCGCAGCAGGTAGTGCAGGGCCCCGACGTGATCCTCGTGCCCGTGCGTCGCAACGACAGCCTCGATGCGATCGGCGTTCTCGCGCAACCACGTGAAGTCGGGCAACACCAGGTCGATCCCGTGCATGTCGGGATCGGGGAACATCAGACCGCAATCGATCAGCAAGACGCGGCCTTGCTGCTCGATGGCCATGCAGTTGCGACCGATCTCGCCGAGACCCCCCAGGAAGATCACACGGACGGAGTCAGCCATCAGTAAGCACCAACGTCGGCAAGGGCCGGCTCACAGTGGACGGTCGGGGAAGGCATCTCGCCATCGTTGCAGGTTGTCCCACACCTCGGGGGCACGCGCCTCGACGAAGGCGGGCGCATCGCCCATGGGCAGGCGGGCCTGACCCACCCGAACACCGAGGTGGCGCATCATGGCCTTGGTCGGGATTGGGTTCGGCGCGTCGTCGCCCGTCTCGAACGCAAAGCTCTCGAGCATTCGGCTGTTGACCAGGCGGGCGCCATAGGTGTCGCCCTTCTCCCACAGGTCGAACATCTCCTGATGATCCTCGCCGGTCCAGTGGGTTGCGACGCCGATCGTGCCGACGATCCCGCTGGCCAGCAGCGGCAGGGTCATGATGTCGTCGCCGCTGTACACCTCGCACCCGGCCGG
>JANOCR010000268.1:0-2183 GCA_031412355.1 Ilumatobacteraceae bacterium | reverse complement strand
CTCGTGACCAACGAGGGTTATCAGCTGATCGTGTTCTTCGAACGGTCACGTCAGCCACACGACATCGCGTTCACACGCGGTGCCAACGGTGGCCTGCACCACTTCGCCTACTGGCTCGACAGCTGGGCCGAGGTCGGTCGCGCTGCCGACATCTTGCGGATGAACGGTATCGACATCGACATCGGCCCCACGCGCCATGGCATCACCCGCGGCCACACGATCTACTTCTTCGATCCGGTAGGAAACCGCAACGAGGTCTTCACCGGCGGCTACAAGACCGACACCGATTGGGAAACCATCACGTGGACGGAGGATCAACTGGGCAAGGCACTGTTCTACTACGAGAACCGTGTCGTCGAATCGTTCGTGTCGATCTACACATGAGTGTCACACGCGACGACGCGCCGCTGTACCTCGCAAACTACGCGCGTCGCAAGGCCGAACCTGTCGGACCACTTGGCGATGATCTGCACAGCGATGAGCCGGCGTTCGTGTTGCGAGCGCGCGAGCGCTCCACACTGCGAGCGCTCGAGGAACTCGACCGCGTCACGGCGCCACCTGGCCGCACCGAGGAGTTCGCCCGCGAGACGGTATCGCCCCGCGAGCAGTTCCCCGGGGAGTTCCGCAAGCGAATCACGACCTCCATCGACGTCCGCCTGATCCGGCACGGCCAGACACAGGGGTACGTCACCGATGGCGCGCTGACTCCACTGGGGAAGTGGCAGGCCCACCGCAAGGGGCAGGACCTGGCCAAGGGTTTGAGGGAGGGGATGACCGTCAGGTTCCCGCATGCTCCCACCGCCCGGGCCACCGAGACCGCGGTCGGCGTGCGCAGCGGAGTGCTGCAGGCGCTCAGCCGTTACGGCATCGCCGATGTCAACGTGGAAGAGCCATATCCGCACGACGCCTTCAAGAACTTCCAGGTGTGGGCCGGCGGCCGCGAGGTCGACGTGACGGCCGCGTTCCAGGAGTTCGCCCAGATCCACGAGAACTACCAACGATTCGGCACCGGTGATCGACCCGGTTGGATCACGGAGATGAACCGTTTCTATCGAGTCCTGCAAGCTGGCGGCGACCCGATCACGGTGTGGCTGACGCAGCCGCTGTTCTACTTCGAACCACCCATGATCGTGGTGCGCCGCCACTGGCAGGGCATCACCGAGATCATCGAGGACAGTGGACCGAACACGGCGATCTACATGTGCGGTCACTCTGGCCCCATCCGCGCCGTCGCCGCGTCGGCGGTTGGTCACGACCCCGGCGAGCCGAACAACACCGAGGACGTGCGCATCAAGGTCTACGACGACCACGAGCATGCCGTGTTGACCTATCGAGGGCGCGGGCTCGAGCTGGAGATCCCGACCCTTGCCAACCCCAGTTGGTACGCATGAGTCTCGACGCCAAAGTTGATGGCGCCAAAGCCGATGCCAAAAGTGATGCCGCCAAAACCGACGGTGGGGGCTTTGCGGGTCTCGGTGAACCGCCGGTCGTGACCGTGTTGACGGTCGACGATGTCGAGTACTCGATCTTCGCCGATCCGACGATGGCGTCGTTGAAGGCGATCCGCGAAATCGCCGAGCACGTGCGACCGCGGCGCGGCTGCCAGGAGGGCATCTGCGGGAAGTGCGAGTCGAAGGTCGACGGCGTCGAGACGCGGTTGTGCATCACCCCGATCGGAACACTGATGGGCGCCGTGGTGGTTACACCGGCGCCTCGCAAGAGCATCTGGGGCTGAAAATCACAGAAGTCCGACCGTCGGGCGGCGATCGGACTTCCAGTGAAATGTTCGGATACAACCCCGATGCTGGACGGGCCTGGGGTCAGGAGCATCATGCGCGCGTGCACCGCCATTGCACGTTGGTACTAGTACCTCCCGACACCACGCTCAGTCGAAGGGTCAGTCGGGGGCAATCACCCTTACTTCGGGCGCCGGGCGGCCAGGCGACTCGACCGTGGAACTTGCCCACCCGAGGTAGATCAGGGCGCTGATGTGCGTGCCCGGTTCGAAGCCGCACAGGTCGGCGACGACATCGTTGGCGCCCTTCGGGCACGAGCCCCAGTAACTGGCCAGGCCCTGCGCCGTGGCCGTCAGGAGCAGGTTCTGGATGCCGGCGGCCACCGCGTCGCGGTTCTCCGCCGTGCGCAGTGGCGAGTCGCCGGGCGCGGATCCGACGACCAAGGTC
>JANOCR010000267.1:0-1671 GCA_031412355.1 Ilumatobacteraceae bacterium | reverse complement strand
CCGCGAGGTGCACGCGCAGGTAGTTCGTCTCGCTTTCATACTGGGGTCCCCACACGTCGTGCAAGAGATGTCGCTGGGTGACCAAGCGACCGGGATTGCGCACCAGGCGCTCGACAATCTGCCACTCGGTGGGCGTGAGGTGCACCGGCTCGGCATCGCGCATCACGCGGTGGTTGACCAGATCGACGGCGAAATCGATGGTCTCGATCACCGGTTCCTCGGGTAGCGGTTGGTGGCGACGTAGCGAGGCGCGCACGCGAGCGAGCAATTCGTTGATGCTGAACGGCTTGGTCACGTAGTCGTCGGCGCCCGCATCGAGCGCGGCCACCTTGCTGGCATCGCTCTCGCGGGCCGACAACACGATGATCGGAATCGACGTCCATCCCCGCAGCCCGCGGATCACGTCGACGCCGTCGAGCCCAGGCAGCCCGAGGTCCAGCAGCACGAGGTCCGGCGCGGTCAGTGCTGCCTCGGTGAGTGCCTCCTCGCCAGTTGACGCGAGCACTACGTCGTAGCCGTGGGCGCGGAGGTTGATGTCGAGCGCCCGCCGAATCTGTATCTCGTCGTCGACGACCAGGATGCGGGTCATCAGCCGGCCTCGTCGGCGATCTGCAGCCGAATGGTCATGGTCAACCCGCCACCGGGAGTGTCGTCGAGGCTGAGGCGGGCACCCATCGCCTCGATGAATCCCTTGGCGATGGCCAGACCGAGCCCGACCCCGGCATCGTTCGAGCGGTCACCCAGTCGTTGAAACGGCAGGAAGATCCGCTCGCGGTCGTCTTGCGGAATGCCGGGACCCCGGTCGACCACGCGCAGATCGATCGAACTTCCGATCTGACCTGCTTGCACTCTCACGGCCTTGTCGGCCGGTGACCAGGCAACAGCATTCGACACCAGATTGGCGACTGCACGCTCGAGCAACGTAGCGTCCGCAAGCACCGTAGGCAGCGAGTCGGGGACCTCGACCTCGACTCGGCCCGGCGCCGTGGAAAGCCCCGCAAGCGCCGCGGCGACCACCTCTTCCAACGGGACCGATCGCAACGTGAGATCCAAGGCACCGACCTGCAGACGACTCATGTCGAGCAGATCTCGCACCAGGCGATCGAGCCGGTCGGCCGCAGCGTCGATGTCGACGAGCAACAGTCGCCGGTCCGATTCGGAGAACGCAACGTCGGTGTGCAGCAGACCCGACGCCGACGCCTTGATGGTGGCCAGTGGCGTGCGGAAGTCGTGGGAAACCGCCTGAAGCAGCGCGGCGCGCAGTGCGTTGGTCTCCGCCAGCAAGTCGGCGTTGGCTGCGTCGACACGCAACCGCCGCGCTTCGACGGCCATCGCCAACTGATCGGCAAAGGCACGCAACACTTCCAGCTGCTCGGGTCTCAGTGCGTTGGTCGACACGACGAGTCGTAACTTGCCATCCGCGGAGATGTCGATCGACGTGCCGTCGGTGGGCTCGAGCAGTTGGGGATGCCCAGACACCTGAGTCGGCCACCAACCTTGGCCGGTGAGCTCGAACACCGAAGCCGACGCCAAGCCGAACGTGGCCCGAAGCTGTTCGAGCAGATCGGGGAGCGGGTCATGAGCACCCACCAGCGTGGCAGCCGATCGGGCCAGCGCTGCTGCTTCCGCCCGGGCCGACGCAGCCTCTCGCGAGCGGCGTGCGGCGCGGTC
>JANOCR010000266.1:0-11915 GCA_031412355.1 Ilumatobacteraceae bacterium | reverse complement strand
GCCACACACCTGTCGGCCCTGGAGTACTCGAGCCTCGCCGACCTGCGCGCTCATGCGGTCGACGACTGAGCCCACTGGCGCGAGGCCGAGCGCCTACAGGCCGGCGTTGTAGTGCGAGGTAATCGTCGCCTGCGAGAGAACGACACTGTAGACCGCGACCTCATCGAGCGTGCCGGCGAAGTAATTGCCCGGGGGATTCTGGATGCGTCCGAAGGCGAACGGGATCGCCCCATTGCCCGGGTTCCCGCTCGTGCTGGATGCCGATGCGACGATCGCGGCGTCCACGTACAGTTGAATCGCGCCACCGGATTTGACACGAGTGAACACGACGTAGTGCCAGTTTCCATCGTTGTACCCGCCAAGATTCGAGACGACCGAGTCGGCGCTCCCGTTGGTGCCGACCCCGGCAACGAGGCGGCCGTCACTTCGGAGCGAGATACCGAAATCCTTTGCGGGATTGATGTTGGTAGTCACCATGCCCGCGCCCTCGTTCCAGAGGAGGCTGGTGCCGATTCCTTGCGTCGACTTGAACCAGAACTCGATCGAAATATCGTTAAAGATCGTGGGTGGGGTGACCGCATGGTCGTCGACACCGTCGAATTGCACGGCCGTGTCGGGGTCCAGTACGGGTGCTCCCGCTACGCCGAGCGTGGGCCCGTTGACGTAGACGCCGTTGATACCACCAAAGGTGTTGGTCAGCGCCGTGGAGGGCGGTGTGTCGCCGAGACGCCAGTAATACCCCAGATTTGGCGTGGCGAGAATGATGTCCGCGTAGCGAGCTCTGCCGACGATCGTGATGCTGTAGAGCTTTTGCGCAGAGGCGCCCGAGGCGTCGGTCACCCTGATCGTGACCGGGTACGTGCCGGGAGCCGTCGGCGTCCCCACGACCCCGCCGGTGGCGTTCACCGAGAGACCTAGCGGAAGTCCAGTCGCCGACCACGTGTACGGCGTCGTACCAGCCGACGCAGTGCCCGTCGGCGCTGAATACGCCACGCCGACATTGCCGTTCGGCAGCGAAGCGGCCCACACGACGCTGAGCGCCGGGTTGATCGTGATGCTATAGGCCTTCTGCACGGTGATGCCCATGGCGTCGGTGACCGTAGCCATCGCCGTGAATACGCCTGAGACGGTCGGAGTGCCCGACACCCTGCCAACCGCGTCGATCGACAAACCCGCAGGAAGTCCCGGTGCAGTCCAGGTGGTGGGGATCGCCGCGCCGACGGTTGCGACAGTGGTCGACGGGTAGGCGATTCCGACCTGGCCCGTAGGCAGTGAAGTACCCGCCGGGCTGGTGATCGTCAGCTGCGATCTGGCGGTACGAAGGGACGCACTCAACGTTGCCGACAATGGTGCTCGCACGCCAGATCCGGTCAGAGCCAGCAAAACCGAAATCGGATGTCGAGCGGTGCAGTTCGCGTCGAGGATCTGGTTGTCGACTTGACAGGTGGCGACGGCGGATGTGAGGTGCCGGCCGAGCACGACATCGGCACCGGCCGCGCCGTCGGTGCATGTACGTCGTGTCAGCACCTGAGTACTGCTGTTGTACGCGTACGTGACGACGATCGTGCTACGCACCGCAGCAGACGTGTGGTCGACCCAGCTGAACCGCACGACGAGCGCAGCCGATTGTGCGCAGCCACCCCAGTCGCTCTTGGACACGCCAAGAGTTGCACCGCCGGGTTGAGCGGTTGCCGGGTCGATGCCGCCGGACGACTGCGCGTCACGGATGAGGAACGTCGAGACCAAGCCTGTGTCAGTCGAGTCGTTGACCTGTGCAGTCGTCGAGTCGGCAGCGTTCAACGACGTGATCAGTGCAGCCACGACGACGCCGGCGATCAAGCCGCTGAGCACGATTGCGATGACCAGTTCGATCAGGGTGAACCCCCTGTCCGTTTGCCCGGTTCGATCTGCGAGATTTCGAGGCTTCCGAGTATTCATCGCTTGACGCTCCACGACTGCACAATTGTTCTGGTCACGGTGCCGGATGCCGGCTCGAAGTTGACCTGGGCCCGGATGACTATCTGGGCGGGATCGCACGCGGCTCCCAGGTCAGGGCACGCTGAGAAGACGACATTCCGTTGGGGGTAGGCGGATCCGTCGGATGCGGGTACCGACCCGCAGACGTTGAGCCAGTCGACCCGGATCGGGCCGCTTGAGAACGAGGAGTCGACGAGGAACCCCGTCGTCGGTGAGCAGGTCAGCACACGAGCCTGCGAGATCGCCTGCTCGATCGCTCCGTCCGCCGCATATTGCCGGTTGCGCAACACCTCGAGGGTGGTGCGGTTGTTCAGACCGGACGTGGCCAGTGCGGCCAAGCCCGCAACGATGACGCTGATCATCAGCACGAATCCGATCGCCAGGAGGAGCGCCGCTCCAGAATCCTGATGGGTCTGCCGAGTGCCGAGCCTGCTCACGGAGTCCTCACCTTGATCTGCATCGTCTCGTGCAGACCCTGTGGACCATCCACCGTCAGTGTGAGCTGCTGTGGTGTGCCGGGCGCGGGGCAGACGTTGCTGCTCGGGCTGGACGAGACAGTGAAGCCTGCCGGCGGGACGTAGTTGACCGGGTAGGTGGCCGACGCGACACACACCTGGGTCGCGGCCTTCGTGGTCTCTGCGTAGTCGCGTAAGACAACGTCCGCAAGGACGCCGTTTCGCTGCGCCGTACCTGCATTGCTGATCGTCGCGAGGCCCGAGAGCAAGGCGGTGACCGTGAGCCCGATGATCACGATGGTGAGCATGATCTCGACAAGCGTCTCGCCGACATCTGCTCGCGCTTGAGTCTTCACTCTTTGGGGTCGTTTCTCATCGCGCGCATGTAGGGGTCAATCGTCCTGATGACCGAAGCGTTCGGGATGCGGATGCAACCCGAACGCTTCAGTGGTCGACTCAGACGCAGACGTCGAAGACCGGAGCTGCAGTCGCGCTTCCGGGCGTGATCATCGTCATGTACCAGCTTCCACCGAGTGTCTGCATGTTTGCAGCGGCGATTGGCCTTCCGGCGACGGCTGGGCCGGCGAATGCGGCAGGGTTGACCGTGACGCCGCTTGGCAACGTCATGTACACGCCGTTGGCCACGGCGGCGAGCGTCGGCGGGTAGGTGGAGTTCTCCGCGAAGTACACGGCAGATCCGGCTTTGGCCGAATCGACGGAAGCCTGACACGCTGACTTCCCACCCTTGCTGACCAGGTTGCTGATGCCGACGACCGCGACCGCCGACAGGATTCCGACCAGGACGATGGCGATGAGGATTTCAATAAGAGTGAAGCCCTTGTCGTCCTGCTCGCCGCCAATCTGGCCTTGGATGTGTGAGCTCTGTTGCATATTCATTTTTCCTCTTATTGGTTGGTGTCGTGAAATCACGACACGTGTGTTTCTCTTCAGAGAAGATGAGGTGTCCCTCACTTGATCTGTCCAAAGATGCTGTACATCGCCGCGACTTGGGCCACAGCGATAAAACCGACGGCGAGAGCAACGACGAGAATGACCGCTGGCTGGAAGAGTTCGGTCGCCTTCTTCATCGTGAACTTGACTTCACGTTCGTAGTAGGAGGCGGCCTTGCCGAGTTGGTGGCCGAGCATGCCCGTGCGCTCACCGACCTGGATCATCTGGCGGGCGGCGAGGGGGAACAGGCCCGTCTCGGCCATGGGTTCGTAGAGCCCGCCACCGCGAATCAGCGCCTCGCGGACGGCCACCATGTTGGTCTTGAAGATTGTGTTGTTGGTGCTGTCTGCCGACAGACCGATGGCGACGGGCAACGGCACTCCCGCCGACGAGAGCGAAGCCAGAACTCGGCAGAAGCGCTCGAGTGAGATCAGCAGGAACAGGTTGCCGATGAGGGGCAGCTTCATCGTCAGTGCGTCTCGCCTGGGTTTGCCGCGCTTGCCGCCGATCACGGCGAACAAGACCATGAGACCGAGGGCGATCACTCCGAGCACGACCAGCCAGTAGCTCGTCATGAAGTCGGTGAAGCCGATCAAGATCCGTGTCGGCAGTGGCAGCTGTGCACCCAGGCTGCGATACAGGCCGGTGAACTTCGGCAGTACGAAGACCGACATCACGATCGTTGCAATAAATGCGACGACCAACACGATGATGGGATAGGTCAGGGCGCTCTTGATCTGCCGCTTGGCGGCGATGTCACGCTCGAGGTACTCAGACAGCTGCGACAGCACCAGGTCGAGGTTGCCGGTGTATTCCGCCGACGCCAGCATCGCTCGGTAGAACGCCGGGAACACCGCAGGGTGGGCGTCGACGGCTGAGGCAAAGCTGGTTCCTCGGTGTATGGAGGCTCGAATTTCGATGATGACCGTGCGCATCGGCGCAGAACCGGTTTGGTCGGCCACGATCGCGAGGGCGTCGAGTACCGGGATGCCGGCCTCGAGGAACGACGAGAGTTGGCGGGAGAACGCCATGACTACTTCGGGCTTGACGGTCTTGCCGATGCTGAACAGCGGCTTCTTCACCTTGGCGATGGACGCCCGCCCGCCCCCGTCGGGGCCGATGCTCGGCTCTGCGTCAGGGCCCACTGCGTCGTCGGCAGCGCCAAGGGGTTGAAATTGAACGCTCATGCTTCCGCCATCTCAGATCTCCGAAAGACACCATTTGCAGTTCCGGAAGATGTCACCGAACAAGGATTGAGTACCCAACTTCGATCCGTGGAAGACCTCAATCTTTGGGCCGTCTCTGAGAAGGAGCAATAGACCCGGGTCACCTGTGCGTCGGAACGGGCGTGATGCCGGCATGGAGGCCCCTGAGGTTCAGGTCGATCACATGCGGGAAGCTCACACCTAGTTATCGCCACAACTTGTGGCCGACTTGAGTAACTCTTGACATTCTTCGCCGTGTATGCAAAGTCTGCTGTCAGGACCGATGGCCCTGTCTGCCGAGACCGTCGCGTGAGACGATGGCTCGATGGACTGTGATCAAACGTGAGCAGATGGGCAAAGAAACAGGAACCGGCGACTCCGGTGGCCGGGGCCTCCGCGCAGGTCACCGCGATGATCGAGGCGGGCTCGCGCACGCGCCTCGGCGATCTGCTGCTGTCGGCGAAAGCATTGTCACCCGATCAACTCGCGGGGGCACTCGACCTGCAGAAGGAATCCGGCCGACAGCTCGGCACCATCCTCGTCGAACAGGGCCACCTCAGCGCCCGTGCACTCACCCAGGCGATCGCAACGCAGCTGGGGTTGCCCGCGATCGACCTTCGCACGGTGCGTCCCAGCCCCGAGGCACTCGCACTGATAAGTGAGGAGCTTGCTCGTCGGCTGGGCGTTGTCCCACTTCAACTATCGAATGACACTCTCGATGTCGCCATCTCGGATGATTTCAAGTTCAGCTCGGGCGAAGTTCGCTCCGGCACCGCGGTCCGCGATGCAATGTCACAACTGAATGTGGCAGAAGTCAAACTCTTTCTCGCCCCTGCGGAGGACGTGAGGACGTTCCTCAACACCTACTACCGGGTCTTGACCGGAAGCGACGACAGCGTCAAGCAGTTCTGGGATTCGGCGGCCGCCAAGCAACAGCAGATCAACGACGTCATCACTGCGACGGATGAAGCACCCATCATCCAACTCGTCAACAAGATCGTCACGCAGGCACTGCGTGATCGCGCCTCCGACATTCACATCGAACCGACGGACGGAGAGATTCGAATCCGATATCGCGTCGATGGCGCGTTGCGCGAGGTGCTGAGCCTTCCGGCCGCGACGGGGCCCGAGCTGGTCAGTCGCATCAAGATCATGGCCGACATGGACATCGTCGAGCGACGGCGTCCACAGGACGGGCAGTTCGAAACAAAGATCGACGGTGCGGGCGTCGACGTTCGGGTGGCGACGGGCGCAACCATTTGGGGCGAAACGGCGGTGCTGCGATTGCTCGACAAGAGCCGCTCGATGAAGCACCTGTCGGAGCTCGGCATGCCTCCCGACACGCACAGCCGGTACCTGTCGATCGTGAACAAGCCCTACGGCATGATCGTGTGCAGCGGACCGACGGGTTCCGGCAAGACGACGACCCTGTATGCGACCCTTGCCGAGATCACACGAAGCGAGCTCAACGTGATGACGATCGAGGACCCCGTCGAGTACGTGTTCCCGGAAGTCAATCAGATGCAGATCAACCTCCAGGCCGAGGTCACGTTCGCCAGCGGCCTGAAGTCGATTCTTCGACAGGATCCCGACGTGATCCTTGTCGGCGAGATCCGTGACGAGGAGACGGCGCGCATTGCCGTCCAATCGGCGTTGACCGGCCACGTCGTGATGACATCGATCCACGCGACCGACGCGACTTCGGCCCTCTACCGCTTGATCGACATGGGCATCGAACCTTTCCTGATGGCCTCGTCGCTCGTCGGCGTCGTCGGTCAACGGTTGGTTCGCAAGATCTGCCCGTCCTGCACCGAGACGTACGAACCGCCACCCGAAGAACGCGAGACGTACGATCACTTCGGGGGCACACCGAAGGAGAAGTTCGTCCATGGTGCCGGCTGCAACTACTGCTCCAACACCGGCTACCGCGATCGGGTCGGAGTGTACGAAGTACTGGCGGTTACGGACGAGATCCGCCAACTGATCGTCACCGGCGCGGCGCCTCAAGACCTACGCCAACTCGCCGTCGTGCAGGGCATGCGCACCATGAGCCATGAGGCCATGGCTCTCGTCGCCAACGACGTGACCACCATCCACGAAGTCATCCACAACGTCTACGTCAACTAGTTGTCGCGCGCACGTCAAAGGAATGGAGATCGCGGGGTTCCCGAGCATGTTCCGCCGGGAGTATCCCCGCATTGACTGGCAACCACGGTCCGTCATCGGTGTCAGCTCATAGAACGCCAGTCATTCAAGAGGCTGACATGGAATCAGCACAGCACCCTATCTGCCGATATCGCGCAGCTCGCTGACGGCCAAACCCGCACAAACCGGCGACCAGATCAGCCCCAACGGGCTGCGGACGATCGCCTCGGTGCCGACCGACACCAGATGGACAGAAACGTCAGCTGAACAGCTTCTTTGCGATCACGATGCGTTGGATCTGGTTGGTGCCCTCGTAGATCTGGGTGATCTTTGCATCGCGCATCATGCGCTCGACTGGGAACTCGCTGGTGTAGCCGTACCCGCCGAGGAACTGCACGCAATCAGTGGTGACTTGCATCGCCACGTCGCTGGCGAAGCACTTCGCCATTGCACCGGCCGTGCCCAACTCGCCCTGTGGGTCACCGTCGTCGACCATCGCGCACGCGCGGTACACCAGCGCCCGTGCTGCCTCGATGCGCATCGCGCAATCGGCCGCCATCCATTGCAGGCCTTGGTTGTCGGCGAGTGGACGGCCAAAGGTGCGGCGTTGCTTCATGTAGTCGACGGCGAAATCGAGCGCACCCTGGGCAATGCCAACAGCCTGCGCGCCGATCGTCGGGCGCGACCGGTCCAACGTGTGCATCGCCACGGCGAAGCCTTGGCCGACTTCACCGAGTCGCCATCCGTCGGGCACTCGGCAATCGTCGAAGCGCACCACGCCTGTCGGCGATCCCTTGATGCCGAGCTTGTGCTCGAGCTTGTCGACATGGACACCCCACTCGGCCTTGACCAGAAAACATGTGATGCCCTTGTGGCGGTCCTCCGACGTACGTGCGAACACCGTGTACAGGTCGCTGACGCCGGCGTTGGTGATCCAACACTTGGTGCCATTGATCACCCAGTCGTCGCCATCGCGAACGGCGCGAGTGGTCATCGACGCAACATCACTTCCTGCATCGGCCTCGCTGAGGCAGTAGCTGGCCTGGCTGCTGCCATCGCAGATTCGCGGGAGCACTTCGGCCTTCAGCTCATCGGTGCCGAAGTTGATCACCGGCAGCATGCCCAACTTGGAGATGAGGAACATCAGGCTGGTCGAAGTACATGCGCGCGCCAGTTCCTCGGCAGCGATTGCTTGGGTCACCAGAGATGCGCCCTGGCCGCCGTACTCCTCTGGATACTGCAGCGACGTGAGATCGGCGGCGACGAGCGCCTTGAAGGCTTCCCAGTCGTACTCCGCTTTTTCGTCGGTGGCCGCGGCGCGTGGGGCGATCTTGTCCTGCGCGAAACGGCGTACGACCTCGCGAAATTCGCGTTGCTCGTCGGGGAGATTGATCGGTTGTGTCATGCTCCCAGCAGTTCCTTCCAACGTTCCGGGTAGGCAGCAGCGACCTGCGCCGGTGTCATGCGCAGCGTTGCCTCAGGCACCATGTCGACCAGTGCTCTGGCCTCGTCGTAGTGATGCAGCGTGTTGCTGACGCCCTCGAACAGCCGCAGGCGCAGAGCCTTCAGCTCGCCAGGCGTGTCGCCGTCGAGGAAGCCCCAGATCGTGAAGGCGATCGTCAGGTCGTGCACGACAGGCGCCCGGCTGAACATCGACGCGCGCCGCAGGGCAATGCCCAGACAGCCCTGGATTGCATCGGCAGCATGCTCGCCAGGTTGCAGTTTCAGTCGATCACGAAAGCCGCCGGCGATCTTCAGGGCGTATCCCTGATCAGGGCCCTGAAAGCCCATGCGGCTGCCTTCGGGCTGGAACCCGACAAAGTCCCCGGGACGGTTCGGCTTCCACGAAGCCGGCACGACGTCGGGCGACGCGTAGACCCTCGAATCGTCGACAGGCGAGACGGGGGCAAACTTCGGCGCAGCCATGCCCCTATTTCTACCTGGTCAGCCGCCGGAGTGCAGCAGGCCGTACACCATGCTTTCCTCGAGGGCTCTCCACGATGCCTCGATGATGTTGGGGCTGACGCCGATGGTGGTCCAGGTGCGGTCGCCGTTGGTGGCGTCGATCAGCACGCGGGTGACGGCGCCAGTCGCAGTCGCGCCGTCAAGGATGCGCACCTTGTAGTCGGTGAGGTGCACCTTCGCCAACAGCGGGTACGAAGCGCCGATTGCGGCGCGCAGCGCGGAGTCGATTGCGTTGACCGGACCGTTGCCCTCCGCGGTGTGCACATGACGCTGGTCGCCGACCCAGACCTTGACCGTGGCCTCTGTCGTGAAGTCGCCGGTCGACAGTTCGTCGGTGATCACCCGCATGCTCTCGACGCGGAAGAAGTCCTGCTGCCATCCCGACGCGCGACGCATGAGGAGTTCCAGAGACGCGTCGGCGGCCTCGAAGTGATACCCCTCGTGCTCCAATCGCTTCAGGTCGTCGATGACCTGGTTGACGGCCGGGCCGTCCATGGGCAGGTTGAGCTCGGCGGCCTTCATCTGGATGGTGGCCCTGCCGGCCATCTCGCTGACCACGAAGCGTGTGCCGTTGCCGACCAACTCGGGGTCGACGTGCTCGTACGCATCCTTGGCTCGGGCGATCGCACTGACGTGCAGACCGGCCTTGTGCGCAAAAGCCGATGCCCCCACGTAGGGAGCCTGCGGGTTGAGGGGACGGTTGAGCACTTCTGCGACGTGATGGCTGACGGCGGTGAGCCGCTCGATGCGACCCTGCGGCAAGCAGGACATGCCCAGTTTCAGCTGGAGGTTTGGGATCACCGTGGTGAGGTTGCAGTTGCCAGTTCGCTCGCCCAGGCCGTTGAGCGTGCCCTGCACATGGCGGGCGCCGGCATGGACCGCCGCCATCGAGTTGGCGACTGCGCAACCCGTGTCGTCGTGACAGTGGATGCCAATGATCACGTCACTGCCGACGTGTCGGTGAACGTCGGCGACGATGGCCTCGACCTCGTGCGGCAACGACCCACCATTGGTGTCGCACAGCACCACATGGCTAGCCCCTTTCACCACAGCGGCCTCTAGAGCGCGCAGGGCGAACTCTGGATTGCGCTTGAACCCGTCGAAGAAGTGCTCCATGTCGACCAGCACGCGGCGATCGTGCGCAGCGAGGAACGCCACCGAGTCAGCGATCATTGCCTCGCCCTCGTCGAGGGTGGTCTGCAGAGCATTGAGCACGTGATAGTCCCAGCTCTTCGCAACGATGCACACTGCCGAGGTGTTGGCATCGAGAAGGTTGCGCAACGTGGCGTCGTCGTCGACCTTGCCCTTCGGACGCCGAGTCGATCCGAACGCCACCATCGTCGACGTAGTCAGTTGAAGCTCGGTCGCGGCGCGGGCGAAGAACTCGATGTCTTTAGGGTTCGCGCCGGGCCACCCCCCTTCGATGAAGTGCACACCGAGGTAGTCGAGTTGCTCGGCGATGCGCAGCTTGTCGTCGACCGTTGCGGACACGCCCTCGACCTGCAACCCGTCGCGCAGCGTCGTGTCGAAGACTTCGACCGATTCATTGCTCATGACTGAGCCCTTTCCGTAGAAATGAAAGAGCCGCCCGTGTGGGCGGCTCGGAGCGCACATCGGCCGGGGCCGACATGCGCTAGTCAATGATGATGATCGTGGCGGTGAGGCAAGAGATCACGACAGCCATTCAATCCGGCTTTCATCCGCATGTCAACGTGAACGCTGTGCAAAACCTGTGTGTAAAAGGTGGACAGTGGAAAAACTTCTGGGGATTGTCAAGAAAGTCTGCGGATAACCCTGTGACTTGGAAAATACCGCTTGACCTGGGATCTTGGGTTGGAGCAAGCTACCCGAGTACCGGAAAGCGCACGCCAACCGGAACTCGAGGAACGGTGCCGAACACCGTGGCAGCCAGGAATGGCGGTCACAAGGATCGGAGGGCCAACCGAGTTCACGAGGTGGAAGCGGGTTCGGGAGGGGAATGATCCATTCCGCCGGGAGGCCTTCGGGCCGAGCGGTGGGGCCGGGGAGAAACGGACTGGGCAACCAGGCCGCAGCGAGCCGGTCACGCGAGGGAAGCGAACCGGGTAACCGGGGTAGCGGAACGAGCAGCTGGAACGGTTGGAGCCGGGTGACCGGGGAAGACCGAATCAGTGGTTGGGGAACGAGCCGTGCAAACGGGGAGTGAACCAACAAAGGGAATCGCCCGCCAGCGCTTGCGCTGACGGGCGATGACATTGAGTCGAGCTAAAGGCTAACGCCGGCAGGTCGACCAGTGGTGGATCATGAACCAAAAGGAGTCGCCCCGGGCGGCGCGCTGGCTTCGGCTGGCTGCGCAGCCCGGGGTGCTTCGCTTTTCGGCAGCGGCCACCGATTACCGTGCCAGACCATGAGTGAACCCAAGCGCGATCTGCCAGCCGGTTACCAAGAACAGCTCGACCAGGGCTACGCCTTCGGATCGGTCATGACATTCGCCCAGCGCCCATTGCTGACCGCCCCCGAGCAACTCGACTCGTGGCAGCCCGACGTCGCCGTCGTCGGTGCCCCGTTCGACCTCGGCACGACCAACCGACCCGGCGCCCGCTTCGGCCCGCGCGGATTGCGCAGCAACGCCTACGAGTCAGGGACGTATCACCTCAGCTACGGGCTGGAGATCTTCGAGCACATCGAAGTCGTCGACTACGGCGATGCCTACTGCCCTCACGGCATGGTCCAGCGGAGCCTCGACAACATCAAGGGTCGCGTGCACGAGATCGCCAGCCGCAAGATCATCCCCTTCACGATGGGCGGCGACCATACCGTCACCTGGCCGGCCGCAACTGCCGTCGCCGATGTCTACGGGTACGGCAACGTCGGGATGGTTCATTTCGACGCTCATGCCGACACCGCCGACACGATCGACGGCAACCTTGCCAGCCACGGCACACCGATGCGGCGACTGATCGAGAGCGGGGCGATTCCAGGACGAAACTTCATCCAGATCGGCTTGCGCAGCTACTGGCCTCCGCAGGAAGTGTGGGAGTGGATGGCCGAACAGGGCATGCGCTGGCACCTGATGGACGAGATCTGGGACCGAGGCTTCCAAGCAGTCATGGCCGACGCGGTTCGCGAGGCGCTGGACGGGCCTGAGCTGTTGTACATCTCGATTGACATCGACTCGCTCGACCCCGCCTACGCCCCGGCCACCGGAACGCCCGAGCCGGGCGGCATCGTCGCCGCC
>JANOCR010000265.1:0-7423 GCA_031412355.1 Ilumatobacteraceae bacterium | reverse complement strand
CGACAACTCCGGTCCCGGCAGTGGCGACGATGATGACGATGACGACGACGACGATGACCACAGTGGTCATGGCCGAGGCGGCGACGACGACGGCGACGACGACTGACCCTCCTATCCCCGAAGCGGGTCCACGGTTGGCGCCGTGGGCCCGCTTCGCTCGTTTTGCTGCAGAGCGAGCGGCTAGACAGTGTCGATGCGTTCGAACCAGCACGTCATCGACGGCCCAGGCGGACGAATCGAGCTGGTCAACCTGACCAAGACGTACGACAGGGCTCCTGTCCTGAAGGGGATCAACCTCACGGTCGGCCGCGGCGAGTTCTTCTCGCTGCTCGGGCCCAGCGGTTGCGGGAAGACCACGACGTTGCGATTGATCGGCGGGTTCGAATCCGCCGACGACGGAGAGGTGCGCATCGACGACGTCGACATGGTCGATGTCGCGCCCGAGAATCGCCCGGTCAACACGGTCTTCCAGAGCTATGCCCTGTTTCCCCACCTCAGTGTTGCCGACAACGTCGGATTCGGGTTGCGCTTCCAGAAGGCGTCGAAGGCCGAGATCACTAAACGTGTCGGCGACGCCCTTGAACTGGTCCGACTCGAGAGTTATGGCAAGCGCAAAGCACATCAACTCTCCGGTGGCCAGCAACAGCGAGTTGCGCTGGCCAGAGCGTTGGTGCTTCGCCCCAAGGTTCTCTTGCTCGACGAGCCGCTCGGCGCACTCGATGCCAAGCTGCGCAAGACGTTGCAGCTCGAGCTGCGCGCGCTGCACCGCGATGTCGGCATCACGTTCGTCTATGTCACTCACGATCAAGAAGAAGCGCTGACGATGAGCGATCGCCTCGCAGTGATGAACGAGGGCGAGATCGAACAGATCGGCACACCGAAACAGACCTACGAGGAGCCCGCCAGCGCGTACGTTGCCGACTTCTTGGGCGTTGCCAACCTGCTGCCGGCCAGGGTCAGCACATCCGGTCGTGTCATCGTCAACGGTGCCGAGCACTCTGCCGACACCGCTGGCGTCACGGGCGCCTGCACCGTGGTGATCCGTCCCGAGCGAGTGCTGCTGTCGCCCCTCGGCAGCGGCCAGGTACAGGCCGTGCCAGCCCTCGTCGAGCAACGCATCTACGTGGGCTCGGTGACCCAGGTTCTGCTGCGCCTCGGCGAGCATCGCCTGCAAGCTCTCATCGCCAACGACGGCTCACCGTTGTGCGGAGCGGAAGGCGAGACCGTCGACGCCTACCTTCCCCCCGAAGCCATCCGAGTCCTGGCCGGCTGATCTGCCGGCTCAGCCGACGGCGGCCAGGCTGCCGAGCGGGGCGTCGTCGCCGCCCTGGCGCCTGCGCATGGCTCGCATCACCAACGCGGCCGACGCGACCGCGGCGAGCGTGAACACCAACATGATCGTGGCAAGCGCGTTCAATGCAGGTGTCGCTGTCGCCCGGCCTCCCGAATAGATCTTCATCGGGACCGTTTCGGTCGAGGCTCCTGTCGACAGGAACGACGAGATCACGAAGTCGTCGATCGAGCCAGCGAACACCACCATCACGCTGGCGAAGATGGCAGGGCCCAGCAGCGGTAGCAGCACCAAGCGCATGGCCTGCAAACGATTGGCGCCGAGGTCGCGGGCGGCTTCTTCGTATTGCGGGCCGATGGCCGCCAATCGACCGCGCACGATCACCACGACGTACGAGATGCTGAACGTGATGTGCCCGAGCAACTGTGTCGTAAATCCGCGAGGCACGCCCGTGTACACCTGCGTGAAGACCAGAAACAAGGCAACGCCCATCACGATCTCGGGCGTCACCAAGGGGATCAACATCAGTGCATTCGAGGCCTTGGACAGGCGGCCGCGCCAGCGCTGCAGACCGACGGCCATCATCACGCCGATCGGGGTGGTGAAGACCATGCTGAGCGCAGCCAGCTTGAGCGTGTTCTTCAACGGTTGCCGCAACGCGTCGTCGCGCAACACCGACTGCAGGGGGTCGTCGACGTACCAACGCAGCGACGGCGACTGGAAGGCCGAGCGGCTCCTGCCCGAGTTGAACGAGATCCTCACCGCCACCAGCACCGGCACCAGCGACCACAGGACGTACAGCCACGTGATGGTCGCCAACCCGAACGCGGGCCGACCGGGACGGTGCCGTCTCATGTCGCCACCGATCGTTGCGCCCGCACGGTAACGACCAGGTAGTACGTCATCATCACCAGCAACATCGCTGACAGGATCAGCACCAGCGACGCACCGGTCTGTGCCTGGCTGCTGCCACGGAGGTCTCGCTCGATCTGGTTGCCGATCATCTCGGTGCGTGGCGAGCCACTGGAGAGGAACGTGTTGGTGTAGTAGTCGCCGAACATCGGCAGGACCGTGATGACCGAGGCGGACAACAGGCCCGGAACCGACAAGGGCAGCGTGACCCGACGGAACACTCGGGCGGGAGAAGCTCCGAGATCGCGACCGGCTTCGATCAGCCGCTTGTCAAGACGCTCGAGTGAGGCATAGAGCGGCAGGATGAAGAACGGGATGTAGCCGTATACCAGGCCGATGACGACTGTCGACGAGTCACCGTCGAGCCAATTGCGCGATCCGCCGAGGTGCAGCCAGCCGAGCAGGCGGTTGAAATAGCCGTCGACCTGCAGGAGGTTGACCCAAGCCAGCATCCGCATCAGGTAGCTGATCCAGAACGGCAGGACCAGGGCAGCGAGCAGCACGCCTCGCCACCGGCTGGCGTGCCGAGCGACGTAGTAGGCGATCGGATAGCCGATCAGGCAGCACAGCGCCAACGCCGAGCCGACGAACGACAGGGTGCGAACAACCACGCCACCGAGATCGCCCCCGAACACCCTGCCGATGACCTTGTTCATGGCTGAGAAGTCCCACGAGAACGGACTCCACACCGGGTCGGGCGTGCGCAGTATCGGGTCGACGCGCCCGAACGCCACGGCGCCTATCGCATAGAACGGCACGACGAACAGCGCAACCAGCCACGCAACTCCCGGCAGGCTGAGCACGCCCCAGAAGCCGTTGCGATGTCCGCCCGGCGCGGCACCGGCAGCGTTGGCCACGCGTCAGGATCCGGCGCGGAACTTCGCCCAGGCGTCGTTCCAAAGCGTTTCGACCTCGATGGTCAATGGGAGGTACCGAAGCCCGGCGGCGATCTGCTCGCTCGAAAGCACACAGCTGCGCAGCGTCTCGGGCACGAGTCCGGCGTCGATCAACTCCTGGGCGCCGAGGCCCTCGATGGCCGGCTGATACCCGACGAACGCGAAGTTCTCCTCGGCGTTGGCCTTGTCGAGCATGTGGTCGATGAACAGGTGCGCCAGGACCGGGTTCTTGGCCGTGCTGACCACGCACATCGTGTCGTTTTGGACCACCGCGGTCTCGGGTTGCCAGTAGGCCAGTACCTCGGCACCGGTTCCATCCGGCAGGTAGTACTGCGCGTTGATCATGTCGCCGCTCCACGTATGGGCAACCGTGGTCGAGCCCTCCGGCACGGTGTGGTAGCCCTCGATCTCGACCTTGATGTTCATCGCGTTGGTCAGCTCACCGAGATCGTTCCCGGCCTGCTCGATGACCGCCGGATCCTCGGTGTTGAGATCGGTCAGACCCTTGCGCAACATCGCCGCAGACAGTCCCTCACGCGCGTCGTCGAGCAACGACGTCACGCCTTTGTACTCGGGGTTCCACAGCGTGTCCCACGACACGCTGGCCGCATCGACGCGGTCGGCGCGGAAGCCGATGCCGGTGCTGAAGACGGTGTACGGAACTGTGTACGCGCCGCCCTTGTCGTAGTAGGGATCGCGCAGCGAGGCCACGACGTTACCGATGTTGCTGAGATAGCTCTTGTTGAGCGGCTGGATCAGGCCGGTGTCGACCAGCTTGAACAACGACGTGACGGAGGCGCTGTGATCGAGGTCGACGTCGACCGTGCCGGATGCCAGCTTGGTGATGGCTTCGTCGTCGGTGGTGATGGTCGTGATCTCGACCTTGACGCCGTATTTCGACTCGAATGAAGCGACGATGTCGGGACTGACATAGGAGTCGTAGTTCAAGATCCGCAGCGGCCCCGCCTCCGGCTGCAGGCCGTCGTCGATCGTCTTGGTGTTCTTACCTGAGGAGGAACTGGCACCGTCGTCACCGCACGCCTGCAGCAGCGGTACACCAACGGCCATTGCCAGCCCGAGGCGGGCCGACCCACCGATTACCTGTCGACGTGTAAAGCGACTGTCCAAGATGGTCCTCCCCCAGGTACGAACAAAAGTTGAGATTAGTCGGTCATGTGTCGGCGATACGTGGCGAGAAAGTCGGCGATCAAGAAATCCTGTGGCGCCAGCACGCCGTGGTCGAAGAAGCGCGACGCAACACCGCGCTGCACGCGTTCCGCCACGTCGTAGTCCTGCCGGCCGACCAGTTCGCTGAACTCGACGATCTCGGCCGGATCGAAGTCGGGCAGGGCGATGGTGTCGGCAGCGAACAGGTACTCCATCACCACGGTGGTCGCCCCGGCACCCCTCGGGAACATCGACGAGACGATCACGCCCGTGCCGGTGACGTCGATGAACATGTTGGGGAACACGGTTGCCCCGTAGTACGACTCGGTTTCCTCCACCGGCATGTGCGGCAGCACCGGAAGGTTCGACCGGCCGGTGAGACTGAAGCTGTTGCCGCGGATGCTGACGCCACCGTCGGGGCGCGCCGGATCCACCACCGAGCCTGTCTTGTACACCGGAACGAGGTCGACCAACTCGGGATGCACCCACGAGCAGTGCAGGCATTCCTGGTAGTTCTCGACCAGGATCTTCCAGTTCGCCTTCACATCTGTCGACGTCGTCACTGCCGTGCGAAGTTCGGCCAGGTGCAGATGCTCGAAGAGGTCGACCGAGTCCATTCCGGCGGCGAACGATGCGTGCAGCGGCGTCGGGTCAGGCGAGAGGTTGACGAACACGAAACCGTGCAAGACATCGCATGCGATGCTCCACAACGACAACGAGTCGCGGTCGATCGCATCGGCGGCGAGATGCGGCGTGCCGATCAGGCGGCCGTCGAGCGCATAAGTCCATGCGTGATAGGGGCAGGTGATCCCAGCCTTCGACCCCGGCCCGCTCTCCTCGCACAGTCTCGCGCCGCGATGGCGACAGACATTGGCGTGCGCATGCAACTGACCTTCGCGATCCCTGACCAGCAGCACGCTTTCACCGGCGATGTCGGCGACGAAGCGGTCGCCCGGCGCGACACGCTCGTCGCGGCAGACGTAGAACCACGACCTGTGGAAGATGTTGGCGCGCTCGCGGTCGTACACCTCGTCTGAGGTGTACTCGCGACCGGTCAGCGTGTGGATGAGTTGGCTCGATGTCATGGTCTGATCCAGGCTCAGTAGTACCCGCCGGCGGCGTACTCGTGAGAGTGACCATCGGACGAGGCGACGAGGGAGGCGAAGCGGGCGACGTTGTCGCAGAACCGATCGACGTCGGCATCGGTGTGCATCGGCGAGATCGTCCACTGCTCGCTCTTGCCCCACGGCGCCATGAACACACCGCCGTTGTGTTGTACGAGGAAGTGGAGATGGCTGAGACCGGTGTCCATGGCTAGGAAGTCGCGACAATTGCGTGCGGGAGTGTCGTTGAAGACCAGCGAGCCTTTGAAGCCGAACGCGTAGCCGTATGCGGCGACACCACGTGTTTGCAACGCGGCGATCGAGCGATCGAACATTGCCTGCGACTTGACGGCGGCCTGCCGGTAGGCGTCGTCAGTGAGCACTTCGGTCAGCATTGCCCGCGCCGCAGCCATGGTCAGCGGATTGCCGTTGAACGTGCCGACTTGGTCGTAACGGCCATCGCTGATTGCGTCCATCACCTCGCGAGTGCCGCCGATCGCGCCGCACGGAAGACCGCCGCCCAGCGCCTTGGCCAGGCACACGATGTCGGGCGTGACGCCGAACAGGCCGATCGCTCCGCCCGGGTGCACGCAAAGCCCCGTCTTGACCTCTTCGAAGGTCAGCAGCACGCCGTATCGGCGTGTGAGGTGCCGGACACCTTCCAAGTACCCGGCATCGGGTGGGATGATGCCGGCATTCATCATCATCGGCTCCATGATCATCCCTGCGATCGATCCCTGGTTGGCGTGCAGCACGCGCTCGAGCGCCTCGAGATCGTTGAACGGCACGAGGTGAACCAGGTCGGCCATGGCCTGCGGAATGCCCGCCGCAGCAACGCGGTGCGGGTGATCGGCCGGGCCGAGCATGTCGAGGTTGCGCCACTGCGAGACCATCACCGAGTCGTGGTGGCCGTGATAGGCACCTTCGATCTTGATGATCTGGTCGCGACCAGTCACCGCACGCATGAGGTGAACGGCGTCCATGGTCGACTCGGTGCCGGAGTTGTTGTACCGCCACAGCGGCAAGCCGAAGCGGCCGGACAGGTTCTGTGCCACGACGATCGAGTCGTCGGTCGGTTGCGCGAAGTGCGTTCCCAGGGTGACGCGCCGTTGAACCGCCTCGACGATGGCCTGGTTGCCGTGGCCCGCGACCATCACGCCGTACCCGCCGTGCAGGTCGACATACTCGGTGCCGTCGACATCCCAAACCTTCGATCCCTGGCCATGGCTGACCCACACGGCGGCGGGGCGCGAGATCATCCAGTTGGATGTCGCGCCGCCGGCCAGCACCTGCGAGGCCTCTTCGCTACGGGCGATCGATTGCGGCATGCGTGCCAGGAACCGGCGCTCTTCCTCGTCGATCAGCGAATCGATCGTGACGGTCTTGCTTTCGATGACGGCCATTTCGGCCTCTCCCTTTCTGTGACTTGCTGTCGGACTGACTGATGAGTCAGCGATACTGACTGGCGAGTCTACTCGATTGGCAGCCGCTCGCGAACACGAGGGTATGGAGCGTTTCGCCAACCGCCGGTGTTGCGGCCATACTGTGGTCGATGACCACAGAGAGTGCTTTTGTGGGTGTGGTGGAGAAAATGCGACGCGACACCGCCGACCGTAACCCCGCTTCGCGCGCCCAGCACGAACGTGCCCGCGCCGTGCTTCCCGGGGGAAGTACCCGCACCATCTTGCACCACGCCCCCTTTCCGCTGACCTTTGTCAGCGGCGAGGGCGCCACGTTGACCGATGCCGACGGCCACGACTACGTCGACCTGGTCGGTGACTACACGGCGGGGCTGCTCGGCCACAGCGAAAAGCGCGTCCACGCGGCCGTGGCCGACGCGTTGGCCAACAACACCAGTGTGGGTGGAGTACATCCCGCCGAGATCCGATTCGCCGAACTGGTGTGCAACCGCTTCGGCCATCAGCGCGTTCGATTCACCAACTCGGGCACCGAAGCCAACTTGATGGCCATCACGTTGTCGAGAATCGTCACCGGGCGATCGAGCATCATGGTCATGCACGGCGGCTACCACGGCGGCGTGTTCTTCTATTCGA
>JANOCR010000264.1:0-29879 GCA_031412355.1 Ilumatobacteraceae bacterium | reverse complement strand
CAAGGCGACCTGCGCGATCTGCTGCTGCGCATTCCCAATCTGCCGCATCCCGACGCACCAGATGGAGCGGGCGAGGCCGACAACCCACTGGTGAAGGGGCCGGTGGGGCTCGATGCCGAATTTCCGGAGCATCGTCGAGTGCCGCATTGGGAAACCGGCGCATCGTTGGGCATCCTCGACAACGAGCGCGCCACAAAGATCAGCGGCGCAATGTTCACGATGCAGCGGGGCAATGGCGCGGCCCTCTCGCGGGCACTGTGCCAGTACGCACTCGACCGCAATGTCGACGCATTCGAAGAGATCCGCCCGCCCACGCTCGTTACCACCGCCACGTTGACCGCCACTGGTCAGCTGCCGAAGTTCGCCGACGATGCCTACAACATCGAACGCGACGACCTGTGGTGCATCCCCACCGCAGAGGTGCCGTTGACATCTCTGTACTCGGGCGAGGTGGTCGACGCCGAGCAGTTGCCGATGCGCTTCATGGCGTTCACGCCGTGCTATCGGCGCGAGGCCGGTTCCGCAGGTCGCGACACGCGCGGCATGCTGCGGGCGCACGAGTTCGACAAGGTCGAGATCCTCGCGGTGGCCTCGCCCGAGCAGGCGCCGGATCTCCTGGTCGAGATGACAGGTCGGGCCGAGGCACTGATCCTTGGTCTCGGGCTTCCGTATCGCATCATCGAGATCTGCACGGGCGACATGGGGCAGAGCCACCATCGCAGTTTCGACATCGAGGTCTATGCGCCGGGATGCGATGCCTGGCTCGAGGTCTCGTCGATCTCGTGGTTCAGCGACTACCAGGCCCGACGCGCCGAGATTCGCTACCGCGTGCCGGGGCAGAAGGGCACCCAGATCGCGCACACCCTCAATGGCTCGGCGCTGGCCGTTCCGCGTGTGTGGGCGGCGATCGTCGAGAACTATCGCGAGCCGGATGGCAGCGTCGTCGTACCCGAGGTGCTGCTTCCGTACATGCGCGGCGTCGAGCGGATCACCGCCCGATGAGCGAGTTGGCGTCGCGCCGCGCCGACTACGAATCGGCAGGGCTCGACGTCGGCGACGTCGACCACGATCCGATCGTGCAGTGGCAGCAGTGGTACGACCAGGCCGCACAGGCCGGTTGCGTGGAGCCGAACGCCTTCGTGCTGTCGACGGTCGACGAGTCTGGCTGGCCGCAGTCGCGCTACTTGCTGGCGCGCGGCGCAGACCACCGTGGGTTCTCCTTCTTCACCAACTACCAGTCGGCCAAGAGCGGTCAGCTGTCGGCAGAGCCGCGCGCCGCGATGCTTTTCACCTGGCTGCAACTACACCGCCAGGTACGCGTCGTCGGTGTTGTCGAACGACTGCCCGACCCGGAGAGCGATGCCTATTTCGGCTCGCGTCCGCGGACATCGCAGATTGGCGCATGGACGTCGCCGCAGTCGCAGGTGTTGCCGGATCGCGCCGCGCTGGAGGCGCGGTATGACGAGTTCGAGCAGACGTTCGCCAATGTTGACGACGTGCCGCGTCCGGCATTCTGGGGCGGGTGGATGTTGCGGCCGGTGTCGTATGAGTTCTGGCAGGGACGCCCCAGCCGGTTGCACGATCGCGTTCGCTACCGGCAAGCCACCGACGAGACAGGCTGGATCATCGAGCGCCTGGCTCCGTAGGTCACGTCTCCGTAGGTCACGTCTCCGTAGGCTCGGCCGCCCACATCGCTGCAACCGCAGCCACCAGACCGTCGATCAGCGAGGCCATCGGTGGGACCATCTCGGTGTGATCCCAGTCGGCCCAAACCGGGCTCGAGCCACGGATGCGCGGAGGTAGTTCGATCTGCACACCTTGGCGCGCCGGCAGGTTGACTGGATTGTCGGGATGCAGGCCGCGCAGTTCCCGCGGCATGCGTTCCAGGTCGGTCACGATCTCGTACTCGGGTAGGCGTGGCCGCAGGTGCGTGGCGACGTGGTCAGCGAGCTCGCGGTTCCGTCCGCCCAGCAGCAGCGATGTGAAGTGGTCGCGGCGTCCGAAGCCGTGAATGGTGATCACGACGTCGACGTGATCGATGAAGGTCTTCAGTTGCGGCGAGGAGTCCGGCCCAACCTTGTGTGATGGGATGTGCCACTGCAGATCGGCGGGTTGCAGCACGGCGTAGTAGCTGGCGCCGCTGCGCTCGGCTGCAAGCGAGGCGATGACATCGGTCTGCTCCTCCAGTGATCCGCCGTGGTAGGCCATGAACCCGAGTCGGCTGCGCAGTTCGCACACCTCTTGCACACCGGTCATTGCCAGCATCTCTGCGAAGGAGTCGGTCATTCGGCGGCCTCGTCGTGGCGGACCGTGAACGCCGTGACGACCGCACCGACGATCACGATCACGCCGATCCAGACGACGGCAGACTGGTGCTCCTGCACGAAGTTGGCCAGCTTGTCGTTCCAGCTCGTTGCCTTGCTGACGACCTGCCCGCCGGTGCCATCGGTGATGCTGCTGTACCAGTACCAGCCCAGGTACATGCCGGTGAGGATCAGCAATACACCTGCGAACTGTTCGAACCAGACCATGCCGCGTCGCAGCACGCGAAGGAGCGCGGTGTTGGCCATTGCCAGCGTTACGGTCAGGCCGGTCACGACCAGGGCCATGCCGATCCCGTACAGGGCGATTGCGCCGATACCCGTGGCCAGCCCCTTGGTGCTGAAGCTGCCGAGCACGACACCGGTGAACGGGGCGATCGTGCACCCGATCGAGGCGACCGCGTAGGCAAGTCCGAACACGTACATCGATCGCACACTTTGGTCGCGCTCGCCCACGTCGAGCTTCGGCGTGGTGTAGGGCAGGCGATAGCCGAACAGCATGGCGATGCCGAGCACGACCAGAGCCGCCCCGATCACCAGCGATGGCCACTGCGCTTTCTCCACCAGCCAATTGGTCGACAGCTTTGTCACCGCACCAATGACCACGAAGATGCTCATGAACCCCGCCGAGACCGCCGCGCTGACCTTCAGGGCGCGCGTCACCGAGGCACGCTCGGCGCCGGGGCGCAGGTTCTCCATCCCCAGGAAGTACACGAGATAGGTCGGAAGCAGCACGAAGCCGCACGGGTTGATGGCTGCCAGCAGGCCTGCGGTGAACGATGTCGCCAACCGTCCGTCGAGGGCAATCACAGCAGCTTCGTCCTGATCAGTTCGTCGAGCCTGTCCTCGGTCAGTTCGCCGGTCTGCTCGACGATCACGCCTTGAGCGTTGATGAACAGGGTCTGTGGCGATGTGGTGATGCCGACCTCGGTGGTCAGTTCACCGTCGGGGTCGTACAGCAGCTCGTACTTCACGCCGCGATCGCGTGCGAAGGCTTCTTCGGTCACCGACGGCGGCAGGGTGTCGACGCCGACGAAGCGGACCCGGTCGCCGAACTTGGCGTGCATCGCTGCGAACGCAGGAAGCTCGCGCTTGCACGGCGCGCACGTCGAGTACCAGAAGTTGACGATCAGCGGACGCCCGATGAGGTCGGAGGTCGCGACAGTCTCGCCGGCGAGGGTTTGGATGTCGACGTTCGGCAGGGAGTCGCCGGTCACGGCGGCGTTGGTGCCGATGGTCGGGGCGAGATCGTCGCTCGACGTCAGTGTGAAGGTGTCGTCGTCGTCAGCGGTGTCGGGGCCGCTGCGGGTCGCGGAGATGATCCCCACGGCGACCACGACGGCAGTCGCCACCGCCAACTAGCCAAAGAGCAGCCGCTTGTTGAGGCTCATCGCCCGAAGGCTATCCAGCGCCGGAGCGCAGTCAGGGGGTCGCGCGTAGCGTTGCCCCCGACCGGCGATCAGGCAACGAGGTGCGGGGGGATGGGCACCTCGTCGATCGCCACCGCCGGGCGGGGGTTCTTGGGCGGACGGCCTCGCGGTCGCTTGTTGACCACGATCCGACCGTTGTCGATCAGCTCGCCACCCCAGACACCCCAGGGCTCGGCCCGCTCGAGCGCTCCGTCAACGCAGTCAGCCGCGAGTGAGCACTTGCTGCAGATTGCCTTGGCCCGGGCGATGTCGAGCGGGGTGTCCGAGAAGAACAGGTGTGTCAGGGTGCCGTGGCCGTCGGCGCAGCGCGGCCTGGGGGCGCGCACGGCTACCGGCTCGACCAGGTCGGCGAACTCGCTGTCGATGTCGATGTCTCGGTTGATGTCGATTGCGTACATTTCGGGTGGTTCCTCTCGGACGAGTGGGAAGGCGGTGGAAAAAGCAGAAAGGCCGCCGGGATCGAATCCCGACGGCCTCGGAGCGGATGCTCTCGACGTATCTTGCGTTACGTCGGTTGCTTCCCGAGGCGTCGGGCTGGGCGCTTGATAGTGGTCTCGTTCATGAAATTGGGGTTCATGCCGGACGACAGTGCTGCACGCCACTGGTAGCCATGGACGACGAGCCCGTTGCACGGGCGCGCATCAACGGCCACCGGGGCCAGTTGCGGTGCGAACGTCGTGCTCATCTATTCCATACCTTCCGTAGTTCGTCGGCTGGACACAGATGTGCCAAGCCGAGACATAGGCAATCAGAACTTCGTCTTGTCGTCAACTCATTTAATGTCACATCATGTTCGAGATGGTTGGACGTCCGATCGACGGCCGGACTTTCGCCGGTTCGCGACGCGTGCGTCTCGGTGACTGCTCGCCCGGAGGCCGTCTTCGACTGGATGCCACGGCCCGCTATCTGCAGGACCTGTCCGACGACGACACCCGCGACGCCGGACTGGCTCAGATGACATGGGTCGTGCGCCGCACGGTGATCGATGTGTCCCAGTTCCCGACGTATCTCGAGCCGCTCGACATGGTCACGTGGTGCTCGGGCATCGGGTCACGGTGGGCCGAACGGCGCGTCGATATAGGCGATTCGATCAGTTCAGCGACCCTGTGGGTGCATCTGGACCCTCAGACGCTGCGCCCAACGCCGCCCGCTCCGTCGTTCCACGAGGTCTTCTCGGCGAGCACTACAGGCCGATCTGTGTCGTCGCGTTTGACGCTGGATCCGACGTTGCCCGCTGATCTCGCGCTCGCCCCGTGGCCGGTGCGTTTCACTGACTTCGACGTGATGAACCACATCAACAACGCCATTGCTTTCGCAGTCGTCGAGGAAGTCTTGGCCGCTCGCCGGGACCTGCGCGCGCCCTTGCGTGTCGAGGTCGAGTACCGGTCGTCGATCGACCGTGACGTGAGTCTGAGCTTCGGCGGTGTGGAGTCCGACGAAGCCGGCTACACGGGCTGGTTGGTCGACGACGACCAGCGCCAATGTCGCGTGGCGTTTCGCATCGGTCGTCCACCGGCATCGCCGCTTCGGCCGCAGTAGACAGGGCCCCACTTCGTCCCGCCCTCTCCTGAATCGTCAGTGACGAAACCCGAAGCCCATCGCCTCGGACCCTCCCGAATCGTCAGTGACGAAACGCCTCGTCGGCGCCCGCGCAGACTCGTTACGAATTGTCAGTGACGAAACCCGCCTCGGCAGCCATCCGGTTTCGTCACTGACAATTCGCAAGGGCATCCCGCCAGGTAGTTCCGGCTCGGTTTCGTCACTGACGATTCGCAATGGGTTGGGGTGGGGAGACGTGGATCACCTGGACGGGCCCGAGCTCAGGACCTGCGACGCGGGGGTGCGGGCAGGACCCAGGTGGCGAATCCGTATCACACCCCAGGCGTAGAACGAAGACATGCCTCGAATCCTCCAGCCCAGCCCGACGCATCGCCCCTGTTCATGGTGTGCTGCCGAGTTCGCCATCGCCTGTCGTCCGGGCCGTCCGCGCCTCTACTGCAATCAAACCTGCCGTCAGCGCGCCTACGAGCACCGTCACGGGTTCGAGCACCAGCGAACCGTGCGACCGCTGCCCGGTCAGGTAACCGGCGACGCCTGGTCTGGAAGCGGCTACGAGCGTGGCGGGTCGATCGCACCGTACGGCAAGGTTCACGCCCTACGCACCAGCGTGCGGCCCGAGGGTCGCCGGCGCGAATCGCTGTGCGGCGTCCTGGCGCCACCCGCCACAGGCCAACACTTCAGCGCGATGCATCCGAGGGCGTGTCGCACATGCGTCAACGTCACCGACTCCAATCCTCTTCGTTATGGGATCAGTGCCTCGAACGAACTCTCCCGGCTGCGATCGCTACTCGAGGACGTGGACGAGCAACGGGTCGATCCCGCCGGAGTCCTCAGGTGGATTCGGGCAAACTCTCCGTGACGGCAGCCAACGCGGCAACTTCGCGCACGAACACGTGCTCGCGGTAGAACTTCATCTCCGAGATGCTCTCGAGCACATCGTCGAGCGCGCGATGTGATCCGGCTTTACGCGGCCGGGTGCTGTTGAGGCCGGGATACCACCGCTTGACGAGTTCCTTAACGGTGCTGACATCAACGCTGCGATAGTGCAGGTACTCCTCGATCTCGGGCAGGTAGGCGGCAAGGAATCGTCGATCCATGCCAATCGAATTGCCGCACAGCGGCACCCGTCGCGCCTCGGTTACATGTGACTTGATGAACTCCAACGTCTGTGCTCCGGCGTCGGCGAGCGACATCTGCGAGGCACGAATGGCATCGAGCAGACCACTACGGGTGTGCATCTCGACAACGACCGGGTCCATCTGGGCGAGCGCCGCTTCGTCCTGGTGAACGACGAGGTCCGGCCCTTCCTGGATGATGTTCAGATCGTCGTCGGTCACCAGCGTGGCGATCTCGACGATGACATGCCGAGACGGCTCCAAACCAGTCATCTCGAGATCCATCCAAACCAGCACCGGCGCAAGACTACGCAAACGCGTTACCGTCGCCCGCAATGCCAAATGCCGAGGTTCCCGCCAAGCCAGCGGCAACGGTGATGCTGGTTCGAGATGGCCAGTCCGACGAGGGCATCGAAGTCTTCATGATGCGACGTACCACAGCAGCCGCGTTCGCCGGAGGGATGTATGTCTTTCCCGGAGGCAAGGTGGACCCTGCCGATGGCGAAGGCGATGTTTCATACGTGGTTGCTGCGATTCGGGAGTGCTACGAGGAGGCCGGTGTCCTGTTGGCGACCGACAAGAGCGGCGTGATGATCGCCGACGGACATCCGGCGCTGGCTCACCGCCAAGCGGTGTACGACGGCGCGATCGATTTGCGCGAACTGTGCACTCAGCACCAACTGAGGCCGGCTCTCGACGACCTGGTCTGGATCAGCCACTGGATCACGCCGGCCGGCGAATCGCCCCGCCGGTTCGACACCCGCTTCTTCATCGCGGTGGCCCCGCCCGAACAGGCCTCGCGTCATGACGACAACGAAACGATCGCCAGTGAATGGGTTGGCCCGCGCGATGCGTTGGAGCGCTGCCAGCGGGGCGAACTGACGATGATGCCACCGACCACCAAGAACCTCGAGTTCGTCGCCGCGCACAGTGACGCCGCTTCAGCAATGCGCGCCGCTCGGAAACTCGATCGTCCCCAGCCGATCCTGCCGAAGTTGCGAATGGACGCCAATGGCCGAATACGCGGCATCTCGCTGCCGGATGACGACGACTACGCAGACTTGGGCTGATCGGCAGCGTCGAGCGCAGCCGCGACCAACGACAACATCCGCGCCGAACACCCGGCCATGTTGACCGGTGGTGCCACCTCGTCGATGATCTTGCGGGCAATCATGCGGAACTCAGCCGCCGCCAAACCGGTCCCATCGATCGCCACGGGCCGACCAGCGTCGCCGCCGGCAGCGACCGCCGGCTCGAGGGGTACTCGACCCAACAGCTCGACTCCGACCTCGTCGGCCAGGACCTGGCCTCCGCCCGTGCCGAACAGGGCGTACTCGATGCCGTGGTCGCAGGTGAACGACGACATGTTCTCGATAACGCCGCATACTCGTAGAAAGCTGCGTCTGGCCATGTCGGCAGCGCGCGCCGCCACCTTCTGCGCGGCGACGGCCGGCGTGGTGACGATCAGCAGGTCGGTGCGTGGCAGCATCCGCGCCAGGCCCATCTGCACGTCGCCCGTTCCGGGCGGCATGTCGATGAACAGGTAGTCGAGATCGCCCCAGTGCACGTCGCGCAGGAACTGCTCGACAGCCTTGTTGAGCATGAGACCGCGCCACATCAGCGCCGTGTCTTCCTCCACCAGAAATCCGGTGCTGACCACCTTCAGCAGCCCGCGGCCCATGGGCAGGTTGCGCGGGATGATCATCGGCTTGTCGCGACCCTCGACGGCCTCGGCCTCGAGCCGATCGTCGATGCCCAGCAGCCGGGGGACAGAGAACCCCCAGATGTCAGCGTCCAGCACGCCGACAGTGAATCCCTCGGCGGCAATGGCCGCAGCGAGGTTGACGGTGACCGACGATTTGCCGACACCTCCCTTGCCGCTGGCGACCGCCAGGATCCGAGTCGATGCCGGCACCTCGGTGTTGGGTGCATTCTCGCGAGCGTTCCAGCGGGCCTTCGACATGACCTCGGAACGCTCGTCACTGGTCATCTCACCCCAGTCGATCTCCACTTTCGAGACACCAGGATGCACAGCGACCCTGGTCTCGATGTCTTTCTTGATCTGGGCACGCAACGGGCAACCGCCGATCGTGAGCTTGACACCCACCGTGACGACGCCATCATCGGCCACCCTGACCGACGGAACCATGCCCAGTGTGACGATGTCGGCACCCAGCTCGGGATCGATCACCGAACGCAATAGTGCTGTGACTGTTTCCACATCGGGCGGGGCGGGAATCACAACATCAATTGTAGGGTTGCAGCTCGTTACAATGACTTCCCAACCGTAGGAGGAGCCCGTACCGTGATCACGCTCACCGATACCGCTGCCGTCAAGGTCAAAGAACTACTCGAAGCAGAGGGCGATCTCGACCTGGCGTTGCGCGTTGCTGTGCGTCCGGGTGGTTGCAGTGGATTCTCGTACGAGATGTTCTTCGACGGCGATGTCGCCGCCGATGACGAGAAGGCCACTTTCGGCAACCCAGGCGCCACTGTCAACGTCGTCGTCGATTCGGCGTCGGCACAGATGCTGGAAGGCGCGACGCTCGACTACAAAGACGGGCTCAACCAGGCCGGCTTTTCGATCAACAACCCCAATGCCAGCCGCACGTGCGGTTGCGGGTCAAGCTTCAGCTGAACCGTCAAGCCAGGAAGGCGTCGAGCCGCTCGTCGAGCTCGCTCTGGTCCCAGATCACGTCGATGCGGTCCTTGACGATGCCGTCGACTCCGCACAGGTAGAGCACCGGCTCGTACTGCAGGCCGAGGGCGTCGACCGCTGGCGCCACCCGAGTTGCCGCGTTGTCGGCGAACACGTCGGCGTGCACCATCGCCACGGCGTCGCCCAGCCGCTCGTGGGCCTTCACCAAGAACTCCAACCCAGGCGCACAGGTGCCGGTCTGGCAGTGGGCCGGCGTGCCGATCATGTAGGCGACGGGCTTGCCCGAAGTCATCGCCTGGGTCAGGGTCATCTCGTGAAGCGGGCACGGGTCCGGTAGAAGCGAGCAATACGGCTCGACACCCCGGTGGTCGTCGACTGTCGGCGTGTCGAACGGCGGCAGCAGCGAACCGACGTACGGCACGGTGACGGCCGCCGGGTCGGTGATCTGGAACGCGGCTCCGAAACCGTCGTCGCCTTCGAGGCGCAGGGTGTAGATACCGGGTTCAGCGATCTCCACGTTGACGGCCCAGTACGGGATGACCAGATCGATGGCATGGATCGGCGCGCTGACAGTGGCGATCTGCTGGTTGTTGCTGTCGAGCACCCGACCGGTGAGGACGGCAGGACCGGTGGTCATCAGGCTGCCCTGATCGGCGATGGAGATGGGTAGCCGAACCTTGCCCGGCACGAAGGTGTCGCTGGGATAGCGCTGGGCGATCGTGAATCCCGTGACGCCCGGGTCACCGGTGGGCTCGGCCGGCGTCGATTCGGAACTCGACGACGAATCGTCGCCGCACGCCGCAACGACCAGCAATGCTCCGGCACTAGCGATGAGGTGGCGCCGCGACATCGACATCGTCGACAGTGTAGAAGTTGCGCCTACGATGCGCACATGAGCAAACCACTTGGCCCGTACACCCCTGTTGTTCGCGCCGGCGATTGGATCATTGTCAGCGGCCAGTTGGGAATGGTCGAAGGCGTGCTGGTCGACGGCGGCGTAGCTTCACAAACTGCCAAGGCCGTCGAGAACCTGCAGGCCCAGCTCCAAAGTGTCGGGGCCGAGCTCAGCGACATCGCCAAGACGCTGTGCTTCCTGACCGACATGGACACCTTCACGACGTTCAACGAGGCCTATGTCGCTGGGTTCGGCGACCACCGTCCGGCACGAAGCACGATCGGTGTCGCCGCGCTGCCGGCCGGCGCAGCAGTGGAGATTGAGGCCTGGGCGTACAAGCCAGTAGGGTGACCGACGTGCCTGGCGCCATCGCAATCGTCGTCGTGCTGCTGCTCCTACCAATTCTGGTGTGCATGGGCAGCGCGGCAATTGCAGTGGTGCTCGGCGTGGTCCTCAACAACGATGCCGAGGTCCGCCACGAGGGCAGCGAGCTGCTCGATCTCAACGTGTGACCATGCACCGCCACGACCGGTCGACCGAGGTGTTGACGCAGGCCGTCGTGCGATACGCGGTGGAACGCATGCGTCTGGATCCGCCACCGCTCGACAAGACCAGGCCGGCTGCCGAACTGCGCGCCATGGTTGGCCAGACCGTTACCGCCAAAGGCATCGGAGGTCTCGAAGCGCTGCGCATCTTCGCCGACGTTTTGGGCCCGGCCAGCATCTCGATCGATCACCCGCGGTTCTTGTCGTTCGTGCCTGCCGCCCCGACCGAGGCAGCCATCTTGTTCGACCTGGTCGTGGGAGCATCGAGCATCTACGGCGGCTCGTGGCTCGAGGGCGGCGGAGCGGTCTACGCGGAGAACGAGGCCCTGCGCTACATCGCCGATCTGCTCGGGTTTCCCGAAACGGCCGGCGGGGTGTTCGTAACCGGGGGCACCGCCGGCAACCTCAGCGCGTTGATCGCGGCTCGGTTCAGATGGCGTCACCGCGCCGACGGTGCCCACGACCGCACCCGGGGCCTGTTGCTGACCGGCAAGGGCGCGCACTCCAGCGTCGGTTCGGCGGCCAGGGCCATCGATGCCGATGTCGTGCTGGTACCGGCCGACGAGCACGGCCGCATGTGGGGCGCGGCCCTGCGTGAGACGATCGAGGCGCTGCCGCCCGACGACCGCGACCGCCTCTTCGCGATCGTGGCCACGTCGGGAACCACCAATGCCGGGGTGATCGACGACCTAGCCGGGGTAGCGCAGGTCTGCGCCGAATCGGCGGTGTGGATGCACGTCGATGGGGCCTACGGTGGCGCCGGTCTGGCCGCGCCCAGCGTTCGCGATCGCTACGTCGGGATCGAGCACGCCGACAGCTTCATCGTCGACCCGCACAAGTGGTTGTTCGCCCCGTTCGACTGCTGCGCGCTGGTCTATCGCGACCCCAACGTCGGGCGTGCTGCGCACACCCAGCACGCCGAGTATCTCGACGTGTTGCACACAGGCGACGAGATCGACCAGCCCGACTGGAATCCCAGCGACTTCGCCCATCATCTCTCGCGCCGGGCTCGCGGCTTGCCTTTCTGGTTCAGCCTGGCCACCCATGGGACAGAGGCCTATCGCGATGCCATCGAGACGGCGCTCGACGTGACGCGCCAAGGTGCGCGGTTGATCGACGATTCCGACTACCTCGAGCTGATCATGGAGCCCGAACTCAGCATCTTGCTGTTCCGGCGCACGGGCTGGACTGCCATCGACTACCAGGCGTGGAGCGACCGGTTGCTCGACGAAGGGACGGCCTTCGTCACCCCTACGTCGTGGAACGGCGAGATGGTGCTGCGACTGTGCATCATCAACCCATTGACCTCGCTCGACGACATCCGCATCATCGTCGACTCGCTGGCCTGAGCCGATGGCAGACCTGCTGATTCGCGGTGCGCGTTTGCTGGCCACTTTGGATGTTGGCCGCCGGGAGTTGGCCGGTGGATGGGTAGCCATCGACGGCGGATTGATCACCGCGGTCGGCGCTGCGGCGGATGACGTGCCGGAAGCCACCGAGACGGTCGACGCCGGCGATTGTCTGGTGACCCCCGGCCTGATCAACACCCACCACCACATCTTCCAGAACCTGACGCGCGCCTACCCGCCGATGACCGACAAGCCGCTGTTCGGATGGCTGCAATCGCTGTATCCACTGTGGCGGGCGATCGACGAAGAGGCGGTCTACGCGAGCGCCTTCGTGGGTCTGGCCGAGTTGGCCCTCAGCGGCTGCACGACCTCGAGCGACCACCTGTACCTGCATCCCCGCAACGCCGGCGATCTGCTGGCGGCCGAGATCGCCGCGGCCACAGACATCGGCATGCGCTTCCACCCGACGCGCGGCTCGATGTCGCTGAGCGAGAAAGACGGTGGTCTGCCTCCCGACGATGTCGTTGCCGACGACGACGAGATCCTCGCTGCGTGCGAGCAGGCCGTAGCCCGCCATCACGATCGTTCGCACGGCGCGATGGTGCGCGTCGCCCTGGCGCCTTGCAGTCCGTTCAGCGTCACGGAGGCGTTGATGGTCGGCACAGCAGAGTTGGCCGAACGCCTCGATGTTCGCCTGCACACCCATTTCGCCGAGAACGCCGAGGACGACGCGTTCTCGCTGACCCAGTTCGGTTGCCGACCGATGGAGTACCTCGAACGAACCGGGTGGTGCCACGATCGGACCTGGGTGGCCCATTGCGTGATGCCCAACGACGCTGAGATCGACCGCCTCGGCGCCGCAGGCGTGGGGGTGGCCCACTGTCCCAGCAGCAACATGATCCTGTCGTCGGGCATCGCTGCGGTGGTTCGACTGCGGGCGGCCGGCGTTCCCGTGGGGCTGGGCGTGGATGGATCGTCGTCGGCCGATAGTGCCTCGCTGTGGCTCGAAGCGCGCCAGGCCATGCTGCTGGCCAAGCTGGCCAACGGTGCCCAAGCAGGCACGGCCCGGATGGCGCTGGAGTGCGCAACGCTGGGCGGTGCCGCGTGTCTTGGTCGAACCGGCGAGATCGGCATGATCGAGCCGGGTGCCGTCGCCGACCTCGCGGTGTGGCGGCTGACCGGGCCCACCTTCGCCGGCGCGGTGGCCGACCCCGTCGAGGCGTGGCTGCGATGCGGGCCGGTGTCGGCATGGCACACCATCGTCAACGGTCGTTTCGTGGTTCGCGAGGGCAACATCGTGCACCCCGACCTCGACGACGTGCTGCAGACCCATGCACGGCATGCTGCGCGAATCCAGCGTCTCGCAGACTGATGCCACTGGTGTTACAGGCGTTCCTGGTCGCGTTCGGCGTTGTTTTCCTGGCCGAACTGCCCGACAAGACGATGTTCGCCACGATCGTCCTGTCGACCCGCTACCGCCGCCCGGTCGCGGTGGTGATCGGTGTCACGCTGGCCATGATCGTTCACTCGGTGCTGGCCGTCGCCGTTGGTGAGGCGTTGCGCCGCCTGCCGCGCACACCGACGCAACTCGGAGTTGCCCTGGTCTTTGTCGTCGGCGGGATTCTGCTGCTGCGCGGCGAGGTCGACGAAGCCGAGGTCCGCACCGCACCGGTGCACAGTGTGTGGGGAGTGATCGGACGGTCGGCCCTGATCATCGGAGTCGCCGAATTCGGTGATTTCACGCAGTTGGCCACGATCGGAATCGTCGCTGATCGTGGCTACGCGGCGGCGGTGGCCGCGGGTTCCGTGGTGGCCCACTTCGTGGTCGCGATTGTCGCCGTTCTGGCTGGTGCATGGCTAGAACGACGCCTGCCAGTGCGCACCGTGCAGCGCGCCGCCGGGGGCCTGTTTGTGGTGTTCGGCGTGCTCACCGCGGTGTCGGCCGTTCGCGGTTGACGTCGTTTCCGAGGTTCCATCGGCCAGAATGGTGCAGTGCGGATCACTCGTCGAACCTTCTTGCGCGCCGGCGCATCGACCGGTTTCCTCGCCGCGCTGGCGGCGTGCACCGAGGGTGACGTGCGTTCGTCGGCGGGCGACAAAGAGGGTCTCCCCGCCACGCCGGAGTCACCGCAGGGTGTCGGCTTGCTGCCCGCCCCCGAGGTCATTCGCACCAGGTTCGCCATGGTCGGGGACTCGATCACCAAGGCGTCGAAACCGTCGCTGACATCGGTCCTCGAAACCAAGGGGTTCACCGAGATCACCATCGAGGCCGAAGTCAGCAGGCGCATTGCCGTGGGCGACGGCAAGGGCGAGCCCTTGTCTGGCGTGAAGACACTGTTCACGATGATCGCCGAGGGTGTGACACCCGATGTGTGGGCGATTGCCATGGGCACCAACGACGTCGGCAAGTACGACGATGCCCAGGACTACGCCACGTTGATTGATCAGATGATGTCGATGCCAGCGGCCGACGTGCCGATCGTGTGGGTCGACGTCTACAACCCCAACCAACTGGCGGCCACCAAGTTGTTCAACCAGGTGCTGCGCGAACGCGCCGCGGCGCGCGGCAACTCGACGGTGCTGTCGTGGTTCGATCTCGCCTCGGATCCGCAGGAAGGGATCCTGCGCACCGATCACATCCATCCCAACCAGAAAGGCACCCTGGTGTTCGCCGATCTGGTGTCGAAGGCCCTGGCCTAGAACAACCGCTACTGGTAGTAGCCGATCACGTCGACCAAGAAGTCGGTGACGCTGTTCGACAGGACCTGGATCGTGCCCGACGGCCCGCAACCGACGGTCGTCGTGGTGGCAATGTTCTGCCCTGGGCTGAAGTTGATGGTCGACGTGCCGGGGATCGCGCCACCGGGCCATGTGGTCGCGAATCCAGCCGAGGTCGGGCCGGCAATGGTCAGGGTGATCAGCACCGCATTGGCTCCCAGAGGAACTCCGCTGGCGTTCACCGTGGTGTCGATGGTCCTGGGAACGTTGATCTCGGTCTGCGCCTTGGGTCCGACGGCGGTTGGAGCCTCGCCGGGCCGTGAGTCGTAGACACGCACGGGTGCGGTCAACACGTGCAGTTGCCCGGCCGTGTTGGGGCCGGCCAGCTTGACCCACGCCGATGGGGCATCACCTGTTACCGCCGCCCACCAGTCGCCGGCTCCGTCGACGAACAAGGCCCCGGCAAGGGCGGTCGAACCGAGTGGCGATTCTCCTGTGGCGTTGAACAAGGCGTTCGCCGTCACTCCGTCGGTCTCGACTCCGTAGCCTCCATTGCCCTGGAGTATCAGGGCGCTGTCGCCAGAAGCAGTCAGAAGCGTGGCGGTTGTGCCCTCGTTGATCTGGGCGATCTTCACGTTGTCACCGTCAGCCGCAGCGGCGGGCTGGGCCCCCAGCATCGCCGCGCCTGTCACCGCTCCGACCGCTGTGGCGGCGAGCAGTTTGACCATGCCGCGGCGGTCGGAGGTGACCGGGCCGTCGTCCGTCTCGGTCACTGCTTGCTTGAGGCTGCTGATTTCAGCCTCCAGCGCGGCGATTCGTGCTTCGATCCGAGTGTCCATGTCGGGTCCCTTTCTCACTGTTGAAGTGGAGGGGAACGCGATCTACGAACCCCAGCGGCTTTGACCGAATCGGTAGCCTACCGACCGCACCGTCTGAATGAGGTTGGCCTGCTCTTCTCCGAGCTTGGCGCGCAGTCGCCGCACGTGCACGTCGACCGTGCGGGCGCCGCCGTAGTACTCGTATCCCCACACCCTCGACAGCAGAATCTCGCGGGTGAACACCTTGCCGGGGTTCTGGGCCAGGAACTTCAACAGTTCGTATTCCATATAGGTCAGGTCCAGCGGGCGGCCCTCGATCGAGGCCTGGTAGGTCTCGACGTTCAGTGCCAAGCCGCTGTACTCGACCGTTTCGGACTTCACCGCGGTGAAGCCCTGGAACAGCAGGTGCCGCAACCGGGCTTCGACTTCGACGGGATGGAACGGGGTCAGGCAGAAGTCGTCGTACAGGTCGTCGCGCAGCTCCAGCTCACCGAGTTGGGCGCCGGTCAGCAGCAGCAACAACCTCGTTGGTTCGTCGCGCTTGCGCAGGGCGCGACACAGTGCCCACGCACCCTCTGGGTCGGTATCGCAGGCGATGATCGCGCCCGCCCACCCGTCCGCCGGCTCGTGGCCGGCGGCATCCTCGGCCGAGGCGACGGCCTTCCAGCGGTAGCCGCCTAGGTCCAGCGTGCGTGCCAGATCCGGTGGCGGCGGCTCCGGGTACACGACGAGTTGTTCCATCACAGCCCGCTACAGCGCCCTGAGATATCGGTCGTGCTCAAAGGCACTGACATGGGTTTTGTACGAGCGCCACTCGCTGCGCTTGTTGCGCAGGAACCACTCGAAGATGTGCTCGCCCAGGGCCTCGTGCACCAGGGCCGACTGCTCCATGACCTTCAGCGAATCGCTGAGCGATTGCGGCAGCAGATCGATGCCCAGCTTGGCGAGCTCGGCGTCGCTCATCTCGAACAGGTTGCTGTCTGCCTCGGGCGGTAGTTCGTACCCCTCGGTGATGCCGCGCATTCCGGCGGCCAGCATGACGGCGAAGGCCAGGTACGGATTGCATGCCGGGTCGGGGGAGCGGAACTCGACGCGCGTCGCGCTGGGGTTGCCGCGCTTGGCAACCGGCACGCGCACGAGGCCGCTGCGGTTGTTGCGGGCCCACGTGACGTGGACCGGCGCCTCGAAACCGGGCACCAGTCGCTTTTAGCTGTTGACCGTCTGGTTCGTGATTGCCGTGATCTCGGCGGCGTGGCGAAGCAGGCCGGCCATGAACATCTTGGCCACCGGAGAGAGGTTGTAGCCGTCGTCGGGCGAGTAGAACGCGTTCTCGTCGCCGTCGAACAGCGACAGGTGCACGTGCATGCCGCTGCCCTGCACGCTTTCGAGCGGCTTGGGCATGAACGTGGCGTGCACGCCCTGGCTGGCGGCGACCTCTTTTACCACAAGTCGAAATGTCATGATGCTGTCGGCCATCGTCAGCGCATCGGTGTGACGCAGATCGATCTCGTGCTGGCTGGGTGCGTCTTCGTGGAAGCTGTATTCCACGGGGATGCTCATGGTCTCCAGCGTGCGGATGATCTGCTTGCGCAGTGTGCCGGCGACGTCGGTGGTGGTGAGATCGAAGAAGCCACCTTCGTCGAGCGGCACGGGCGCCTGGCCCTTCTCCGGCGGCGAGAAGTAGAAGAACTCGATGTCGGGAGCGACCAGGAACGTGTAGCCGCTGTCGTGCGCCGCGTGCAGGTTGCGTCGCAGCACCTGCCGTGGGTCGCCTTCGAACGGTGTGCCGTCGAGGTTGTGGATATCGCAGAAGACCCTGGCCTCGGTTGCCTTCGGGTCGCCCCACGGCAAGACCTCGAAGGTGTTGGCATCGGGCATCGCCAGCACGTCGCTCTCCAGCGTGCGTCCGAAGCCGTCGATCGACGAGCCGTCGAACGTCATGCCGTCTTCCAGGGCGTTCTCCAGCTCGGCTGGGCTGATGGCGAAGCTCTTCAAGCTGCCGAGCACGTCGGTGAACCACAGCCGGATCAGCCGTACCCCGCGTTCTTCCACGGTGTGCAGTACATAGTCACGTTGCTGTTCGAGCATGACCGATCTTTCTATGTGGCAAATCTAGGCCCTCGAGAGCGCCGGACAATCAGGAGCAGACACTCTCGAGGATGAGGCGGGTGACCGTGTAGGGGTCGCAGTTCGAGTTGGGTCGACGATCCTCGGCGTAGCCCTTTCCATCCTTGGCGACCTGCCACGGGATGCGGATGCTGGCCCCGCGGTTCGACACGCCGTAGCTGAACTTGTTGTACGGAGCCGTCTCGTGGGCGCCGGTCAGCCGGCTCTCGATGTCGTGGCCGTAGCCCTTGATGTGCGCGTCGACGCGCTTGCCGATGGCCTTGCACGCGGCCTCGATGGCGCCGTAGCCCTCGCGCATTGCCTTGGTCGAGAAGTTGGTGTGGGCACCGGCGCCGTTCCAGTCACCCTTCGCCGGCTTGGCGGCGAAGCTGATAATCACGTCGTAGTCCTCGGCGATGCGATGCAACAACCAGCGACCGACGTACAACTGGTCGCTGACGGTCAGTGCGTCGGCGGCGCCGATCTGGAACTCCCACTGGCCGGGCATGACCTCGGCGTTGGTTCCTTCGATCATCAGACCGGCGTCGATGCACGCCTGTGTGTGCTCCTCGATGATCTCGCGTCCGATCACCCTGCCGGTGCCGACCCCGCAGTAGTACGGGCCCTGCGGCTCTGGGAAGCCGTCCTTCGGGAAGCCGAGCGGCGACCCGTCCGCCTTCAGCATCGTGTACTCCTGCTCGATGCCGTAGATCATCTCCGCCTTGGCGAACTTCTTGGCCGCCTTCTCGCACTGGGCGCGGGTGTTGGTGGGGTGTGGCTTCATGTCGCTGGCGTTCAACACGTCGCAGAGCACCAGCACGTTGTCGCCACCACGCAGCGGGTCGGGGCAGGTGAAGATCGGGCGCAGCACGCAGTCGCTGTGCTCGCCGGTCGCCTGATTGGTCGAAGACCCGTCGAAGCCCCAGATGGGAGGCTGCTTGCCATCGCCCATGACCTTGGTCTTGGAACGCAGCAGCGGGGTCGGCTCTGTGCCGTCGAGCCAGATGTATTCAGCTTGGTAGGCCACAAATTTCCTTCGCTCTCGGGACCGCGGGCGCGCCGCGATCGGGACCGGTAAATAGTGCCTGGCGCCCCGTTTCGATGCCATATCGCTTGTGTGAACGCTGTGTGAAGTTGGGTGAGCCTCAGATGGTGACGCGTTGGCCCTGATCGAAACCGTGGACCCGCTTGATGGCCCGGTAGGCGTTGATCCTGTTCTCGGCCAGACGGTCGGCTGCGGCGTACGTGGCGATGCCCTCTGCCTGGGAGATCGTGAAGACCTCGTGCATCCGCTCGTAGATTCGGGCCACCTTCGCCATGCCGCGTTCTTTGTTCACACCGCCCCACAACCGGTCGGTGTCGAACACCGTGCCACCCGCATTGGCGATGTAATCGGGGGCATACAACACACCGCGGCGATGCAGTTCGTCGCCATGGCGTGATTCGGCGAGTTGGTTGTTGGCCGAGCCGCACACGACCGATGCTTTCAACACGGCCAGCGAGTCGTCGTTGATGGTCGCACCCAGTGCACATGGGCAGTACACGTCGACATCGGCACCGACGACATCGTCTGCGGCAAGCGCCGTTGCCCCATGAGTGCTGACCATCGCCGCGACCTTGGCCGGGTCGATGTCGCTGACCAGCACGGTGGCTCCTTCGCCGACGAGCAGTTCGACCATCGGCACGCCGACCGCACCGAGGCCTTGCACCGCGACGCGCTTGGCGCGCAGCGACGGCGAGCCGGTGTGTTGCTCGACGCACGCCCGCATGGCCTGCAACACGCCGAACGCGGTGGCGGGCCCGATCGGGCCGGCGCCACCGGCTGACTCGGGCAGCGTGATGACGTTGCGGGTCTCGACGCGCATGTGATCCATGTCTTGCAACGTTGTGCCGACATCCTCGCCGGTCAGGTATTCGCCACCGAGCGAGTCGATGAACCGCCCGAGCGCCCTGAACAGCATCTCCCGGCCCTCGGTGCGCTTCGGATCGCCGATCACTACGATCTTGCCGCCACCCAGGTTGATTCCCGCAGCGGCGTACTTGTAGGTCATCCCCTTGCTGAGCCGCAGAGCGTCCTCCATCGCAGCCAGGTCGTCGCTGTAGGTCCACATCCGGCACCCGCCGGCGGCAGGGCCCAAGACGGTCGAGTGAATTGCCAGCACGGCACGCAGACCGACGTCTTCGTTCTGGAAGCACAACACCTTCTCGTGGCCATTTGCGGCCATGTAGTCGAAGATCTCGGTCTTTTCCATCAGCGGCCAAACCTCATCTGCCAAAATCTCATCTGATCGTCCACCCTCCGTCGACCATCAACACCTCGCCGGTCACGTACGACGATGCCGCCGAGACCAAGAACACCACCGGCCCCACCAGTTCGTCGGGCCGGCCGCGGCGGGCCAGCGGGGTGAGGTCGCGCACGGCCTGCTCCTTGGCCTCGTCGTGCTCAGCAGCGGCGCCTGGCATGAACACCTCCATGTAGGCGGGGGAGAAGGCGTTGACGCGGATGCCGTGCGGGGCCCATTCGAGCGCCAGCGACTTGGTCAGCATGTTGACGCCTCCCTTGGAGATGTTGTACGCCGAGATGTTCTTCACCGCCACTTCCCCGCAGATCGACGAGTTGTTGGCGATCGCACCGCCGCCGTTGGCGATCATGGTCTTGGCGACGGCCTGGGCGAAGAAGAAGTACGCCTTCAGGTTGACGTCGAGAACGAAGTCCCAATCAGCCTCGGTGTAGTCGATGGCCGGAGCAGCAGCGTCGACACCGGCATTGTTGACGAGGATGTCGATGCGACCCCACTGCGCGGCAACCTCGCCGACGACGCGGTCGATCTCGGCTTTCTGCGAAGCATCGCCTGGCACGACCAGGCATTCGTGTCCGGCGCCACGCACTGCGTCGGCCGTTTCTTCCAGCTCGCCGACGGTTCGGCTGGTCACGGCCACGTCGGCGCCGTGTTCGGCCAAGCCGACGGCGATCGCCCGACCGAGGCCGCGGCCTCCACCGGTGACCAGTGCCTTCTTGCCGTCGAGATCGAACAATGCTGACATCACAGGCGATGCTACGCACCATGGGAACCGCACGGCTCAGACGAAGCGTCGAACGAGCATGAATCGACGCACGTTTCTCTCCGCAGCACTGGTCGCACCGGTGCTCGCTGCCCTCGCCGCCTGTGGCGATCCCGATCAGGTGCCGGCCGACACAACGCCGGGAACCACGGGCATCGCCCACCCGACCGGCGCCGACGACGTGATCCTGAAGGTCTCTTACGAGGGAGGCTTCTTGCCCGCCGGGCTTGCCTTCGTCAACACGCCGACCTTGCTGGTCAGTGGCGACGGCAGAGTGTTCACCCAGGGGGTCGTTGCGGCCATCTTCCCGGGCCCGCTGCTGCCGGCAGTGCAGGTGCGCACCATCACCGAGGACGGCATCCAGTCTCTGCTCGCCATCGCTCAAGCCGCCGGCCTGCTGGCCACCCCTCCCGACTACACAGGTGGCGACCGAGTAGCCGACGCGCCGAACACGGTTGTCACGATCAATGCCGGCAACGGTTCATTCGCGCATTCGGCGTACGCACTGGGCATCGACGACCCCGAAGGCCCGGCGCGCAAGGCGTTGCTCGACGCAGTCACGGCACTCACCGACATCGAGGCAGCGGCCGGGAGTGCCAACCTCGGCGTCGACCAGGCATTTGTGCCCACGGAGTATCGATTCCAGGCTCGTGCGGTCGACCCGTCGGAGCTGACGGGTCAGGATCCGGCGCCGACGGTCGTCGAATGGCCTGCCGAGAGCTCGATGGCCCTCGCCGGAGCAACGGCGTGCGCCAGGCTCCCAGCGGCGGCCGTTGGGTCGCTGTTCCTCGACGCCAAGCAGAACACCTACTTCAAGCAGGGCGATGTCGTGTATCAGTTGGCCGTGGCCGGCGTGCTTCCGGGTGATCCTGCATGCTGATCTGAGCCGTGTTATTTTCGTCGCCGGGGCGCTGAGCTGAAGGGGCTCGAAATGCGAAAGCGCGCGGCGTTTGCCTTGTTGATGACGTCGGTCGTGGTTCCGGCTGTCGCTCTCGATGCACCGAGCGCCTCGGCGGCCATCGTTCCTGCCGGCTTCACGATGCGCCGGTGGCATCGCCGGGAGCGTCTACCGGGATTGTCGGTCTGCCTGATGGCTCGGTGCTCGTGCTGGTGCAGTCGGGTTCGGTTCGAGTGATCCGCGGCGATGTGCTGCTGCCGACGCCCGCGCTGACGATGAGCCTGTCGCCGTGCAACGGCGGCGAACGCGGCCTGTTGGGTGTTGCGGTCGACCCGCACTTCAAGGTCAACGGCTTTCTGTACCTGTACTTCACCCGGCCGAACCCTGGTTCGCCCGGTGGTTGCGTCAACCGCGTCAGCCGCTTCACCATGACGGGCGACGCCATCGATCCCAACAGCGAGGTCATCCTGGTCGACAACATCTCGTCGGTCGCCGGCAACCACAACGGTGGCGACGTCGAGATCGGTGGCGACGGCTACCTGTACATCACCGTGGGCGACGCCGGTGCTGACCCGCGTGGCGACTCCAGTCCCAATGACGCGGCCCAGGACCTCAGCTTGTTGAACGGCAAGATCCTGCGCGTCGTGCCGTCGACCGGCGAACCGGCGCCGGGCAACCCGATCAGCGGGCCCGGCACGGACAGCTGTCGCGTTCGCGGCAACCTGCCGTCGACGCCGCTGACCAACTGCCAGGAGTTGTACGCCTGGGGCCTGCGCAACCCGTTCCGGTTTGCCTTCGATCCCAACACCGGCCCGGACCGATTCTTCATCAACGACGTCGGTCAGGGTACGCGGGAAGAAGTCGACCTGGGTGCGATCGGCGCGAACTACGGCTGGCCGTTACGCGAGGGCGTGTGCCCGATCGGTGCGAACCCGCCATGCCCCATCCCCACATTGCCGGCGGGCTTCACCGATCCCATCACCGACTACTCGCGCAGTGACGGACACGTCATAACGGCCGGGGCGTTCATCCCCAATGGGCACTGGCCGGCCGAGTACGACGGCGGCTACTTGTTCGCCGACGCCTTCAGCGGTGAGATGTGGCTGCGCAGGGCGAATGGGTCGGTCGACTACGCCGCACCGTTCGCCACCGGCCTCGGCCCGATCGCCGACATGGCCTTTGTCACGACGCAGGACAGCATCGCGCTCTACTACACGCTCAGCAGTGGCGCGGTCCGCAAGATCACGAAGGCGCCGACGCCGTTCGTGGCTCCTGGCTCGTTGGCATTCGTGGCTGTTCCCCCGGGCACGCGAGTGCTCGATACGCGGCTGCCCACGGCAGGCGCAAAGCCTGTGCGCGCCAACACGACTCGCTACGTGCCGATGGGTGTCGACCCGGCGGTCACCAAGGCTGTGCTGGTCAACTTCGCCTTCGTGTCGCCGAGCACGTCGGGGTTCCTGACGGCGTGGGCTGGTCGCAGCGGCCGTCCCCTGGCGTCGAACATCAATGCCTCCCCCGGCGAGGTCGTGGCCAACTCGGCAGTCGTGCCGGTCGACGCCAACGGCGGCATTCTGCTGTACGCGTTCTCGACCGCCGATGTTGTGATCGATGTGCTCGGATACTTCAACGTGGCGCCGGGCGCCGTCACCGCCGGCCGATTTATCGCGGTGGCTCCCAATCGAATCAGCGACACCCGAGATCCGGTGTCGGCCACGAACCAGTACACGCGAGGCGTCGGCAGTCAACTGCCGTACGTGCGCGTTCCGGTGGCTGGGCGCGGCAACCTTCCCGCTGCGTCGATGATGGACGCCGCGGTGCTGGTCGTAACGGCCGTGACCGCCGCAGACACTGGAGGCGGGTTCCTCAGTGCCAGCCCCGGGGGAACCCCGTTCTCGGGATCGTCGCACCTCAACACCAACGGGTCCGGCGACATCAGAGCCAACCTGGTCGTCGTGCCCCTTGGCGCCGACGGATCTGTCGATCTCCACCTGCTGTCGGTGCCCGACGTGGTGGTCGACGTCGCCGGGTACTTCACGTCGTCGGCAGCGCCCAACGCGACGTCCGGTCGCTTCCACGTGATTCAACCGTTCCGCGAAGTCGACACCAGGGCGTTGAACGGGTTCGCTCGCCTGCCGGGCGAGGCATCGCGTTCGATCGATCCCGTTTCCGTCCCCGCCAACGCAGGTGCCATGGCTCACACCATCACCATCGTCGACAACGCCGCGCCTGGGTTCGTCACGCCGTACCCGGGCGGCACGTTGCCGGTGGTCAGCGCCGGCAACACCAACGCTGCGGGGCAGATCCACGCCGTGTTGTCGTTCACCCAGTTGAGTGCGGCGCCAGCGACCATGAGCTACTACACGTTGATGGCTACGGACCTCGTTGTCGACACTCCCGGCTACTTCGAAGGCGGCTGATCGCTAGCCTTTCGTTGTGGCCAGCCTGCGTATCGCTCTCGCCCAACTGAATCCACACGTCGGCGATCTCGACGGCAACGTCGTCAAGATCGTCGCTGCATACGACCGGGCCGAGGCTGCGGGGTGCGACATCGTCGCGTTCACCGAACTGGCCGTCACCGGGTACCCACCCGAGGACCTGGTGCTGAAGGCGGGGTTCGTCGCCGACAATCTCGAAGCTCTGGCCAAGGTCGCGGCGCACACGGGTCGATGTGCGGCCGTGGTGGGTTTCGTCGACGCGGACCGCGACATCTACAACGCCGCCGCGCTGTGCGCCAACGGGCAGGTGTTGGGCACGTATCGCAAGCGGCTGTTGCCGAACTACGCGGTGTTCGACGAAGCCCGGTACTTCACGCCGGGCTCGGCCAGCGACCCGTACGAGTTGTATGTGATCGGTGGCGTCAAGGTTGGTATCAGCATCTGCGAAGACGTGTGGAGCCCGACGGGCCCGCTGGCCGAGCAGGCCGCAGGCGGCGCTGAGTTGAACATCAACATCAATGGTTCGCCGTACCACCTCGACAAGGCCAGCGATCGCGAACGCATGCTGGCGACTCGTGCCGCCGATGCGAGCTGCGCGCTGGTCTACGTCAACCAGGTGTGCGGGCAGGACGAGTTGGTGTTCGACGGCGGCTCGATGGTGTTCGACGCCGATGGCACGCTCGTTGCGCGTGCTGCCCAGTTCGTCGAAGAGTTGCTGATCACCGAAGTGCACATCGAGCCGGTCTACCGCAAGCGGCTGCTCGACCCGCGCGGTAGGCGCACCGAGATCGAGATGCCCCTGGTGCATGTGTCGGATGCTTCGCTTGGGCGCGACAGCACGCCGCCCGCCACCCGAATCGCGCCGATGCTCGACCCGGCCGCGGAGTTGTACGAGGCCCTGGTGTTGGGCACCGGCGACTACGTCCGCAAGAACGGCTTCACCGACGTCGTGATCGGATTGTCGGGTGGGATCGATTCGACGCTGGTGGCGTGCATCGCGGCTGACGCTCTCGGTGCCGAGCACGTGCACGGTGTGTCGATGCCGTCGCGCTACTCCAGCGACGGTTCCAAGACCGACGCGGCCGCCTTGGCAGAGGCGCTCGGCATCGACTTCCGCACGATAGCCATCGAGCCGGCGTTCAGTGCCTACCTCGCCATGACCAGCGACTCGTTCGCCGGCAAACCCGCCGACCTCGCCGAAGAGAACCTGCAGAGCCGGGTGCGCGGTGCGACGTTGATGGCGTTGTCGAACAAGTTCGGATGGATGGTGCTGACCACCGGCAACAAGAGCGAGATGGCCGTCGGCTACTTCACGCTGTACGGCGACTCGGTCGGCGGGTATGGCGTGATCAAGGACGTGTTGAAGACCCGCGTGTATGACCTTTGCCGGTATTACAACCGGCGTGTCGGGCGCGAGGTCATCAGCGAAGCCGTGATCACCAAGCCGCCGTCTGCTGAGCTGCGCCCCGACCAGCGCGACGATCAGAGCCTGCCGCCGTACGAGGTGCTCGACCCGATTCTCGAGCTGTATGTCGAAGAGGATCGCACCGCCGGCGAGATCATTGAACTCGGCCACGACGAAGCCATGGTTCGCCGCATCACCCGCCTGGTCGACGTCATGGAGTACAAGCGCCGCCAGTGCCCGCCAGGGGTGCGAGTCAGCGTGAAGGCGTTTGGCAAGGACCGCCGCCTGCCCATCACCAACGGCTATCGCGGCTGACGCCGCCGTCCCCGACCGCCCGACGCAGGGCCCTCGTGATTCGTCAGTGACGTAACCCGCCGGGTGCGGGCCTTCGTGATTCGTCAGTGACGTAACCCGCCCGCGCGAGGGCTCGTTTCGTCACTGACGATTCGGGAGGGATTGGCGCCGGGGAGGGCTCGTTTCGTCACTGACGATTCGGGAGGGATTGGCGCCTGCGAGGCAGTGAGCCGGGCGTCGGTCCAGACAGGATGACGGCGACCACCGCCACCAGCGTCAGTGCCGCAGCGATTGCTGCCGGCCACCCAATGCCGTAGCTGGTGTACAGCCGCGTCGCCGGCACCGACATCACCGCCCGACCGACCGTGTCGATGCCGACCAGCAGTCCGAGGCCACGCGCCGGCGACCCAGGGATCAACCCGGTCCCCAGAGAAATCGCGCTCACGACGGAGAACTCGAAGCCCAGCACCCCCACTGCCAGTAGGGCGACTCCCAATATCAGGTTGTGGTGCCACAGGGCCAGGCCAACGCAGGCGGGGATCATCAACGCACCACCCACCGCCACCGACCGGCGCTTGCCCCACACATCGGTGTACCGAGCGACGGACAACGTAGCGACCAACTCGCCGGCACCGAGGAGGAACGTGACGGCAGACAGCCCAGCCGGCGTCAGCCCGAACTCGTCTTCCAACCAACTGCCGAACGTGACGATCAGTGTGTGGCTGGCAGCGGTGATGGCGAATCCCGACAGCAACACCAACCATCCCCGCTTCACCAGCCTTCCGGTGGCCTTGACGGCAGCGGCGCTGCGGTGCGCGTCGGTCGGTGAATCGATGCGACCGACCACGACGACTGCCATCACAGCCATCGCCGCAGCGCCACTGAGATAGCCGACCCGCCAGTTCGAAACTGCCGTCACCAAACCCATCGTGCTGACGCCCAGCAGCAATCCGAACGCCCACGAGACCTCGATCAGACCGGTGACCCGACCCCGGCGCTCGTAGGGCACGTGCATCGCGATCCACGTGCCGATCCCCAAGTAGAAGGTCGTGTTGCCCTGGCCGAGAATGACCAGCGCGACCGCAAGCATGGCGACACCCTGCGACGCCGCCGCAAGGCACGTGCCGAAGATCGCCGCGCCCAACCCGACCGCCACCGCTCGGCGGGCCCCCAGCCGGTCGACGACGCGACCGATCACCGGCGACGCAAGCCCGAAGAGCTCGGAAATGGCGATCGCCACGCCGATGTCGGCCAGCTTGACGTCCAGGCCCCGTGCGATCGTGGCGATGAACGGCCCCACGAATCGGTAGCAGGCGTTCGACGTCGTGCGTGCTGCGGCGAAGGCTGTGAGATCGCGACGCACCTCCGGCGCGTACGAGTCATCCAACACGCGGCCAAGCACGACGTTCGACTGTAACTCGCTAGCCTGTTGAACCCGTGGCCCTGATCGTGCAGAAATACGGCGGCACCTCCGTCGCCGACCCAGACCGCATGCGTGCAGTTGCCGAGAACGTGGCCTTCACCCGACGCCATGGGAACGATGTCGTCGTCGTGCCGAGCGCGATGGGCAAGACCACCGACAACCTCATCAAGCTGGCCAACGACGTTTCGACCACGCAACCCGGCCGCGAGATGGACATGCTGATCACCACCGGCGAGCGAATCTCGATGTCGCTGCTGTGCATGGCCTTGGCGGATCTCGGCATCGAAGCTGTCAGTTTCACCGGCAGTCAGGCCGGCATCATCACCGACTCCGTGCACACCAAGGCCAAGATCCTCGAGGTCAAGGGCGACCGCATCCGCGAGGGGCTCGCCGCAGGCAAGGTCTGCGTGGTCGCCGGGTTCCAGGGCATCAGCCTCGAGAAAGAGATCACGTCACTCGGCAGAGGCGGCAGCGACACCACGGCCGTGGCGTTGGCTGCGTCGCTCGGCGCCGACAGCTGCGAGATCTACACCGACGTCACCGGGGTGTTCTCGGCCGATCCGCGCATCGTGCCGCTGGCGCGCAAGTTGGCCCACGTCAACTTCGACGAGATGCTCGAGATGGCCGGTGCCGGCAGCAAGGTGTTGGCGCTGCGCAGCGTCGAGTTCGCCCGCAATCACAACGTCCCGATTCACGTCCGCTCGGCCTTCACGTGGGAGCCGGGCACCTGGGTCACCGATCAGGAGCCAAAAATGGAAGAGCCAATCATCTCCGGTGTCGTCACCGACACCAGTGAGTCGAAGGTCACCATCGTCGCCGTGCCTGACCGCCCCGGCATCTCGGCGGCCCTGTTCGAACCGCTTGCTGCGGCCAATGTCAATGTCGACATGATCGTGCAGAACACATCGCACGACGGCACCACCGACATCAGCTTCACGATGCCCAAGGCCGACATGGCCACGGCCGAGTCGATCGTCAGCCGAGTCGCCGCCGAGATCGGCGCCCGGGGTGTTGATCACGACGCAGACATCGCCAAGATCAGCCTCGTGGGTGCCGGGATGAAGACAAGCCCCGGCATCGCAGCCAAGATGTTCCGCACCTTGGCCGACGAGTCGATCAACATCGAGATGATCTCCACCTCGACCATCCGCATCAGCGTCGTGACCGCCGCCAGCGATCTCGAGCGCGCTGCCCGGGCGTTGCACACCGCCTTCGGGCTCGATTCCGGCCAGGCGTACAGCGCCCCGCTGCCGGACCGGAAGTAGCCAACAGCCGATGCGACGCAATCACGTGCCGTGGAAAGCGGCGGGCACCAAGAGCGAGGGCAAGCGGTCCGCCGACGAGGTCGTGCGCGAAACAGGCTGGGTTTTCAACAACGTCACCGGCAGTGATCTGAGCCTGGCCGAGTTCGTCGAGACCGGCAATCACGAAACGCTGGCCTACCTGACCGCATTCGGGTTGGGCGACGGCCCCCATTCATCGCAGACAATGGTCGAGATCGGTTCCGGGATCGGCCGCATGACGGCCAGCTTCACGCGGCTCTTCAATCGTGTGGTCGCCTGCGATCTCGATGCGGCCTTCCTCGAACGGTGTCGCGAGACCGTCGCCCAGTTCGGCCGGCCCGAGCGATTGCAGACGAGCCCCGTCAGCGACGGCCGAACCATCGATTTGCCCGATGCCGATGCCGACATCGCGTTCAGCTACATCACGTTCCAGCACTGTCACCGCGACGATGCGTTGGCGTTGACCGCCGAGGCGGTGCGCGTCGTTCGAAGTGGCGGCCATGTCGTGTTGAACTACCGCACGTGGACCGGCAGTGACGCCCTGTTGTGGCCGGCAGGCAAGATCGTGCGTGCCCTGTGGCGTGTGCCGAAGCTTGGCCCGGCCATCTCCAAGCACCGCTCTATAGCCCGTCTCGGATGGCAGGCCAATCGGCTGTCACCGACCGAGGTGATGGCTGCGGTCGGCCCGCTGATCAGCGACGTGCATATCGTGCGATCGCCGAAGCGTCGCAGCTTCGCCATTGCCGGTACCAGCGACGAGTCGTTCGAAGGCGTGCACCCCAGCCACTGGTGGCTGGTCGCCACCGTAAATTCACGATCGCAGGCGTAGGTGTGGCGTTAGCCTTTGGGCCATGAAAATTGGTGTCGTCGGTGCGACCGGCCAGGTAGGCACAGCAATGCGTCAGATCCTCGCCGAACGCAACTTTCCCGTCTCGCAGATCCGCTATTTCGCCTCGTCCCGCTCGGCTGGAACCACCTTGGATTGGAAGGGCACACCGATCACCGTCGAGGACGCGGCAACCGCTGACGTGGCCGGTCTCGACATCGCCTTGTTCTCGTCGGGGGCAGCATCGTCACGCGAGTTGGCGCCCAAGTTCGCTGCGGGCGGCGCGATCGTGATCGACAACTCCTCGGCATGGCGGATGGATCCCGACGTGCCGCTGATCGTCAGCGAAGTGAACCCTGGCGAGATCACCAACGCCCGCAAAGGAATCATCGCCAATCCCAACTGCACCACCATGGCCGCCATGCCGGTGTTGAAGCCGCTGCACGACGAAGCGGGTCTCGTTCGTCTGATCGCGGCCACCTATCAGGCCGTCAGCGGAGCCGGTCTCGCCGGTGTCGACGAGCTCGACAAGCAGGCCCGTGAAGTGGTCGACCGGGCCCGCGAGCTCACCCACGACGGCGCCGCCGTTGCGTTTCCGGCCCCCAACAAGTTCGCCAAGCCGATCGCCTTCAACGTTCTGCCGTACGCCGGAAAGTACGTCGACGACGGTTCGCTGGAGACCGACGAAGAGCAGAAGCTGCGCAACGAGACGCGCAAGATTCTCGACATCCCTGGC
>JANOCR010000263.1:0-2613 GCA_031412355.1 Ilumatobacteraceae bacterium | reverse complement strand
GTCGTTGCTCCGTACTCCTGGGTCGCCACGGCGAACGTCATCGAGTTGTGTGGTGCAACGCCCGTGTTCGTCGACATCGATAGGGAAACGTTCAACATGGATGCCACGCTCCTCCACAAACGACTCGAGCAGCTCAGTCGGTCGGGCGAGATCGACACGGTTCGAGCGATCATGCCGGTGCACACCTTCGGCACTGTTGTGGGTATCGGCGCCCTTGCGGAGATCGCTGCTCAGTACGCCGTGCCGCTGATCGAAGACGCTGCGTGTGCCCTCGGCGCGCACGAGAACGGGCGCCCCGCCGGTTCGATCGGCGCGATCGGTTGCTTCAGTTTCCACCCTCGCAAGATCATCACCACAGGCGAAGGAGGGATGATCGTCACCGACGACCAGCACATCGCCGACTTTGCCCGCACCTTTCGCAACCACGGTCAGCAAGTCGTGGGAGGCTCGGTCGAGTTCGTCATGGCAGGCGACAACCTGCGCCTCACCGATGTCCAAGGTGCGATAGGCGTGGCACAGATGGCACGTCTCGCCGGACTGATCGAAGCGCGGTCCAGTCGCGCCGCTCGCTACGACGCCATGGTTGAGCGACTCGGTTTCGTACCCCAGCAGCGCGGCGACGGCGCCGCTGTGCAGTCCTATGTGGTCCTGTCGCCCGCTGGTCTGCCCGCAGCTGAAGTGATCAGCGAGCTTCGATTGCGCGGCATCGAGGCCACCGTCGGCACGAACGTGATCCCTTTCACCCGGTTCTATGCAGAGCGCTACGGGATCGACGAAGGCGATCTGCCCCACACCACGGCGGTCGGCGCACGCGCTGTCACGTTGCCGCTGTTTCCACAGATGTCCGACGAAGACCAGGACATCGTCGTACATGCCCTCGCCGAGATCGCTGTGGTTGCCCGGTGACGTATCCCGACTGGCATCACCTGCCTGACAATCCCTACAACCCGCACGCCTGGTTCGTGGGCGAGTCGGCAATTGGTCAGGGTTGTTGGATCGGCGCGTTCACCGTCATCGACGGGTCGGGCGGCCTGACGATTGGACAAGGTTGCGATATCTCGGCCGGTGCGCAGATCTACTCGCATTCCACCGTGAAACGAGTGATAACAGCTCGGGCCGCCGAGATTGAGCGAGCCCCAACTCGGATCGGCAACTTCGTGCACATCGGTGCCGGTGCGGTGATCCTCATGGGGAGTTCGATCGGAGACCATTGCGTGATCGGCGCCGGCGCGGTCGTGTCCCAGTTCACGACGGTCCCCGACTGGAGCGTCGTGGTCGGTGTCCCCGGCGTGGTCCACGAGGGGGCGGCACGACGACTCGCCGAGAGTCCGCAATGACTGGACCCGACCTTGTCCCCCGGTTGAGCGTCATCATCCCGGCCTACAACGAACAGGAATCCCTCGAAGACACGGTCGAGGCCGTGACCGCTGCCCTGCCGGATCCGGGTCGCAGTCAACTGGTGATCGTCAACGACGGCAGTACCGATGAAACGCTAGTCCTCGCACAGAAGATCGCGGCGTCGAGCCCCGCGTCGGTGATTGTCGTCGATCGAGCAACGAACGGCGGCATGGGACAAGCACTCGCGAGCGGTTTCGAACAGGCCACAGGCGATGTCATCACATGGATCCCCGGCGATGGTGAGTACGACCTAGGCGAGGTGCTGAAAGGCCTCAGTGAACTGGGCGATGCCGACATCGTTCTGGTCAGGAGGACGACACGCGGGCAGTTGGGTCGCAACATGGTCTCAACGGTCATGTACGGGCTGATCAGGGTGTTGTACCGGTTCGACGCACACAGCTATTGCGGGATCTTCCTCATCAGCCGGGAGCGCTGGGGGTCGTTGACGATCCGTTCGCGGGATGTCTTCTTCACGCTCGAGGTAGCCCTGCGCGCCCGCCGGTCGGGTTGGACGATCAGCTACGTCACCGCGCAGTGGCGACCCCGCCGTGCCGGACGGTCGAAGGTGTTCAGGCCGACCGTTCTCCTACGAAACCTGGCGGAACTCCTGCGTTTCAGGATTGCCCTGTGGCTAGGTCGCTAACGGCGCCCGCGTGGTATCCACACACCGATCGCCGCCAGCGGGCTCTCGGCGACCTCGAGGTCGAATTCGTCGGGAAACAGAATTCCGTATTCCGCAAGGATCCCGGCGATATCGGCTGGCGCTGACGGACCGGCCGTCACGATCACGGGCGGATCGTCGGGATCGATCAGACCGCGCCCGCCGGCCGTGCGAAGCCGTGCCGCGTATATGTCGGCATTGTCCGGCATGTACTCGGACGAGCTGATGAACAGATCGGCGGGTGGGTGGGTCAGACCGAGCGCCAATGCATAGCCGGGGCTGGTCGACACGCTGAGGCCGGGTCGTCCGACAAGGTCTCGCCGTCGGGCGATTTCGCTGAGGCTGTTCAACAACGCTGCGGTATTCGGATCCGTCGACAAGCCGTCGTAGCCGATCACCGATTCGAGCGCCTCGGTCTGACCGTACAGGTTCGTCGCCAGACGATAGGGGTGCTTCCACAAGCCCGACAGCATCATCCGCTCCGTAGCTATGGGGAACACGACGAGCAGCACGGCGACCACGGGAATCGCCGGTCGCCAAATGGCAACCGAATC
>JANOCR010000262.1:0-3034 GCA_031412355.1 Ilumatobacteraceae bacterium | reverse complement strand
TTGCATCGACGGTGTACAGCTCGCCCTTGGACGAGTTGACGACGATCAGGGTGCGACCGTCGTCGGTCGCGGCGATGCCGTTGAGGTTGAAGCCAGCCACGAACTCCGCGGCGGGACCCTGCAGGGCGATCGTCTCGGGCTAGCCCCAGAAGACTGCCTCATCAAACAGAGTCGCGCAACGCGGCCAGCAGCCCGCGCAACGCTCGACCTCGATGCGAGACCGCGTTCTTCTCCACGTCGCTCATCTGGGCGAACGACCGGCCATCGCCGTCGTCGGGAATGAACACCGAGTCGTATCCGAACCCGCGATTGCCCAGTTCGGTCGGTGCGATCACCCCCGCGCACACGCCTTCGACAACCAGCTCGCGACCGTCTGGCCAGACCACCATCACGACCGACACGAACCGGGCCGCTCGCTCGTCGGTGGTGCCCAGCTCGCGCAACAGCTTGCCCCGGTTGTCGGCGTACGTCGCGTCCTCACCGGCGAACCGAGCTGCATAGACACCCGGAGCACCACCGAGAGCATCGACGAAGAGCCCGGTGTCGTCGCTGACCGCCGGCATGCCGGTGGCAGCGCAAATTGCCGCGGCCTTCAGTCGGGCGTTGCCGATCAACGTGTCGGCATCCTCGGCAACCTCGGGCACGTCGACCGGCCGGGGCATCAGGTCCACCAGGCCATCGAGGATCGCAGCGATCTCCGACACCTTGTCGGGATTGGCGGAGGCGCAGACAAGCTGCAGGCCCTCCACGGTCAACGACCGATCGGCCGCGGTGGCGGTGGCACGGACACCATCTCGGCTTGCAACGCCATGATCTCCGTCAAGCCACCCGACGCCAGTTCCAGCAGCAGATCGAGCTCACCTCGCGAGAAAGCAGCGCCCTCGGCGGTGCCTTGCACCTCGACGTACAACGGCTCGCCACCGACCTTGCCCAGCATCACCACGTTCATATCGACCTCGGCGGCCGAGTCCTCGACATAAGGCAGGTCCAGCACGGGCAGACCACCAACTATGCCAACGCTGATCGCCGCGCAGAACGAGTGCAGCGGATGCGATTTGATCGCGTTGTTCTGCACCAGCCGTGCCAGCGCATCGTGCAAAGCCAGGTACCCGCCGCAGATGCTGGCAGTACGTGTGCCACCGTCGGCCTGCAGCACATCGCAGTCGACCACGACTTGACGCTCACCGAGCATGTTCATGTCGCAGGCGGCGCGCAGCGAACGACCGATCAGCCGCTGGATCTCGACGGTGCGTCCGCTCTGCTTGCCCTTTGCGGCCTCGCGATCAATCCGTTCCGGCGAGGCTCCCGGCAACATCGAATACTCAGCGGTCACCCAGCCCTTGCCAGTGTTCTTCATCCACCGCGGCACGTTCTCGTCGATCGATGCAGTGCACAGCACGCGGGTCTTTCCGAACGTGACCAGCACGCTGCCGGCCGCCATCTCGGTGTAGTCGCGCTCGAACGTGATAGGGCGCAGCTCATCGTCGGCTCGGCCGTCAATGCGGGTCATGGTGAAACTCCTCGTTTAGTGGACTGGGTCATTCAGGCGGTTGCCAATGATCAGCGGTACCGAGCTCGGGCCCCAGCAAGCGACCACCCAGGTCGGCGAACCAAGAGATGTCGCCACTGGAATAGAACCGATGCTCAGCGGCTTCGTCGGTCGCATCGGCGCGCAGGAGATCGAGGCTCGCCAGCATGTCGCGAGCTGCGAACGCGGTTTCGTCGGCGCTCGACACCAGCGTCACGTCGGGGCCCATCACATCACTGATCACTCGGGCGAGGTACGGGTAGTGCGTGCATCCGAGCAGAAGTGCATCGACGCCGGCCGCCTTGACTGGCGCCAGCAATCGTTCGGCGAGGATGGTGATCTCGTCGCCGCTGGTCTGGCCGCGTTCGACGAATTCAACGAACCCTGGACATGCAGCCGAAGTCAGTTCAACGGCTACACCCGTCGACGAGACCGCCCGCTCGTACGCGCCGGAGCCGATCGCACCGACCGTTCCGATCACGCCCACCCGTCCTGAACGGCTGGCCGCGACCAAGGCTCGCGCTCCGGGCTCGACGACGTCGACGACCGGTACCGGCAGCTCTTGTTGCAACACGTCGAGCGCAGCTGCCGACGCCGTGTTGCAGGCCACCACGATCGCCTTGACATCGTGCTGCTTGACCAGGCTCCATGCCAGCTGCCTGGCGAACTGGCGAACCTCAAGCTGCGGTCGAGGACCGTAGGGGTAGCGCCCGGTGTCACCGATGTAGACGAGGTGCTCGGCGGGCAGCAGATCGATCACGGCACGGGCAACGGTCAATCCACCGAACCCACTGTCGAACATCCCGATCGCGCGGTCCATCTCGTCATGCATATCGATGGGCCAGGCTACGTCGACCTCGACGTTCTACGCTCGACCACCACATGCTGACGGCAACCGTTCTGGCGCTCGTGGCTGCCGTGCTGCACGCGGCCTGGAACCTGTCGGTCAAGCAATCGGTCGGCGATCGGTTCATCGCATTGTGGGGACAGTTCTTCGTCGCCGGCGTGCTCGGGGCGATCGTCCTGGTGGTGGGCGGCGGGATTCCGGCCCGCGGTTTCGTGTGGGCAGCAATGTCGGGTCTCACGCACCTCCCCTATTGCCTGCTCCTGGCAAAGGCCTACGGTGTCGGCGATTTTTCGATGGCGTACCCGATCGCCCGCGGCGGCGGGGCATTGGTGGCCGGGCTCGGCGGCATCGTGCTGTTGGGCGACAGCTTCGGCCCGGTGGGCGTCGTCGGGATGGTCGTTGTGGCGCTCGGCTTGTTCGCACTCGCCGGGCGAGGCGCCTCTGCCCAGGTGATCGTCGCCCTCGGCGTAGCGGTCACGATCGGGATCTACTCGGTCGTCGATGCCACGGGGATCCGCAGCGTCGACACGCCTCTATATGCGGCAGCCTCGTTCATCGGCACCACGACGTCGACGAGCACGTACGCACTGGCCACCGGACGCGGTCGCGACATGGTCGCGGCGATGCAAACCCACTGGCGCCGATTCATGACGATGGGG
>JANOCR010000261.1:0-8295 GCA_031412355.1 Ilumatobacteraceae bacterium | reverse complement strand
CGACGTCGGCAGTGATGTCGCCGGCCCGTCCAGGTCGACGTTCGAGCCGGCGCGCTTCCACACCACCCCGAACCTGTCGGTCAGCTCGTCAGCGACCGGGTCGCGGTCGAAGGTTAGGTTGGCGAGCTCCTCCTGCGGCGGCGGCCCGACCGCAGGTGTGGTCCCGTCGTCGCACGTCAAAACGGGCTGAGCGATCACGAACGTCACGTCCGTGACGAGCCGCCCGGTACCGGTCGTGGTGGCCGCCGCCCCCGCGCACGCAGCAGTTGCGACGTCGTCGCGCACGACCACCTCGTACACGTCCGCGCCCGAGCGAACGATCTCCATCGTCTGGGAAGAACCGTCAGTGTCGGTCGACACCCAGACACCGACGAACGGCTCGGGCGGCGGAAGCGGCGCGGCAGTATCGATCGGGAGTGACGACGGTGTCGCAGCCGGTTCAGGACCGCCCGCCGGCCGCTGGGCCAGTGCCACCACACCCGCCACGACGAGCGCTGTACAGGCTGCCGCGACCAGCCAACGCTGTCCCGAACGGCGCGATCGCGGCTCGACAACGGCCGTCAGCGTGGTCGCGGCAGCTACCGCACCGAACCAGCGATGCCCGCTCGCCCGGTCCTTTGTGTCAGACAGCAGCCACGGTTGTGCCTCGGCGGGCTTGTCGGGATTGGTCAGATGGGCGCGTTGGGCGTCCTCATGGAACGCATCGGTGAGGCGGCGTTCGAGTTCGGTGGTCATCGGGGGAGTTCCTTGCTCAATCGGGCGAGCGCCCGTGCCGATATGGATCTGACGGTTGCCGGTCTGACGCCGACGATCTCGGCGATCGCCTCCTCTGGCAGGTCGGCCCAGAAGCGCAGCACGAGTACCACCTTTTGTTTGTAGGGCAGTCCGGCGACGACGTCGAGCAGCTCGGACGGCTTGTCGGTCGACGACACCTCGGCCGTGATCCCCAAGCGCCGCAACCCGGCGTCGGCGCGCCCCGTCGAGCGCGCACGATCTCGGCACCCGTTCACGATCGCCGTCCGCAGGTAGGCGGTGCGATGCTCGATCGTTGCCAGGCGAGGGCGTACTCGCATGAACGCGTCCTGCACGACGTCCTCAGCGGCATGGTGATCATGCGTGAGCAACCACGCAAGCCGCACCGCCCCCGGGTACGCGTCCCGGTAGAACAGCGCGAAGTCGTCCTGCATCCCAGCGACAATCGTGTCAGTGATTCGGCAGCGGCGTGTCATCACACCTTCTGAGACGTGCCAGGCGGCCGTTCCGTTGCATCCCACCCGCAAGATCTACTCGCCGACACCGCTCGGGCGCGTCGAGCGGACGGGAGAGCACGAAGATGACAGCCGCAGGCCACACTGGGCGAGACATGGCTGCGCTGATCGACCTCCTGCCAGTTCCCGGTGCCGATCCGTCAACGGTGCTCGATGTCTTCGCTGGGTGGGCAAACGACGGGGGGCGCCCGCTGTACAGCCATCAGCAGGAGGCGGCGCTCGCGCTCGCAGCCGAGGAACATGTCGTGCTGGCGACGCCGACCGGTTCCGGGAAGAGTCTCGTCGCCATGGCTGGGATCGTGCTTGCGCTGAACTCCGGTCGACGTGCAGTGTGGACTGCGCCGATCAAGGCCCTCGTCGCCGAGAAGTTCTTCGATCTCGTCGACCTTCTCGGTGCCGAGCAGGTCGGTCTGGCCACTGGTGATGCGTCGATCAACCCGGGTGCGCCGGTGCTCGTGTGCACGGCAGAGGTGCTGGCGAATCATGCGCTCGCGCACGGCGCCAGCGGAGGCTTCGGCTTCGCATGCCTCGACGAGTTCCACTACTACGCCGACCGCGATCGAGGCTGGGCGTGGCAGATCCCACTGCTCGAAATGACGGGCTGCCAGATGTTGCTCGCATCGGCGACGCTCGGTGACATGACCCCCATCATCACCGACCTCGAACGGCGCTCCGGCCGATCGGTGACCGCAGTGACGTCGGTGGATCGGCCGACCCCGCTGTACCACCAATGGCGCATGACGTCGGTGGCCGACAGCGTGCTGGAGGCAGTGAAGGAAGGTCTCAGCCCGGTGTACGTCGTCCACGCCAACCAGGCCGCAGCGATCGAACGAGCTCAAGCGCTGGTCAGCATGTCGGTGACCACTCGTACGCAGCGCGAAGCGATCGTCGCGGCGATGGCCGGCGAGAAGCTGAGGCGTGGCTTCGGCATTACGCTCGACCGGCTGATCCGCAACGGTGTCGGCGTCCACCATGCCGGGATGCTCCCCCGGTACCGGCGTCTCGTTGAACGCCTCGCCGGTGCGGGGCTGCTGCCTGTGATCTGCGGAACCGACACACTCGGAGTCGGTGTGAACATCCCCATCCGCACGGTGCTGATGACTGCCCTCACCAAGTTCGACGGATCGCGGGTGAGGATGTTCAGCGTCCGCGAATTCCATCAGTTGGCGGGTCGGGCGGGGCGTCCCGGATTCGACCCCGACGGTCACGTCTGGGTGCAGGCCCCCGACCACATGATCGAGAATGCTCGGGCCCTCGCCAAAGCCGGCGACGATCCGAAGGCGCGGCGCAAGGCCACCAGGGCCAAGGCCCCCGACGGTTTCGTCCACTACGACGAGGCCTCGATGCAGCGCCTCGTCGGCGGCACTCCTGAACCCCTTACGTCTCGGTTCCGGGTGACCGCCGATCTGGTGGCGACGGTGCTCGCGCGACCGGACGGTCCTCGCGCCCTGAAACGCTTGCTGCGCACGAACCACGAGCCCGACACGCGTCGCTCTCAACACCGTCGGCGGGCAATCGAGGTCTACCGCATCCTCGAGGCCGCCGGCGTCGCCGAGCGACGACGTGACGACCAAGGCCGATGTCTCGGGGTTCGGGTCGGGTCGCTCATCGAAGGCGATGATGAGCGAGCCGAGCTGCGATTCTCAGCACCACTGATGCCTTTCGCGATCGAGGTGATCGCAACCCTCGACCGCGACGACCCGACCTATGTCGCCGACGTCGTCAGCGTGGTCGAGTCGGTGCTCGACGACCCGCGCCAAATCCTCAACGCGCAAGAGCACGCTGCACGCGGCGTCGAGGTGGCGCGACTCAAAGCCGAACACGTGGAGTACGAGGAACGCATGGAACGCCTCGAAGGCATCACCTGGCCGCGCCCGCTCGCCGACGTGCTCGAGAGTTGCGTCGCCACGTATCGCGAGCACCACCCGTGGATTGCCGAGGACCCGTCACCGAAATCGATCCTGCGCGAGATGCTCGAAAGTGGCGACAGCTTCGCCACCTTCGTGGGCCGATACCGTCTGGAACGCAGCGAAGGGCTCGTTCTTCGATACCTGACCGATGCGTGGCGGACCCTCGACCGTTCGCTTCCCGAAGACGTCTACACCTCCGATCTCGAAGACATCGTCGAATGGTTAGACGCGCTGATTTGCGCCACCGACGCGACCCTCCTCGATGAATGGACGCGTCTGGCCGGCGGGCCCGTCCACGAGCGCCACGCGCCAGAGGCGCTGACCACCATGCGAACCGGTCCCCCGGCTGCATGGCGCACAGCAGTCCGCACTGCCGCGTTCGGCTGGGGCGAGCTGCTCGCCGCTCGCTCGCACGCAATTCTTGCCACCCGGACCGGATGGAGCGAGTCACAGCTCACCGACGCGATGCTCCCCTACTGGGCAGAGTACGCAAGCATCGGCATCGATGCCGACGCACGTTCAGCGGCCCACTTCACACTGGTCGAGGAACCCGGCCATTGGGCGATCACGCAACAACTCGTCGACCCGGACGGCGATGGCGAATGGCGATTCACGGCCGTGGTCGACCTCGCCCTCGCAGAAGCCGAAGGCGCTCCGACGCTCCAGCTCCACCAACTCGGCAAGCAATGAGCACGGCTGTCCATCCACGCTGAGCGAAGTTCTAGCCCGCGTCAGATGTCGATCAAAAGGATCCGGCGACGCGCTGCCGAGGCGAATGAGGCTGGAACATCCGCACATCGTGCCGCAGACCTCCAGCGCGATGGCCGACCGTGCCGGGCTGGCCGTCTCGACATTTTGAGGATCAGGAATCTCTGCGCGATGCTTCGATGGTGTCCGACACCCACGCTGTGGACCTCATGTTGCTCGTGTTCCGTTGCGGAGTCGGAGCGGTGATGCTCGCTCACGGCATCAACCACGTGATCGGAGGCGGCAAAATCGCCGGCACGTCGCGGTGGTTTGGATCGATGGGGATGCGGAACCCGGTGATGCAAGCCTGGATGGCGAGCGTTACCGAGATCGGCAGCGGGCTGCTGCTCGTTGCCGGGTTGCTCACGCCCTTTGGTGGCGCCGGCGTGGTCGGTGTAATGGCCGTGGCGTGGATGATCAATCACCGCGGCAACGGCTTCTTCATCTTCCGGCCCGGTGAGGGGTGGGAGTACGTGATGATCCTGCTGATGTGCGGGCTGCTGCTGGGTGCGGTCGGCCCGGGCAAGTGGTCGCTCGACGAGGCGTTGGATGCGCGCGACGACCTCACCGCATGGACGGGCCTGTTGATCGCCGCGGCGGCGGGTGGCGGGGGCGCGCTGCTGCTGCTGGCGACTTCGTGGCGCCCGTCGAGACCGTCCTGAGCCGAATCGAGTGACGATGGATCGCATCCGACCGTCATCTTCGCCTACACGATCAAGGCCTGGAACCTCCCGACCGAAGGCCACCCCGGCAATCACTCGTCCCTCCTGAGCGTCGATCAATGGGTCAAACTCGGACATCGGCTCGGCGCCAGCAGCACCGACCCCTGGGCCCGATTCGCGCCCGGCTCGGCCGAAGCCGAGTTGTGCGCGTCGGCTGCCTGCCGGACCGGCCTGCGTCGCGTGGGAACCGAGCTTCGGGCAGGACCTCGAGTGGACGTTGTTGAACGCACTGTCACATCTAGGGATCGCCGACGGCCACTCGTCGTACTTCAGGCTCAGCCCGCCGGCTCCATGGAGAGGCCGCGGGCCGATCGAAACGGCACGCTGCAACGGGCGCATCGAGCCGTGCGCCTACGTGCCGATGGGAATGTTTGCAGACCTGTGGGCGGCTGCGCACACGCTCGCCCCGTCGGTGCGTCCGCACAACCACGCCAGAGCTTGCCGTAGGTCATGAACGACGACCACGGAAGCTGTTCTCGGATGGCCGGCCGCGTCTCGGCCGGCTTGCTCGTACCCAGCGACGTTGAGCCATTCCCCGACCGTGTGGCCATCGGCCGGGATGCGCTCTTTGTGAGACTCGACGATGGTGACGTTCTCGACCACCCTCGGCGGTTTGGTCACGAAGATGACGTCGGGTCGAGTCAGCATCGCAGTAGCAACTTTGACGTCGATCCCTTTCACTGGGAAGGCGAGCCCGTCGGGACGGATTCCGCCTGTGCCTGCCACCCGGATGTCGCCGACGAGCGCACCGGGTGTGAGCAGATCGATGTAGGCGAGGGCCATCATCAATCCGGCCGATGGTCCGTCGGTGTTGCCGGTCCGGACGCGCGCCCAGGCTGGCAAGTGGTCGGATGCGGTTGAACGGTTCTCCGATTCGACCACTTCGTTGGCCAGCTTCCAGGCGATGGTCTCGATCCGGATCATGTCGGATTCCGGACCGACGGTGGCGATGTCGGAGTGCTCGAAAACCTGCAGGCGGGTACCGCCATCAAGGTAGGCAAGCCGGTACCAGTGCGACCCGTCGTGCAGCTCGTCGTCGACGAGTTCGATTCTGGCGGCCTGACCCCCGCGGTGGACGGCGTCTTCACTGTCCCAGAACCCCGGGGACGGCACATCGATGGCCGGACGAAAGTGACTACCGGCGCTACTTGCGGCCTCGGCTGTGACGTTCCCTGCGAGGACGTCGGCGGCGAGCAGTGTGAACAGGGTTGCGACGGAAACCAATCGAGATGCCATGCATCGCACTGTCGAGCGCGAGGCTTAGCGACGACGGCGAGGGCCTTCTTTCGGCCTTCGTACGACTTAAGGGCGACTTATCCGAAGAGCCAGCCAACCCCCTGCTGGTGGTCAGCCGGATTGTTCGAGCTCGACCCAGGCAGCCTCGATGTCGCGAGCGATGTCGAGTGACAGCTGGTCGAGGGTCTCCAGCGAGCCCTCCCGGAACAGCCGCACCATCCCCTTCAAGAACGCATCGGACCCGATCTCGGGGGGCATCGCGTCGGACGCATCGAGGCGGAACTCGTCGGATCGGATCGCAGCCTGTAGTTTTCCGACGATCTCACCCATCACCGCGTTGGCCATCGTGGTGGTGTCGAATCGTGCGTTGGCCGGCAATCCGAGGGGCCACTCCAGCTGAGCCGTTCCGGCGCCCATGTCCCCTGATGCGAGCGCGGCGATCACCTGGCGGACCTCTGGGCGGTCGGTGACGGCGACCGCGAACCCAATACTCCCCATGACGGCATCGTCATGCCCGAGCCCGAACGTTGGGAAAGCGAAGATCCCGACCGGCTGTCCGAGCGTGCCACCGAAGATGCTTGGCAGGGAGCTGGGGTACGGCGTCATCAAGCACGACCCCGGCTTCTCGACGAAATCTTGCAGAGCGAGGTCGAACGGTCGAACTGCAGCCTCGGCAGGAGTCGTGTCAAGGAATCCTGGCGTAAGAACCATCTCGCCGACGATGCGAATCGCGCCGACGACGATGGGATCGTTGAACGGCACCTGGTGGTTGATCCACTGGTCGTAGAATTCCGGGCCGCCGGTGCGCAGCACGATTGCTTCGACCCAATCCGTCGCCGGCCATCCATCAGCAATCCCGGCGCTTTTGATCCCGAGGCAGAACGGGGTCTGGCCGTCCGCGACCATCTCGTTGGCGAGACTCATGAACGATGCCCAGTCAGACGGCGCCTCGTAGCCGAGATCGGTGAACTCCGGCTGGTTGGTCCAGATCAGCGACTTGGAGCCCAGGCCGACCGGCACGCCAGGGATAGCTCCGGTGTCACTCGGCCACTCGCCATTGTCGCCAACTCGAGAACGTGAGACGAGATAAGAGCCGTAGTCGTCGAGCATGGTCGCCTCGTCGATGAACGGACGGAGATCGATCAACGGATGCGCGGCGGATAACTCGCCAAGCTCGTCTGAGGAGATTACAAAGATGTCGCCGGGAAATCCCTGTGTAACCGCCTCCGTCCTCGTGAGGGTGTGTGGTAGTTGCCGGGCATGGATGCGAACGCCGTACTGCTCGCCGATCGCGTCGAGATTCTGCAGCCATTCCTCGGCGTCCGCCGAGGCCGCTACGACGACCTCGGCCTGATCGAACGCGACGGCAGTGGTGTAGGCATCCAATCCGCCGAAGTACTCGAGCCCGACGACCGACACCTCGGCTGGGCAACCTTCGTCACCAAAATAGAGCCTGCACTCGTCGGTCGAAAGATTCCGAGTGGTGCTCGCCTCAGCGAGGTTCATCAGATCCTCGACCGGCAGGACCCAGAGACCATGAATCCCAGCAGGCCCGAACCGCGCCGCTGTGGGCGTGTCGGGCGCGACGTCGTACTGCACACCCATTTCTTGTAGAGCCCAATGGACTGCATCGATGGCCTCGGGCATTGCGTAGCCGAGCGTCGCTGTCGACCGAACCGCCTCCACGGCCAACAGGAGTGCGAGCTGGGAATCGGTGGAGAGAGCCGAGGCGGAAAGGCCGGCGAGGCGCTGCGCCTCCTGGGTGCTCGCTAGCTCGGCCTGGCTGTCGCGGGCGTCCTGGCGTTGCACCCAGGCGAATACCGCTAGGGCAGCCACCAGCGTTGCGGTGAATGCTGCAATCAACAGCTGCCGGGTGCGCCGTCGCGCTCGGCGTTCGGCATCGGTCGTGCGCCGCTGCTCGAATTGGCGGACCTGCTGGTCTTTGGCCCGCGCTGCCGCGCTGGCATCGAGGAACTCGTGCTCGGGCGGCCGAAGGCCCATCGTGGTCGTTTGAGACCACGCCGCGATCGAGTCCAGCCGCCCTCCCGTCAGGAGATAGTCGCCCGACTTGCCGTTGGCCATCCAGGCGTTCATCTCGACCGCGAGGTGACGGTGGATGCGGAGATCGTCGCGTGCGGCCTCGATCCAGTCTCGCAGTTTGGCCCATTCTGTGAGGAGCGCCTCATGCGAGATCTCGACGGTGGGACCGCGCGTGACCGGGTCGCGGTCGAAGCTCAACAGACGATGCCGACCGAAGGTGTCGAGCACCCGCTGCACGCGGCCGCGCTGGTCCAGTTCCTCCACTTCCGCAACGAGCGTGCGTCGCCGAGTCGGGGCGCTCGCGCTGTCGTCGTCGAGGCTGACGAGGCGGAGGAAGACGTGCCGGACCGTCTCGGCCGCTTCAGGCCCGAG
>JANOCR010000260.1:0-4702 GCA_031412355.1 Ilumatobacteraceae bacterium | reverse complement strand
CAGCAGCGCAAGTTGTTCCAACTCGAGAGGCGTGAAGGTGCGCGGACTCGTGTCGACCACACCGAGGGTGCCCAACCGTAAACCCTCGCGGCTGCGGATGGGCATTTCCGCGTATGAACGGGCGTGCGGCACTCCGATCACCAACGGATTCAGTGCGAGGCGCTTGTCTCGACTCGTTTCACCAATGATCAACGGCTCGTCCGAATCTGCTTCGGCGATCGAAGCGATCGAAGCGATCGTCGTAGCGCGCGGGAGCTCGGTGAGGTCGGTCCCAATTCGCGCCTTGAACCACAGTCTGTCGGCGTCGGTAAGCGAGATCAGCGCAACGGGCGCGGACAGAAGCTGTGACGCAAGACGGACGATCGCATCGAATCCCGGCTCGGGATCGGTGTCGAGAATCCGACACGCTCGTAGCGCGCTGAGCCGCACCGACTCGCCAGCGCCGGACCAACGCTCGACGGGAGTTGGTATCGATCGGATCTTGCCCGGCGGCCCGTACGTCGCCACCAGATCGTCGTATCGCAGCGCACGGCTGAACAGCCAGCCCTGGCCGAACCGGCAGTTCAGGTCGACGAGCTGCGCCCGTTGCGACTCGTTCTCGACACCCTCGGCGACGATCTCAAGGCCCAACTCGCGCCCGAGGCCCACGACAGACCGCACGATCGCGGTTGCTCGTGATTCCATGCCCAGTCCGGCGACGAAGGCCGTGTCGATCTTCAACGACTCGACGACAAGACGGGTGAGATACTCGAAGTTTGCGTAGCCGGTGCCGAAATCGTCGATCACCAGCCGCACCCCGAGGGCATGAATCTCCTCCAGAGGTGCAAGTGCGTCGGCATCCAGTAGGACGCTCTCGGTCACCTCGACCCACACCCGATCGGGTGCCAGGCACGAGCGGGCCAGCACATCGCCGAAGCGTTGGGAGACATCGGCATGTCTGAGCTGCACGACGGAGACGTTGACGCTGAGATCCACTTCGATGCCTGCGGCTTCCATCTTCACGACGTCGCGACAGGCCCGGGCGAGGATCCATTCGCCCAGCTCGGCTATCACTCCGGTCCGTTCCGCCCAGGGGATGAATACGTCGGGGCCGATGGCGCCGCGATCGGGATGAAGCCAGCGGGCTAGTGCCTCCAACTTCTTGGGCTGTCCGTTGCGCATGTCGACGATCGGTTGGTAGGCGACGTAGATGGCGCCCGAGCGCATCGCCGCGCGCACGTCGGTCACAAATGCCTCTTTGCTCTCCCACATCGATTCCGCTGGTGCCAAGCGAAGGGAGACCATCACATTGCGGCCGCGGTCTACGTAGCGAACACCTCGCAACTCGAAGCGATCGACCGACTCGGCGTCTCCGACGAGATGCACACCGAAGCGGTCGAACCGCTCGTCGGACGAGCCGACGCCGGTGAACAACCCGGGCCACGACTCGTTCTTCGAGCCGTCCAACAGCTCGAAGATCGATCTGCCGGTCAGGTCATTGGCAGGCACGCCGATGTCGTCGGCGAAACTGTCACTTACCCACACGACCCGCTGGTCGACAGTGCTGACCATAAGCGAGAGACTCACGATCGGCGAACCCCGACAGAGGGGTAGCTCAAGGCGCCAAACCACGCGTTTATGGGGTTGTCGTTGGCCGAGCGCGCGCCGCCCAGGCAGACCGCGGCGACAAGGATCCGGACGCGCCTCATCTGTCATATCGCCTTTCTGTCAGCGCTTCTCTACCCAGGACCTGTCACAGGTAGACGCGCCGGTCAGCGACCTGGCCTCTGGCGCGTCGCGGGTCGTCGCGGCGCGCCTCGCTTGGCGAAGTCACTCGAGGCGCAGACCAGGCCGCACGACCGCGAGCGCGCCAGCCAGGTCTTGGACGATCTTCGTCGCTGCCACGACAGTGACCGGCGACAGGTGGGCAGCCAGAAACCCGCAACCAGCGAGCCCTGCCTCGGTGGTGTCACCAATGAGCCGCGCTTGCCAGACGGTGCCAGGCAGGTCTTCTATCGCTTCGGCGATCCACCCGGCCGAGTCCGTCGGCTCGTGAATGGCGTACCACAGCACCGTTCTCACTCCGCGATTCGCCAAGGCGACAAACGCCTCTGCCGAGGTGAACTCCTCACCCCGCTCGTGTACCTGAAAGGGATCCAAAAAGACGAGGTCACCCGGTCGAGCTAGCTCGCAGACGCCCCTGAGTCCATCGGCGACATTCACCTGCGCGGACCTGCCTCGCTCGGCCAGACCCTCGAGCAGGCTGGACGCACTCGCCGCGATCAACTCGAACGCAACGACCTCGGCGTCGGGTGGCAAGAGAGCATCAGCGAATGCGATTGAGCCCGGATACCTACCCGGATGCTCCGGCTGCCCGGCCAGATCTCGGACGATCCCGCTAAACGTGGACGCGGCGAGCGAATCGAACTCGACGCTTAGTTCGATGAAGTCCCAGATTCCCCCGGGCGACGGCTCGACGTCGGCGAGGTCGTAATCGAGGCGGCCGCCATGACTCTCGAGATAGCGGGCTGGCTGCTCACGCACGAGGACTTCGCACAGCACAGCGTGCTTGACGACATCGCCGAAGTCGGCCGCGTAGATGTTTGCCATCGCCGAGAAGCTACTCCCCGCCGACAAAATGTTGGCCAAGCCGCAGCCCGCTGGGGAACCCGAGCTCGCATGCTCGTTGTCGGGAGGGTCTTGCTACGGTTGGGCTCTAGCCGGTGTCGGCTGGCCCGACCCGAGGAGGTCGTTCCAATGGGTGTCTACGGCACGCAGGTTCTCCCACGCATCGTCAATGTCGCGTGCGGGATGAAGTCTGCAAATCCGCTGCGAGAGCGCGTCTGCAAAGGGCTGCATGGGCGGGTCGTGGAGCTCGGCTTCGGGTCGGGTCTCAACGTTCCCTTCTACTCGTCGGCCGTTACCTCGGTGGCGGCGATTGAGCCGGCGGACCTCGGGTGGAAGCTGGCCGGCAAACGTCTCGAAGGGGCAACCGTCCCGATCGAGCGGTCGGGGCTCGATGGTCAGGCGTTGCCGCTGCCTGACCAGAGTTGCGACACTGCGCTGTCGACGTGGACGTTGTGCACGATCCCCGACGTAGCGGTGGCGTTGGCCGAGGTTCGCAGGGTTCTCAAGCCCGGTGGAACACTGCACTTCATCGAACATGGGCTGGCTCCCGACGTGAAGGTGCAGCGCTGGCAGCACCGCCTCGAGCCGATGCAGAAGCGCCTCTTCGGCGGCTGTCACCTCACGCGCCCGATCGCGAATCTGTTGACCGATGCTGGCTTCACGATCACCGAGGTGGACGTGTTCTACGAAAGAGGTGCACCGAAGACCGTCGGCGCCGACACCCTCGGAATCGCCATCCCGGCTTAGCGCCGAATCTGAGGGGTTGCTCCCGATGTGGTGACCACGGCCTTAGGCCGACTGTGGGGTCACACCTACGAAGGGAGCCAACCATGAAGGCGCCGACGATCGTCACCACCGAGATCGACGGTGGAGCGACGGCAACGGAGCCGGTGCAAACGGCGCTGCTGCACGGCCTGATCGGCTCGACGATCCTCGGCGTCCCGGTCCTGGCGCTGTCGATGATCAAGCCATTGCATCTCACCAACTGGCAATGGCTCGTCCTGGCGATGGCCGCACCGATCGTGATCTGGGGCGCGGCCACCATGGACACCCTGCTCTCGCTTGGCGCCATCGCCGCGGTCGACACGATCGTGCTCGATAAGACGGGCACCGTGACTACCGGCAAGATGTCGCTCATCGAGATCGTCACCGCCGACGGCGTCGATGAGGACGACGTCTTGTGGCTCGTCGGTGCGCTCGAGGACGCCGCGGAACATCCGATCGCCCGAGCGGTCGCTGCCGGTGCCCGGGCGCGTGTCGGCGATCTGACCCGGGTCCGGTCGTTCAACAACACGCCAGGGCTAGGGGTCACCGGTGTGGTCGCCGGTCGCGCGGTGACCGCCGGCCGAGCCGCGTTTGTCGCCGACGCCGGCCTAGAGGTGCCCGAATCGCTGCGCACCGCCATGGTCGCCGCCCAGGAGCTCGGCCGGACACCGATCGTCGCCGGCTGGGACGGCGTGGCCAAGGCGGTGATCGTTGTCGCCGACACGGTCAAGCCGACCAGCGCCCAAGCCGTCGCTCGACTCCGGGCCCTGGGCCTGACCCCGGTGCTGCTAACCGGCGACAACGAACGCGCCGCCAGCGCCGTCGCCGACGAGGTCGGTATCGACACCGTGATCGCGGACGTGCTTCCCGCCGACAAGGTCAACGTCATCACCCGACTTCAGTCCGAAGGCAAGGTCGTGGCCATGGTCGGCGACGGCGTCAACGACTCGGCGATCGAAGCCAGCGACCTGACCTTGGTTCGTGGCGACCTGAACGCCGTCGCCGACGCCATCCGTTTGTCGAGGCTCACCCTGAGCACGATTCGCACCAAGTTGTTCTTGGCCTTCGCTTACAACCTCGCAGCGCTCCCGCTAGCGGCTGCCGGGTGGCTGAACCCGGCCATCGCCGGCGCGTCGATGGTCCTGTCCAGCGTGTTCGTCGCTTCCAACAGCCTGCGCCTGCGCCGGTTTCGTGCCGCCTGACCCATCCTCCGCATGCTCGCCGTCGCCATCCGCCGATACGGTCGCCGAGAGATCAAGGCCAACCGACCGTCAGTGGATGTGGCGGTGGTGGATGTCGGGAAGATGCTCGTGTTCGTGGGTGATCGGCA
>JANOCR010000259.1:0-6421 GCA_031412355.1 Ilumatobacteraceae bacterium | reverse complement strand
GGTCGAAGGCCTCACGGTGGTTCAGAACGTCGCCCATCAGCAGGTCGCCGGTGTTGCACTCGACATCGACGAACTGCAAGTGCAGGGTTACCTACCGACGGGCGTGTCGTGCACCAGCGATCTGGGCCTCGCGGCCGCATCGTCCGGTACCGCTGCCATCACCGTGACGCCACGGCTGGCTGAAGACATCGTCTGCACGATCACCAACAACGACGTTCGCCCGGGTCTCACCGTGGTCAAGAGCGTGGTCAACGACAACGGCGGCGACGCTGTGGTCGCCGACTTCGTGCTGCAGGTCAATGAGACGCCGGTCGTGTCGGACGAGCTCAATCAATATGCGGCGGGCACCGCTCTGGTCGTCAGCGAGATCCAGATCCCCGGCTACGTCGCCACCGGAACCGTGTGCGTCAGCGACCAGAGCGGTTCGAACAACTCCATCAACGTCCAAGGGGGCGAGGCGACCGTCACGCTGTCACCTGGCGAGTCCGTTCGCTGCACGATCACCAACGATGATCAGGCGCCGACCATCACGGTCGTCAAGTCCGTTATCAACGACGACGGTGGCATCGCCGGGGTCGCCGACTTCCCGCTCTTCGTGGGAACCACGGCCGTCGCCAGCGGCATCGCCGAGACGATCGAGGCCAACGCGAGCTATGCAGTCTCCGAAACACAACGTGGCGGCTACGCACTCACCTCGTTGACATGCTTCGATGCCGCGCAGGCGCCGGTCGAGAACCCGGTGGTTGCCAACGAGGGTGACGAAATCACGTGCATCCTGGTCAACGACGACCTGCCGGTCGATCTGCAAATCACCAAGAGCGACGGTGGAGCGGAGCCAATGGCCGGCGAGACATTCACCTACACCCTCAACATCAGCAACCTCGGAACACGCGATGCCGACCTCGGCGAGCCCGTTGTCGTCACCGACGTTCTCCCGGCCGGTGTGGTGTGGGTCCTGCCGATGCCCGCCAACTGCAGTGCCGCCGGGCAGGTCGTGACCTGCAACGTGGAGCCCGCCGATCTACAGGTCGGCGAATCGGTGACCATTTCGCTGCAAGCCATGATCACCGACATCGCGGCCCCGGCGACGTTCACCAACAAGGCCTTTGTCACCACGGCCGACGATCCGGCATGCGTGGGCGAGGGCTGTGTGCCGCCCTGTCTGCCGACCATCCAAGCCGAGGTCGTCAGTGGCACCAATCCCTCGAACAACGTTGCGTGTGAAGACACCCCGGCCCGGATCCTGACCGACGTCCAGATCGTGAAGTCCACCGCGACGCCAACACCGTTGGCCGGCTCGGTCGCCACGTTTACGCTCGTCGTCTCGAACCTCGGCCCGAACACGGCCCGTGGTGTCTCGATCGTGGACTCGGTGCCGGCACCTCTGGTTCTGGAATCGGTGTCGTCGTCCGACTTCAGCTGCACGTCGGTTGGTAACAGCATCACCTGCACCAGGCCGGTGCTGCTGGTCGGCGACGTCGGCACCATCACGATCACGGCTCTAGTGCCCGCTAACGCGGTCGCCGGCAGCACCGTCGTGAACACCGCGACGGTTAGCACGGTCACGCCCGAAACCAACCTCGTCAACAACGAGGACTCGGCCACCCTCGTGCCGTTCGTCGTTGTGTCGCAGGCGCCCCCGCAGCCACCCGTGGTCCCGCCGACGTTGCCACCCGACACCCAGCTGCCGCGGACGGGTATCGAGGTCGGCATGATGCTTCGCCTGGCAGCCCTGCTGGCGGCGACCGGCGTTGTGGCCCTCGTGACCACTCGCCGCCGGCGCCGCGAGACCGTGCGATGAGAGATGAGCCTTCGGGCCCTGAACATCTCTCATCGTGCAGCCTTCACATCGACTGGCGGTCAGCCTGGCACTGATGCCTCGAGCTGGAGGCTGGCGATCAGATCCTCGGACTGAGCAACGGCCGCAAACAGCAGTTCGAGGGTGAGTAGTGATGCCTCGTGGTTGGATCGCGGCGCGTCCGCCGCGATTGGTTCGGCTGTCGCGTCGGCAATCACGAGGCAGTGGTAGTCCCGGAACATGGCGTCGCGCACCGTCGACTCCACGCACACACTCGTCGTCGCACCGACTACCACCAACTGTTCGATTCCGCGGCTACGAAGGACAGCGTCCAACTCGGTGGCATAGAAGCCGCTGTAGCGGGTCTTGTAGAGCACGATGTCACCATCCACCGGACCCAACTCCGAGACGATGTCGGTGTTCCAGCAGTCCCGCACAAGTATTCGCGACGGTTCGCCATCAGGCGAAGTCACAGCGTCACCCGCCCGCAGCGGCACGTGCTTGAGCCACGTCGGCGAACTGGGATATCCAGCGTCGGCCAAATCGGGACTGAATCCCATCTTGAGATAGACGATCGTCATACCGGCATCGCGCGCAGCGGCGAGCACGGCCTGGACCCTCGGCACGATTGCCCGGACACCTGTGATGTCGATGCCAGCGCGGTCGAACATGCCGCCAGGAGACGCGAAGTCGTTCTGCATGTCAACGACAACGACCGCGGTCGTCGCCGTAGCCAAGCGAAACGGCTGTGGCCTCGCCGCAACCTCGACGAACGTGCCCGGTGCGTCCACGTCTGCTCCTCTCACGCCTCCAACCCAGGCGCACAGACTGCCCTGATGGGGCACGCCGGCGCAAGAGGCGAGCGGCTTTCGGCATCACAGCGGGCAGGATGAAGTATGGACTGCCACGACGAAGCGACGTGCCGATGAGCGCGTCCGACCACCTCGATGCGTTCCAGCAACGTCACCGCTGGGCGAGCTTCCCCATTGCTGTCATCTACAAGTTCAGTGAGGACCAGGGCCCGTACCTGGCCGCACTGATCACGTACTACGGGTTCCTGGCGCTGTTCCCGCTGCTGCTGTTGTTGACCTCGATCCTCGGATTCGTGCTCCAGGGAGACGCCGATCTGCAGCGCCGCATCCTCGACTCGACGCTCAGCCAGTTCCCCATCATCGGTGATGAACTCGGCGATCCACGGGGCCTGCAGGGAAGCGGAATCGCGTTGGTCGTCGGCGGTGTCGTCGCGCTGTACGGAGCGCTCGGCGTTGCCCAGGCGATCCAGAACACCATGAACGTCACCTGGGCCGTGCCGAGGCACCGGCGGCCCAATCCAATTCGTGCCCGCCTGCGCAGCCTGCTCGTCATCGTGATCGGGGGCGGGGCAGCGCTGGCCACGACGGTGCTGTCGGCGCTCGGCAGCAGCGCCGGCGCTTTCGGCGCCGACCTCGGTGGATGGACGACGGTCCTCGTAGTGCTGGCCGCCGTCGCGGTCAACGCCGGTATCTTCCTGCTGGCCTTCCGGGTCTCGACCGCACATCCCACCAACATGCGCGACCTGATACCCGGCGCGATCACTGCCGCCCTCATCTGGCAGATGCTGCAGCTGTTCGGAACGGCCTACGTCGGAACCGTCGTGAAGGACGCAGGCCTCGCATACGGCGTGTTCGCTTTGGTGTTGGGCCTGCTCGGGTGGATCTACCTTGGCGCGGTCGGCGTCGTCGTCAGCGCCGAGATCAACGTTGTACGCGCCAAACGTCTCTACCCGCGCTCGCTGATGACACCGTTCACCGACAACGTCGACTTGACTGCGGCAGACCGTCACGCATACACCGATTCCGCGACGGCGCAAAAGGCCAAGGGGTTCCAGAATGTCGAGGTCACATTCGACGACGACGGACAGCAGGCATCGGCCCGCCGCCGCAACCGCCGCGCAACACCCGCCGCCGCACCAAGTGACGACGAGGGCGAACCGACGGCCTGAACGGTCGGATCTGAGGCCACCCAAGTCGTCGGGGCCTCGGCTACAACAACTACTTGCCGTGCCGAAGGGGCCGTGGTATAGAAAAGCGGGGCGGAACTTTCTCTGCCTGCACGAGAGGATGGGGATCGAGATGACACGACGGTGCATGTTGGCGTTGAGCGGGGTTGCCCTGGTCGGAGCGGCGTTGTCCGGCCCGGCGGTGGTGGGAGCAGCACCGCCGGACTCGGTAAGAATCGTCGTGGACGAGACGTTCGAGGACGGGCTCCTGTCGGAGGCGTGTGACGTGCCCGTGACGACTCGACTCCAGGGCCACATCATCGTGCGAACGTTCAACAACGGCGGGACGGGCGTCGTCGCGCTGTCCACGATCAATTTGGCCCTGACGGCAACGGCTGGCGACCAGACCTTCCGGTTCCGCGATGTCGGCGCCGATCTCGTGCGGATCGAACCTGACGGCACTGCCATCCTGCAAATCATCGGTCAGATCCCCTTCAACTTCGCGGGGGTCCTCAAGATCAACCTCGACACCGGTGAAGCCATCCTCGAGCCACGCGACCGGAGCGAGTGGCAGATCGAGCGTGCCTGCAAGGCGCTGACCGGCTAAGCGAAGTCCGAGGCGAACCGGGCCGGGTCTGACGTCGGGTGTCAGACTTCGTCAGTGGGGTTGACATTCGACCGCGTCAGTACGGCTGAGATCGAGGCGGTCGTGGCCTTCCTCAGCGGCAGTGATTGGCCGTTTCACAGTGCACCCCGTCTGTCGGTCGCCGAGGCGGGGGCCATCAGCATCGCCAACGCCGAAACACGATCGTTCTGGATTCGCGACGCGGGTTCTGTCGTCGGACTTGTCCGACTCCTCGACCTCGATGACATCGAGGACGGAAGTCCACTGTTCGATCTACGGATCGCTAGCGCATATCGCGGCCAGGGCCATGGCACCGCGGCTGTGGAGTGGCTGTCCGACTACCTGTTCGTCGAGTTTCCGATGCTGCATCGCATCGAGGCCAACACGCGGAGCGACAACACGGCAATGAGAACGGTCTTGGAGCGGTGCGGCTACTGCCACGAAGGTCTGCTTCGAGAAGCGTGGAAAAGTCGAGATGGCTCACGGAACGACACGCTGCTCTACGGGCTACTGCGACGCGAATGGACGTTCGCCAGAGGATAACTGCGACACCATGGCGCAAACGTCACCTCTGGGGTTGCGTGTCGTGGCCGCTGATCATGTCTGCTGTCATACGCCAGGCGATGCCGTGAGCGGCTTCGCTGCTCGCCAACGAATCCAGGAACTCGGACGTGTCGAGCGTCGCGAGGTGAACATCCGACAAGGCGACGACGGTGGCAGTGCGGTTGATGTCGCGCAAGAGCGCGATCTCACCGAAATGGTCGCCGGGACCCAGGGTTGCCCAGGCGATCTCGCCTCGGCGAACTTCTACCTGCCCGCGGACGATGGCATAGAAACGGTCGCCGCGGTCGCCTTCGCTGATGATGACGGCGCCGGCTGATACCTCGGCGGCGGTGCAACATGCCGCGATCTTTTCGATTGTCGTCGGTGGCAGAGGTGCGAACAGCGCAATGTTCGAGAACAGCGACAACAACTCCGGGACGGGCTCGCAGTGCTCGTCGATCCTGCGAAATCGGGGCAGCAGGAAAAGCGCGAGGGCGGGCAACACGGCGCCGACGAGGACCAAGACTGGCCTCAGCCCGAGTGCGGACACGAGCATCGGTGCGGCGAGTGCTCCGAGACCGCCCATCGCGATTCCGAAAGTGAAGAGCACACCGAAGACCCGGCCCAGGCTGCGGTCGGCGGCGAGCCTTTGGATCAGGGTGAAACCGGCGACATCGAGAATTGCATTGCCTACCCCGATCGTGAACAACGCGACGACGACAACTGCGGTGTGCGGGACGAGACCGATCAATGAGATCGGCAGACCCCACAGGCTCAGCGCCACGGCGAACGGGCGCCCGAGCTGCCGGCGACGGGTGAGTACTACTGCATAGAAGCCCCCGGCGATGCCGCCGATGCCGATGCTCGCGGCCAACCAGCCGACTCCGCTGCTGCCAAGCTCGAGGAGATCGAACGACACCGAAACCAACAGCACGGTGAGGATGCCGCGCACCAGGAGTTGTGCGACGAAGCAGCCGACGACGACGGCCGTTTCGGTGTTCTTTCGCAATTCTGTGACTCCCCCGATGATGGCCTGGAGCGGACGTTCGCGCGTGCGTCGAAACGCCTTCGAGGGATCGACATCGACGCGAATGCCTGAGACGGCGATGCAGCCCGTTGCCGCTGCGACCGAAGCTGTGGCCACGACGAACCACGGGTCCATTCGGAACAGCAGCAGAGCCGCCAGCGCAGGTCCGGCAAATGTGGCCAGCCCTTCGAGCGTTCCCGCCGTCACGTTCATCGCCACGAGTTCCGATGGCGTTCTGGCGACGAGAGGCGCCAACGCGAGGTGCGCCGACCGGTATGGGGTCGCGGCGACGCTGCTTACAGCGACAAGGGCGTACACGGCGACGGCCGGTGCATCCGATGCCAACGCAATCGCGATCAGTGCCTGGGTGACGGAGATCGCTACGAAAACCGCCGTGACAACACGCCGGCGCGAGAACCGGTCGGCAGCCCAGGCCCCGAACGGCAAGGC
>JANOCR010000258.1:0-22810 GCA_031412355.1 Ilumatobacteraceae bacterium | reverse complement strand
ATCCCATGAAACATCGGAGTCTGCTCGCCATACCGTTCGTTGCTCTCGCGCTGGTGGGTTGCAGTTCCGGAAGCAGTGGCAGCGACACGACGACGCCTGCAAACTCCACCGTGATCAAGGCCATCGACGGAATCGCCTGGGATGCCGCCTCCTACACCGCCACCGCAGTCGACGGCCAGGCGACGATCTCTCTCGTCAACAACTCCAGCCTGCCTCACGACCTGCGCTTGCTCGACGCCGACAATGTCGACGTCGGCCTCGTTCTCAATGCAACGGGACGCGGCGATGTGCAAACCGATACGTTCGCCCTCGCTCCGGGCTCCTATCAAGTTATCTGTACGATCGCCGGCCACGGCAACATGAAAGCCACGCTGGTCGTCAGCTGATCGCCGCCCCGGGCGGCCGAATTGCTCAGGCCCGCAGCAACACTTCGGTGAGGATCAAGAACACGACCCAGAGACCGAACGCGCTGACCAAGACGTTGCGCACGCCGGGACCGTCGTACATCAGGTTGAGTCCCTTGTTGGGTGTCGCCTTCCACGGCATCATGCCGAGGGCGTTCAGTTCCATGACAGCGATGATGACAATGGTGATGGCCCAGAACGCGCCCATCTTGCCGCTGCTGAGGATTTGGCCCGACAGCGGGCTGTGTGACCTGAAGACCATGAAGAACAACATCGCAACGGAGAAGACCGTGTTCTGTCGCGACGCCATGAACGCCTTGCGGCCGGCCGCTGCAGCGGCGGGATCGGCTTCGCCGCCCGCGATGAGGTTTGCCGCGTTGGCGAGCACGATCTTCTGATTGCGCCAGATCACGCCCCACACGTTCAGCATCATGATGGTGCCGAGCACCATGCCGGTGCTGATGGCAATTCCGCCGGCCTGCTTGCCGAAGTCGTTGGCGAAGTAATCCTGGGTGACGATCGTGATGAGGATGCCGGTGACGAAGGTGCTGATGGCCGCCCAGCGGAACCACCACAGGGCCTTGCGTGCCACCTTGTCGATGGCGATGTTGCGGGCCCGCGCCTCGTCGCCGAACGCGGCAAACGCAGGGACCTGCACCAGGTTGAAGTAGTACAACAAGCCGATCCACGTGACGCCCGCCAGGATGTGTAGCCACCGGAAACCGAAGTTGCCAAGTCCCGACTGGCTGAAGAATCCATCTACTGCAAGCACCGTTGATACCTCTTTCACTGTGACTTCACTGGGACGTCTCGTAGTAACGCTGACCTACTCGCGTGAAGGTAGCACCACAGCGGCCGCGCACCTAGTGATGGAGCGCCGTAGATTGTGCGACGCCATGGCCCACGAATTCATTTACTCCTGTTACAAGCTCGCCCGCGTTTACCCCCCCGACCGCACAGTGCTCGAAAACATCTCGCTGTCGTTCTATCCCGGCGCCAAGATCGGCGTCCTGGGTGCGAACGGCGCTGGCAAGTCGAGCCTGTTGCGCATCATGGCCGGTCTCGACGATGGGTACAGCGGCGAGGCTCGCCTGACCCCCGGATTCACCGTCGGCTTCCTCGCCCAAGAGCCCGACCTCGATCCGGCGAAGGATGTGAAGGGCAACGTCATGGACGGCGTCGCCGCGGTGCAGTCCATCATCGATCGCTACAACGAAGTGATGACGATGTGGGGTGACCCCGACGCCGACTACGACAAGATCGGTTCGTTGCAGGCCGAGCTCGAAGACCGGATCGCGGCGACCGACGCGTGGAGCCTGGAACGCAACGTCGAGATCGCAATGGACGCGCTGCGCTGCCCGCCGGACGACGCAGACGTCGCCACACTGTCGGGCGGAGAACGCCGCCGCGTGGCGCTCTGCCGTCTGCTGCTGAGCCGGCCCGACCTGCTGCTGCTCGACGAGCCGACGAACCATCTCGACGCCGAGAGCGTCGAGTGGCTGGAACGGTTCCTTCAGGAGTACCCCGGCACGGTCGTGGCCATCACTCACGACCGCTACTTCCTGGACAACGTCGCCAAGTGGATCCTCGAGCTCGACCGCGGCCGGGGCATCCCGTTCGAGGGCAACTACTCGTCGTGGCTCGAACAGAAGCAAGAACGGCTGGCCCGCGAGGAGAAGGGCAACGAGGCGCGTCAACGCACGTTGCAACGCGAACTCGAGTGGGTGCGAATGGCACCGAAGGCGCGCCAAGCCAAAGGCAAGGCCCGCCTCGCTGCGTACGACAAGCTGCAGTTGGAGGCAGAAGCGGCCGAGCGCGGGCCTGATCGCCTGGAGATCACCATCCCGGTCGGGCGCCGGCTCGGCGACACCGTGATCGAGGTCACCGAGCTGAGCAAGGGATTCGGCGATCGCCTGCTGATCGAGCAACTGTCGTTCACGCTGCCGCGGGCTGGCATTGTCGGCATCATCGGCCCGAACGGAGCGGGCAAGACAACACTGTTCAAAATGCTGACCGGACAGGAGCCCGTCGACACTGGCACGGTCACCATCGGGGAAACAGTCGACCTCGCTTACGTGGACCAATCGCGCGACACCCTCGCAGCCGATGCAACCGTCTTTGAAGAGATCACCGGCGGTGTCGAGCACATGAAGGTCGGCAATCGCGAGATCCACGGGCGGGCTTACTGCGCAAGTTTCAACTTCAAGGGCAGCGACCAGCAAAAGCGCGTCGGCGACCTGTCCGGCGGCGAACGGAATCGCGTGCACCTCGCCAAGATCCTGAAGACCGGTGGCAACGTGCTGCTGCTCGACGAGCCGACGAACGACCTCGATGTCGACACGTTGCGCGCCCTCGAAACTGCGCTCGAGAACTTTCCGGGATGCGCGGTGGTCATCAGCCACGACCGCTGGTTCCTCGATCGCATCGCTACACACGTGTTGGCCTTCGAGGGCGACAGCCAGGTGCGCTGGTTCGAGGGCAACTTCAGCGAGTACGAGGCGTGGAGGCACAAGGAGTTCGGGGCCGGCGCTGATCAGCCGCATCGCATCAAGTACAAGCCACTCGTGCGCTAGACCAACGTCTGCCTGAAGCGTCAGACTGTGCCGTGGCCACTCGACTGATCACCCGCACCTGCATCGGCGTCTTCGTCTGTGGCATCGCCGGTTTGATCGTGTCGTCGGTCGCCGGCAACAACAACGGGGTCGTGCTGACCATCGGCGGTGTCATCGTGCTCGCCGCGATCGTGCTGATGACGGTCAACACCGTCACGGTGCGCGAACGGATCGATGCCTTCGACGAGGCCGCTGCCGAGAAACTCGAGGCGCAGGTCGCGCATCTCGTGCAACAGGGCGCGGACGAAGCCGACGTGCGCACGTTGGTCCGCGAGGCGCGCCGCACCGGACGCCGATGACGAGCGGGCACCGTTGACCGGCGAGAGCGACGCCCAACTGGCCGCGCGGTTGGCGACCGAGGCCGGTCGGTTGCTGGTCCAAGTGCGTGAAGATTTGACGGGTGCCGGCGCGCCGCCATGGCACGTGATGGACGCGGGCGACCTGGCCAGCCACCGGTTTCTACTGGCAGAGCTGATCGAGGCGCGTCCGGATGACGCCGTGCTGTCGGAGGAAGGTTTCGAGGACCCGCGTCGCTTCGGTGCCGACCGGGTCTGGATCATCGATCCGCTGGACGGCACGAGCGAGTTCGGAGAGTACGGGCGCCACGACTGGGCTGTGCACGTCGCCCTCTGGAATCGCGACCACTTCGACGCAGGGGCGGTCAGCATTCCAGCGCTCGACATCACCTTCTGCACCGATCCAGCGGCGGTGGTACCCGCGGCGCATCGAACACGCCCCAGGCTGGTCACCTCCCGCAACCGCAATCCATATGTGGCAGTCGTTGTTGCCAAGGCGCTCGACGCCGACGCCGTGCGACTTGGGTCGGCGGGCGCCAAAGCGATGGCAATCGTCACCGGCGAGGCCGACATCTACGTGCACGACGGCGGCATGTACCAATGGGATTCCGCGGCACCGGCGGCCGTCGCCCTGGCAGCAGGGTTGCACGTAAGTCGCATCGACGGCTCACCCATGGTCTTCAACGATCGCGATCCGTGGTTGCCCGATCTGTTGATCTGCAGGCCTGAATTCGCCGGGCCGACCCTCGCAGCACTCCGTGAGGGCCGTACAATCCGGCCATGACTCTTGCCGTGCCGGGTGACGGCGGCCTTCTCGAGCCCACGTTCGCCGGACGTGCCGTCTCGGCGCGGATACCGGGCCTGACGATTGCCATGATGACCTCGATCGGCGCCGGCACCATCCACGCCGCCGCGGCCGGCGTGCACGCCGAACATCCGCAACTGGCTCGGCTGTTCATCCTGTGTGCGGTGGCCCAAGTCGGTGCCGGGTTGGTGGCGATGGCTCGCCCCAGTCGGCTGGCCGCCCTGCCCATCGTCGCGATCAACGCTGTGGTGGTCGGCGGGTGGTTGGCAACTCGAATCACTGGCATCTCGTGGATCGAAGGTCTCGAAGTGCGCGAAGCAGCGCAGTTCGCCGACGCAGCCGCCGCCCTGCTTGCGGCCACGGCGGTCGGCTGTGCGTTGGCCGCGTCGCTGATCGGCCAACGTCAGTCCGCGGCGCCTCGCCTGTCGTTTCCGGCGCTTGCCGTGGCAGCACTCACCGTGCCGGCGATGCTCAGCGGGGGTACCCATTTGCACGGTCACGCCGCCGACGCCGCGGCCGGGGTGGGTGTGGTCGACGAATCGCAAGCGCATGCGCACCCCGACGATGGAGCACCGGCGAACCCCGTCGCGGCGGCGACTCCGGTGGCCGACGAGTCGGTGCCACACGGTCATACCGACGACGCAACGTCGGTCGCTGCAAGCACCACCTGGCCTCGCCCGTGGGATCCTGCACAGCCGATCGACGTGTCGGGTGTGCTGGGTGTGACGCCCGACCAAGAGGCGCGGGCTGCGCAGTTGATCGAGGCCTCGTTGCGAGATCTGCCGAGGTACGCGGATACGGCCGCCGCGATCGCCGACGGCTACGCGTCGATCGGCGACGCCGGCACCGGTAGCGAGCACTTCATCAAGCTGTCGCTCATCGAGGACGACGAGTTCCTCAACAGCACACAGCCCGAATCGCTGGTGTACACGGTCAACGGCGACACCAAGACCCTGGCCGGAGCGATGTACATCGCAAGCGCCCGTCCGACCGACGACCCCAGCCTGCTGGCCTACGCCGGGCCATTGATGCAATGGCACAACCATGGCAACCTCTGTTGGGCCGCCGGCCCCGACGGCAAGCCGCGCGTGGTCGGTATCACCGACGCCAACGGCCAGTGCGCGACCGGGGTCAACACAGGCGGCGAGAACCCGATGGTGCACGTCTGGGTCACCCCGCACCCGTGCGGCGTGTTCGCTGCGCTCGAAGGTGTCGGTGCCGGCCAGGCAGCGGTTGCCGACGAGCAGCGGGTCGACATGTGCAACGAGGACCATGGCCACGCTGCCGCAGCGGTTCCCACCAAGCCGTACGACCCGACCCAGCCAATCGATCTCGGCGGTGTCGACGGTGTCACCCCCGAGCAACAGGCGGCTGCCGAGAACCTGGTCGCACTCAACGTCGTGCGCCTGCCGCAGTGGGCGGACTACAAGGTGGCCGAGGCCGCCGGATATCACAGCATCGGCGACGGTTTCACCGGCTATGAACACTTCATCAAGTGGGACCTGATCAACGACGACGTCTTCCTGGATCCGGACCAGCCCGAGAGCCTCGTTTATCAGACGGACCCGGATGGCTCGAAGCGGCTGGTCAGCGCGATGTACTTCCTGCCCGACACCGTGGCGCTGACCGACGCACCCGACATCGGTGGCGCGCTGATGCAGTGGCACATCCACGACAACCTGTGTTACACCGACGACCCCGTTGCACCGCTCGTTCGCGGCATCGTCGATGCGGCGGGCAACTGCCCGGCACCGTTCGTCAAGCACCGCCCTGCACCGATGATCCATGTCTGGATCACGTCGCACAAGTGCGGTCCGTTCGCCGCCCTGGAAGGCGTGGGGGCTGGACAGATTGTCGAGGGTGAGGCACGCTTGTGCGATGTCGCCCACGGCACTGGCTTGTAGTCAGGGCTGACGAGAACCACGGAGACGGTATGTCGATTCCTACACAGGCCCAGCTGTACGCGGAGGTCGATCGACAGTTCGCCATAGCGCAGCCCGATGCGCCCACACGTCTCGATCCCGAGAATCGCAGTCACGAGGCTTGGGTTGCCGAGTGGCTGGCGATCCGCGACGCCGTACTCAATGAGTGGACCGACTACGTGTTCTCCGAGCACTTCCCACATGCCGGCACGCTGGATCCCTCGAACCCCGAGCACAGCACCCTGATCGAGTACTGGCGCGACATCCAGCACCAGATCTGCAATGGCGAGGGAGGCAAGTACAACTGGGACAACCCTCAGACGCCGCCTCCGCCACCACTGAGCGTTCTGTCCGTCGTGCGCGACGACAACCAGGGTGGCTTCGTGCTGGTCTTCTCCAATCCCGTCGCCGTCGACGAGGCAGGCGACTTTCTGTGGCCGGGCAGAAACGCCCTACCGGTCGGCGTGACGGTCGAGCGCCGCAGCGACAGCGCGGTGCATGTGCGCGTGACCATCGAGTCATTGCAGACCATGCGCGACGAGGTCGCCAAGCAGATCATCGACGAAGGTCTGTTGACCGCCGACTGAGTAGCTAGGGCACGGACAAGATCGTGACGAGTCCGGTGTTGCCATCGACGCGCACTGTGGCGCCGTCGGGGATGTTGCGCGTGGCTCCGACTGCAGACACGACGCATGGGATGCCGAGTTCGCGACTGACGATGATGGCGTGACTGAGGGCGGCACCAACGTCGACGACCACTGCGGCGGCGGGCACGAACAAAGGTGTCCACGATGGATCCGTGATCGGAGCGATCAAGACATCGCCGGGTTGCAGGGCCGACGGATCGTTCGAATCGAGGATCACTCTGGCTGTCCCTTCGGCGACGCCCGGGCAGCCCGGAAGACCGGCGATGGTGTCGCCGGCCGCCAGCCGATCGGCCGCGACCGCATCTCGTCGGGGCCAGCTGTCCGGCCCATCGGTATGACCAACGAAAACGAAGGGCGGCTCGAGCTCCTGCAGCTTCTTGTACTCGGCGCGGCGTTCGCGCACCGATGCGGTCAGCGAGTGAGGATCTTCGAACAGCGTCGGCATCTCGGCGGATCGGACGAATCCGAAATCCTCGATCTCGTCGAATGCGCCACGCTCGACCATTCGCCGGCCTAACTCGCGCATGGCCATACGCATCTCGTGGATCACCCTGATGTTGTTGGTCTTGGTGCGCTCGCGGCCGGGCAACCATGCGGAGGAGCATGCGATCGCCGCAGCAAGCTGCCCGTGAGTGGCGGGGTCCGCGGCAACCATCGACAGCAACTCAGTCGAGGCGGCAGTGCGCTGTTCGGCACGGATCGCAAACTGCTTGGCCGGCGCGGCAGAGTCGGGCGCTTGCCGCATGCGGTCGATCGCGACCATGGCCAACGCCGGCCGGGTCTCCCACGACGGCGACCTGCTCTCCCACTCGTTCGGACCACGACTGCCGAACTCGAAGACGAACTGATCAAAGCCCTCGGAGAACGCCGCCGAGGTCGGGTCGAGTCGCGACAACGCCCACATCGCGTGGCTCGGCTCCGCCGAGTCGACGTCGCCGAGCCCGGAGATGATTGGCATGATCAGGTCTGGCCGGCCGACGGCGGTGGCTACCCCGGTGATCACGCCGACAGGCACGGTGGCCATGTACGTCGTGAAGAGATGATGGGCGAACATCTTTCGATGCAGCGGGAGCATCTCGCGGAATCGCTCCCAGAGCTGTTGATCGGTGAGGCTCGACAGGTCTGGGCGATTGATCCGCAACGCCTTTGTCTCGACGCGGTCGTCGGTGAGCTCGGTGAGATCATCGAGGCAGTGCTGGCCGAAGACCCAAGCGAACGTCACGCCGATCCTGTCGGTCATCGCCGGTTGCACGTCGCCGGGCATCTCCTCGTACGGCGGTATGCCTGGCTGCGCACCAAAGAACTGCTCGTCCATCATTTGCCACGACAGGCCAGGTGCTCGCTCGCCGAAGAGTCGGATCAACGACGCGTTGAGGTAGCAGTAACCACCCAGGACGCCGAGTTGGCAGTACTCGTCGGGCGGGAACTCTTCGAGGTCGAACGCGCCCATGCGCTCCCACGCGTCGCGCCAGCCGAGCTCGGCCAGGAACAGCGCCGTGTCACTGGTCAGCGGGGTCACCGGGTCTGGGAAGACCTCGCCAACGTTGGCGCGGGTGTAGATGGGGAACCGCTGTGACAGCGCTGTGTCAGTGACGTAGTAACGATCGGTCATTCGTCCCCCAGACGTCTGCAGTTGGTGGCGGATCGTACCTGCAATCGCCTGGCCTGAATCGTTGTGACTCATGTTTCGGCCGGTGTGTCCACGAACGGCCACCGTTGCTGCGATCATGAAGTGGTGACGATCGCCGACGACACCGAGTGGGGTGCGTTCAGAGACAACGGCCCATGGGTGCTCGACCGCGACGCGCTGCAGTGGCACCCCATCGCCGGGCTGCTTCGTCAAGCCGCGAAGGCCGGCGTGCCGGCACTCACGCGGCCGCGCCGCATTCCTCCCGGCGTTCGGGTGGTCACCGTCGCATGCCGTCTCGCCGGTGCCATCGGCCCGTGGTGGCTGCGCAAGAGACGGGATCGCTACAGCTCCCCCGCGGCGAGTCGCACCGACATCTCCGGCCGTCTCCGCCGCGCGGCCGAGTGGCTCGGACCCACATACATCAAGCTTGGCCAGATCATCTCCAGCGGCGAGGGGTTGTTTCCCGCAGAACTGGTCAAGGAGTTCAAGCAGTGCCGTGACCAGGTGCCGGCAGAGTCGTTCGACGACGTGCGCAAGGTGGTCGAAGACGACCTCGGCGTTCCGCTCGAGACCATGTTCGCGGCCTTCGATCGCGCCCCGCTCGCTGCTGCGTCGATCGCCCAGGTGCACGCCGCGACCCTGCACACCGGCGAGCACGTCGTCGTCAAGGTCCAAAGACCAAGCGTCGCTCGACTGGTGCACAAAGATCTGCGGGTCATGGCCTGGCTGGCCCCGCATCTCGTCGGTCGCATACCGATTGCGTCATTGGCCAACCCACCTGCGCTGGTCGAGTTGTTTGCCGAGACGATCGTCGAGGAGCTTGACTTCCGAATGGAAGCGGCCAACATGATCGACATCGCCTCCATGCTCCACGAGTTGAACCAGACCGGCTATGTGGTGCCCCGACCGCACCCATCGCTGGTGACCCGGCGGGTGCTGGTGATGGAACGAATCGACGGCTTCAACTTCGACGATGTGGCGGGAATGAAAGGTGCCGGAGTCGACACCGAAGCCGTCGTGCGAACCGCGATGATCGCTCTAATCGAGGGGGCGATGGTGTACGGCGTGTTCCATGGCGACCTGCACGGCGGCAACCTCTTCGTACTGCCCGATGGCCGCACGGCACTGCTCGACTTCGGCATCGTCGGCCGACTGACAAGGGATCGCCGGCTGGCCTTTCTTCGGATGATGGTGTGTGCCACGACCAACGATGTCAAAGGACAGCTGGCCGCCATGCGCGATCTCGGCGCGTTGCCCGTCGACGTCGACCTCGAACTGGTCATGCGCGACCTCCGGCTGGATCAGGCACCCATCGATCCGACCACGCTCACAGGCGAGGAACTGGTGGCGGAGGTGCAGCGCGTAGTCAAGGCGTTGCTGGGCTATGGCGCGAAGATGCCCAAGGAGCTGATGCTCTACGTCAAGAACATGGTCTTCCTCGACGGGGCGATGGCCCGCCTGGCACCCGATCTAGATCTGCTGGCCGAGATCGCCGACATCTCGATGCTGTTCGCCCAACGCCATGGCGAACAGCTCGGACGCGAGCTTGGCATCGACCAAACCACACTGGAGCTGAACATGGATGGCGTGAAGGCCGGCTTCGGTGTCGATGCGTCGACCGAGCAACTGACCTATCGCGAGCTGCAGTCGCGGCGAGCCCTGATCCAGAAGCGCATGCGCGACCACGTCGGTCGATAACTTCACGACGTGAGCCTCGAAGCCAACGCCAACCGGTTCTCGGGCTTCGCCGATCTGTACGCCGCTGTCCGCCCTGTACCACCCCCGCTGCTCGCCGAGGTGATCACCAGGTACGCGACAGGCTCCATCGACACCGTCGTCGATCTCGGAAGCGGCACCGGCCTGTCGACGCGGTGGGCGGCAACATGGTCGAGCAGGGTGATCGGCGTCGAGCCCAGCGCCGACATGCGTGCCCGGGCCGCGGCAATCGCCGGCCCCGCGCATGTGCAGTACGTGCCCGGCTGGTCCGATGCCACCGAGCTACCCGACGGTTGTGCCGACGTCGTGCTGGCCGTGCAGGCTCTGCACTGGATGGACCCGGTGTCGACGTTCGCGGAAGTCGCACGGTTGCTGCGACCGGGCGGCGTGTTTGCGGCCATCGACTGCGACTGGCCGCCATCAGTCGGCAACGCGGCTGCCGAGCAGGCGTGGCACACCGCCCGCGCAACTGTGGCGATCCACGAGGGCCGGTTGGCCGGATGGTTGCCGTCGGCCGCTCCTGCGAATCGCGCTGCATCGTCGTCGCCCCAATCCGACGACCTGCGACCCGCCGGCTCCGGCGACAGATCGGCCGGCGTCACGGTCGCCGATGGCGCCAAGTTCTGGCACAAGGGCGAACATCTCGCCAGGATGGTCGGCAGCCAACGTTTCGGCCACTGCGTCGAGGTGGCCGCGCTGAAAGACGAGCAGGGCGACGCCGACAGGTTCGTGCAACTGTTCTGTAGCCAGGGCGACTACCAGGCGCTTCGTCGGCACGGCATCGACGACACGGCACTGGGTGTCGATCGTTTCGCCCGAGATGTGCACGCAGCCTTGGGGTCTGGGCAGAGCCCATTCTGGTTCACCTATCGCGCCCGCATCGGCGTGCGCGTCACCGCCGGTCAGTAGGTTCGCGCCGTGCGCCTCGTCATTGCCCGCTGCTCGGTCGACTACGCAGGCCGGCTGACAGCGCACCTGCCCGAGGCAATTCGGTTGATCATGGTCAAAGCCGACGGCTGCGTCGCCATTCACGCCGATGGCGGCGCGTACAAGCCGTTGAACTGGATGAATGCGCCGAACGTGCTGGTGATCGGCGATGGTGCGTGGACGGTGACCAATCCGAAGGGTGAGTCGTTGACCATCACCCTGCACGAAGTGTTCTCCGACACAGAGGCCGAGTTCGGTGACGACCCTGGTCTGCAGAAAGACGGTGTCGAGGCTCATCTCCAGGAACTGCTCGCCGCTTCACCGCACGCTATCGAGGAGGGTCTGACACTGGTTCGCCGCGAGTACCCAACCGCGATCGGGCCGATAGATCTATTGTGCCGTGATCGGGATGGCCAAGTTGTCGCCATCGAAGTGAAGCGCCGCGGCGAGATCGACGGTGTCGAGCAACTGGTGCGCTACATCGAGCGGCTGCACCTCGACTCGTCGCTCGGAGCCGTGCGTGGCGTGTACGTCGCCCAGGTCGTCAAGCCCCAGGCGCGCGTCCTGGCCGAATCACGCGGCTTTCGTGTGGTCGAGGTCGACTACGACGAACTGCGCGGCATGCGGTCGGACGAACTGCGTCTGTTCTGAAAGCGACTACGCCATCACGGGCACCGTCGACATGGCGTCGGCGAGCTCCTTGTCCGTGAGGTCGTAGTCCACCATCTTGCCGGCCAGGTAGTTCTCGTACGCGGCCAGGTCGAGGTGACCATGCCCGCACAAAGCTGTGAGGATCACCTTCTCCTCGCCGGTCTCCTTGCAGCGCTTGGCCTCGCGGATGGCGGCGGCAATGGCGTGCGTCGGCTCGGGCGCTGGCACGATCCCCTCGCTTCGGGCGAAGGTCAACGCGCCCGCAAAGCACTCCGTCTGCGCGATGGCCTCGGCTTCGGCCAGGCCGAGCTCGTAGATGTGCGACACCAGCGGCGACATGCCGTGATACCGCAACCCACCGGCATGGATGGACGGCGGGATGAAGTCGTGACCGAGCGTGTGCATCTTCAGCAAGGGAGTCATTCCTGCCGTGTCACCGAAGTCGTAGCGATACTCGCCCTTGGTCAGGCTGGGGCACGCGGCGGGCTCGACACAGCGGATGATCGGGTTCATCCTGCCCGCCAACTTCTCGCGCAGGAACGGGAAGGCGAGGCCGCCGAAGTTCGATCCTCCGCCGGTGCAACCGACCAGCAGGTCGGGGGTCTCCCCGACCATCGCCAGTTGCAGCAACGCTTCCTCGCCGATCACCGTCTGGTGCATCAGCACATGGTTCAGCACGCTACCCAGCGAGTAACGGGTCAACGGATCGGCCACCGCTGCGCCGACCGCCTCGGAGATGGCGATGCCGAGGCTGCCGGGGTGATCCGGGTCCTGCGCCAACAGCGATCGGCCGTACTCGGTGATGTCGGATGGGCTCGAGTGCACCGTTGCCCCATACACCTCCATCATCACCCGGCGATATGGCTTGGCGCGATACGAGGCAGCGACCTGCCAGATCTCGCACTCGATGCCGTATTGCGCAGTCGCGAATGCCAGCGCCGTTCCCCATTGGCCGGCACCGGTCTCGGTCGTCAGCTTGGTGATGCCTTCTTGGTGGTTGTAGTACGCCTGCGGCACCGCAGTGTTGGGCTTGTGCGAGCCGGCGGGGCTGACCCCTTCGTACTTGTAGTAGATCCGCGCCGGGGTATCGAGGGCCTTCTCCAGGCGGTGGGCGCGAAACAACGGCGACGGCCTCCACAGTCGATAGACGTCGAGCACCCCGCCGGGGATGTCGACGTAGCTGTCCTGACTGACCTCCTGCATGATGAGGGCCATCGGGAACAACGGGGCGAGGTCGTCGGGACCGACGGGCTGCATCGTTCCCGGGTGCAGTGGCGGCGGCGGAGGCGACGGCAGGTCCGGAATGATGTTGTACCACTGCGTCGGGATCTGGTCTTCGGTCAACAGGATCTTGTTCTGCATGGCACACCTCGATGCTTGGTCTTACCCCGATGGAACAGTCAACGGAACGGTAGCCCGTACCGCCAGTAGCGTGTCGAGGCATGCACATGGTCCACGGGCGCGCCCAGCACTACGCATGGGGAGACCTGTCGTCGATCCCCGCAGTGCTCGGTCGGCCACCCGACGGCCGGCCGTGGGCCGAGTGGTGGATGGGGACGCACCCCCTGGCCCCCTCCACGATCGACGACGGCGCGCCCCTGCAATCGGTTGCCGGCGAGTTGCCGTACCTGTTGAAACTGATGGCAGCGGCGCAGCCTCTGTCGCTGCAAACTCATCCGGATCACCATCGAGCCGAAGCCGGGTTCGAACGCGAGGAGCAACTCGGCATCGCCCGTGATGCGCCGACGCGCACCTATCGCGATCCATTCGCCAAGCCGGAGATACTTGTTGCCGTCACGACCTTCGACACGCTGTGTGGGTTTCGCCCCGTCGACGATACGGTTTCACTGCTGCACGAACTCGACGCCCACGACCTGGCGGTCTACCTGCAGCACGAGAAGCTGGCCGCCACCGTCAGCGCGCTCTACCGCCGGCAGTTCGATTGCGCCTCGACGATCGCGGCGTGCCGAAAGCACGACCGAGTCGAGGCCCGTCTGGTGTCGGAGCTGGCCGACCAGTATCTCGATGATCCGTCGGTTGTCGTGACGCTGCTTCTCAATCGGGTGTTGCTCGGCCCCGGCGAAGCGGTGTTCCTGGGGCCTGGCAACCTACACGCCTACCTACGAGGTTTCGGCGTCGAGGTGATGGCCAACAGCGACAACGTGGTGCGCGGCGGATTGACGGTGAAGCACGTCGACGTCGAGGAGCTGCTCGATGTGCTCGACTTCGAACCACTGGACCAGCCGGTCATACGAGCCAACGAGATCGAGCGCGGCGAGTGGCATTACCACACGCCCGGCACACCGTTCGTCGTGTCGAGATTCGAGCTCACCGACAGCGCCCGCCGCCGTCATCTGGCCACTGGCCGAGATCTGGTGTTGTGGGTCAGTGGCTCACAGCACGGTGAATGCCGGTACCTGGCCGCGGGCGACAGCATCGACCTGCATGGGCCCGCCACCATCTTCGTTGTCGAGGAGCCGTAGCAGAACCACAGTGTCAGAGACGGATGACGGCGTCGAGCGCGAGGTCCAGCAGGTGGTCGCGTGCCGAGGTTTGCGCCTCCCAGTGACGATGATCCCACTCGGCGGCACTGACGTCGTCGCCGGCGTACAGCAGTTGGCCGTAGACGACGCCGCGGAAAGCCGCCGCTGCGAACATCGCCGCCGCCTCCATCTCGACCGTGATGCAACCCTGCTCGCGCCGGCGGATGACCTTCGCCGCGGTCTCGCGAAAGAACGCGTCCGTTGTCCACGTCATGCCGCGATCGTGCGGGACGCCGGCTTCGGTGAGCACATCATCGATCGCCGTGAGGGCCCGCGGATGCGGTACGACCGCAGCATCGGCCGGTGCATAGTGATAGCTGGTGCCTTCGTCGCGGATCGCCCCGGTCGGCACGATCACATGGCCGACATCGAAGCCCGGACGCACGATCCCCGCGCCACCGCAACCGATGATCTGTGTGGCGCCCAGCGAGATCACGACCTCCAGCGACGTTACCGCTGCAGGGGCACCGACACCCGGGCTCACCAATGCGACCTCGTGGCCCTTGTGTTGGATGACGCAGATCGCGTGGTCGCCATGCTCGAACGGAACGTTGTGCACCGGCTCCAGATCGACGGTGCGATCACGGACGACATTCCCGAACCAGCACATCACGGCACGCGTCGGGAAGCCCAACATCGGCTTGTGGATCGATGGGTTGATGATTGCCTCGGGCGACGAGTCGAACTCGAACAGTGGATGATCGTGCGGCGTCATGAAGCCTGGGAGATCAGATCGGTGACGGCCACTTCGAAGCCCGGCAGTAGGGGCGACGAAGCAGAGTCGCCGTCGACCCACTCGTGGTATTCACCGCTGGGGAGCAGCACGTGAAAAACTCGCTCGTCACAGTCGACGAGCCACAACTCCTGCACCCCGACCGAGAAGTAGTGAGTGGGCTTGCGCAGCAGATCCTTGCGGCGCGTCGATGGCGACAGGATTTCGACGGCCAGATTTGGTGCCAGCTTCCAATACCCGGAGCCGGGCACCCGATCGGGTGCGTAATAGGCCAAGTCGGGCTGATAGCCCCAGTAGTCGGCGATGCGAACGTGCGGATCGGGTACCAATTCGCCACCGTGCTCGCGGACCCACGGGCCGAGTGCCATGATCAGGTTGACCAGCGTGAGCTGGTGGGGCCGGTCTGGAGAAGCCATCTGGACTACCTCGCCATCGTGCAACTCGGCGTGACGTAGGAGCTCTTCAGGCAGCTCTATAAAGGCCTCCCAGGTGAGGCGATGCGGTATGTGGTCCATTGCTACCGTCATGGCGCGGAGACTATCGCCCACGACCTGTCTACTGCGCGGTGGTACGCCTGATCTCGACGATGCGCTCGGTCGCATGGTTCACATCGTCGCCCTGATCGTTCAGCAACTTGGCGCGGTCCTTGGCTGCCTCGCGCTCGGCCAGGGCCGTATCGACGCGCGCGATCGCTGCCTCGGTGCCGTGCTCGTGAATGAACTCGGCCCACTCGACCAACGCCTCCACCATCTCCGACTCGGGCACGACCGCGACATTGCGACCCTTCACGAACAGGTGGCCGCGCTTGTTGCCGGCCGCGATGCCGAGATCGGCTTCGCGTGCCTCGCCCGGACCGTTGACGACGCAGCCCATCACTGCAACCTGCAGAGGTATCTTGCGATCGCCGAACGCCTCCATCGCCCGGTTGGCGACGTCGATGACGTCGATCTCGGCGCGGCCACAACTGGGGCAAGCGATCAGGTCGATGTTCTTGCGTTCGCGAAGACCCAATGCCTCGAGCAACTGCCTGCCGGCGCGCGCTTCCTCGACGGGATCGGCAGTCAGCGAGTACCGGATCGTGTCGCCGATGCCTTCCATCAACAACGTGGCGATGCCGGCGGTTGCCTTCACCAATCCGGCCGGCGGTGGGCCCGCCTCGGTGACACCGAGGTGCAGTGGCACATCGGTGACCTCGCTGAGCTGTCGATAGGCCTCGACCATCAGCGGCACGTTCGAGGCCTTGACACTGATCTTCATCAGGTCGAAGTCGACCTCCTGGAAGTACGCCATCTCGCGTTGTGCGCTCTCGACCATCGCCTCGGGCTTGATGCCGCCGTACTTCTCGTAGAGCGACGGATCGAGCGAGCCACCGTTGACCCCGATGCGGATCGAGATCTGACGATCGCGGGCTTCGGCGGCGACAGCCTTGATGTGCTCGGGCTTGCGGATGTTGCCGGGATTCAGCCGCAGCCCGTGCACGCCGGCCTCCATCGCGGCCAGCGCCATGCGGTACTGGTGATGGATGTCGGCGATGATCGGGATCGGCGACCGTGGCACGATCTGGGCGAGCCCCTCGGCGGCTTCTTGCTCGTTGCACGTGCAGCGCACGATGTCGCAGCCGGCGGCGGCCAGCGCGTAGATCTGCTGCAGGGTTCCTTCGACATCGGCCGTCTTGGTGATGGTCATCGACTGCACCGAGATCGGCGCTCCCCCGCCAACGGGCACCTTGCCGACGAGGATCTGGCGGGTTGCCTTGCGCGCGAACTGCATGTCAGCAGTGTGCCAGTTCAGCGCAGCGGCTTGGCGAAGTCGAGATAGATGCCGGTGACGAAGAGCATCAGCAGCACCGCCATCATCGTCATCGCTACGGGAATCATCTTGGTGATGTCGGCCCGATACGGCGACTGGCCTCGACGCGACCGCAACCGCTCGTAAGTGGCGATAGCAGCGTGGCCGCCGTCGAACGGCAGCACGGGGAACAGGTTCAGCAGGCCGACGAACACGTTGACCGCCGCAAGTATCAGCAGCAGGCCACCGAAGCCGGATTCGTCACCGATCGAGTCGCTGAGCTTGCTGATACCGATCACCGTGGTCGGTCTGGTGTTGAGATCTTCGTTGGAACCCGTGAGATGGCCAATGATGTTGACGGGGTTGAGCACCTTCACCACGCCGCCGAGACTCTGCCACATGGTCGGTCCCAGATCGCGCACACTGTGAACCGCAGCTTGGGCAATCGACTCGTTGTTCCATCCAACCTCGACGCCGGATCCCACACCGAGAAATGCCGTGCCCAGGTTCTCGCCCGGTGTCGGGTTGGCGCCGAGGTTCACCACCTTGGTCAACGTTGCGCCATCGCGGTCGAGAACCAACGTGATCTCGTCGCCGGGCTGGTGCCCACGGATCTGGGTGACGAACTCGTCGGGCGACTGCGGCTCGACTCCGTCGATCGACAGCACGACGTCGCCGGGTTCGATTCCCACCAAGGCGGCTGGATAGCCCTCGCTCACCGAGCCGATGCCGACGCGCCCGGTCTCGATGCGGCGGCCGTTGACGGAGTACACCGAAAAGATCAGCGCGATCGCGATGAGGATGTGCATGATCGAACCGGCGGTGATCACGAGCATTCGCCGCGGGTAGCTCTTGTTGCGATAGGCGCGGGGCTCGTCGTCGGGCTCGACGTCGTCGAGGTTGTTCATCCCGATGATGCGTACGAATGCACCGATGGGATAAGCGCGCAGCCCGTACTCGGTCTCGCCGCGGCGGAAGCTCCACAGTTTCGGGCCCATGAACAAGAAGAATTGGGTGGCCTTCATGCCCGTCCAGCGAGCCGTGACGAAGTGCCCGAGCTCGTGGAAGAAGATCGAGATCAGCAGCCCGATGACGAAGACGAACGCCCACGTGCTCCACATGAACAGGGCGATGAGCAGCAGCGCGATCACACCGAGCCCGAGCACTGCTCTCGGGCCGCCGGCGGTGGGCTCGAGGTCGGGATTGTCGGCGCCGCCTGCCATCACCTCGTTGCGAAACTTGGTGTAGGTGTCACTCACGCTGCAAGAACCTCCGTGGCCACCTGACGCGCGCGTGCGTCGGCAGCAATGATGTCATCGACCGTTCTATCGGCAGATCGCTCGAAGCGCTGCAGCGATGCGTCACATACCTCGGCAATCCGCGACCAGCGGATGCGCCCGGCCAGGAATGCTGCGACCGCAACCTCGTTGGCAGCACTGAGCCACGCAGGCGCCGTGGACCCGATTCGACCGGCCTCGTAGGCCAGCGGCAGGCAGCGAAACGTGGCGGTGTCGGGAGGTTCGAAGTCGAGCCGGCGCAGCGATGACCAGTCGATACGACCGAATGCGGTCGAGATGCGGTCTGGGTAGGCCAGGGCGTAGCCGATCGGCAACCGCATGTCGGGCATGCTGAGCTGGGCGATCGTCGAGCCATCAGTGAACTCGACCATCGAATGGATGACCGATTGGGGATGCACGACCACTTCGATCTGGTCGTACCCCGTGCCGAACAGTTCGTGGGCCTCGATCACTTCGAGCCCCTTGTTCATCAGCGTGCTGGAGTCGATGGTGATCTTCGGACCCATCTTCCACGTTGGGTGGTCGAGCGCGTGCTCGACACCGACGTCGGCGAGGTCGGTGGCCCGGCGCCCGCGGAATGGGCCGCCGCTGGCGGTGAGCACGATTCGGGCAACCTCGCGACTCGCATCGCTGCTGGAACGCAGGCACTGGTGCACCGCGCAGTGCTCGCTGTCGACGGGTACCAGTTCGGCGCCGGGGGTGGAGCGCAGCGGCTGAACCACTGGGGCACCGGCGATGAGGCTCTCCTTGTTGGCCAGGGCGAGCCGTTTGCCCATCTGCAACGTGCGCACGGTCACCGCCAAGCCGGCAAACCCGACGACTCCATTGACGACGACATCGGCGTCGTCGGCGAGATCGGCGAGATCGACCACCACCTCGGCGAACGGCAGCGCGGCTGCTACGTCGGCACGCAGATCCTGATCGGCGACGGCAACGACCTTCGGCCGGAACTCGTTGGCCTGGGCAATGAGGACATCGATCGACGAACCCACACCGAGCGCGACGACCTCGTATCGGCCCGGCTCGGCACGAATGACGTCGAGGGTCTGCGCGCCGATTGACCCTGAGGAGCCGGCAATCGCCACGCGCACCGTTGACATGGCCGTCAGTCTCGCATCGACAGAGCCGGAACAAGCCTCGCGGGGCGATATCCGACTGCTACTTGGTGACCCAAGGCTCCAGGATCTGAAGGAGGTAGTACACCGCAGGAAGGCTGAACAAGAAGCCGTCGAAGCGATCGAGCACGCCGCCGTGCCCCTTGACGATCGCACCGAAATCCTTGATGTCGAGATTGCGTTTGAACATGCTCTCGGTGAGATCGCCGATGGGCGCCATGACCGAGATCACGATGCCGAGCACGATCAGGTCGCCGGCGCTGTTCCACGTGCTCGAGCGGTCGGTGAGCCCGACGATGACCATAGCGAGGATCGTTGCCACCGTGCCGCCGAACAGTCCCTCGACGCTCTTGCTGGGGCTGATCCAGGCCCGAAGCGGCGACTTTCCCGCGGTACTGCCAAGCACCAGCGCACCGACATCGTTGGCGACCACACCGATGGCGAGCAGGCAGAGCGTGTCGGTGCCGATGCTGGTGCTGATGATGCCGGAGGCGACCGGAAAGCCCGAGCCCTTGCTGTAACGCAGGATCAACGCCGCGAACGACCCGAAGAAGCCGATCCACAAGATGCCGAGCATCGTGATGGCCATGTTGGGCATGGGAGCCGCTTCGAGGCTCTTGGCCCCGATGAACGTGACCGCGCCGGCAACGAAACCGACGGCGATCAGCAATGGCAGTGCCTGCTCGCCGGCCCAATATGCGGCGATCGGCATGGTCGCACAGGCGATGATGCCGATGATGGTCGCCGGTCGATAGCCCTTCTCCGACACTTTGTCGAAGTATTCGATCGAGCCGAAGGCCAGCACAGCCACCACGACCAGCAGCACGAGCTTGGGGCTCAGCACGACGGCAACCACGAACAGTGCCGCCATCAGCAGGCCGACGCCGATGGCGGTCGGCAAGTCGCGGGGGCCCGATTTGGTCGGGCGGGCGGGTGGACGCGCCGTGGAGCCCGAGCGGGCCGGGCGGCCACCGCGGGTCTGCTCACCGGGGCGGCCCTTGCGGGGCACGGGCCGCGAACGGTCGTCGGTGGGGTCGGTGCCGATGGTGATTCGGCCCGGTTCGCGCCGGAGAGGGATCGAATCGTCGGGATTGGTCACATCGTCGATGATCGGCTCGATGGGGACCACCTGATCCATTTCACCTGTCTCGTCGTGCGGGTCGACGGGTTGATCGTCGCGCCACACCGGTGCCTTGCCGGCAAACGACGACCACACATCGAGATCGTCGGTCGGATCGGATGGTGCCGACGTGGCCAGCGTGCGAGGCATCTCGCCGGTGGGTGGCTCGGTCCAATGGGGCAACGGACCGGTGTCGGACGCGCCGAACGATATGCCACCCGATTCGTCGTCGTCGTCGGTCGATTCGGCGAACAAGGGCGGACCGTAATCCTCTGCTTCACCTTCATCTGGGCGTCCGTCTTGGCGTCGTGGACGCCGTTCGTCGTCAGTCATGCAATCCCCTTTGCTCGCTCAGACCTCGAGGAGTTCTTGCTCTTTACGGCTGAACGCCTTGTCGATCAACTCCACGTGCTCGTGGGTGATCCGCTCAATTTCCTTCTCTGCTCGCTCCAGCTCGTTGGCCGAGATCTCGGCCGACTTCTCGGCAGCATCGAGATGCTTTCGCGCGTCGCGACGGATGTTGCGCACCGCAATGCGCCCGTCCTCGGCCATGTGCTTGACGATCTTGACGAACTCCTTGCGGCGTTCTTCGGTGAGAGGGGGGAAGTTGAGGCGGATGACCACGCCGTCGTTCGACGGGTTGACACCGAGGTCGCTGTCGCGGATGGCCTTCTCGATGGCACCCAACGAGTTTCGATCATGCGGCTTGACGATGAGCTGACGGGCCTCGGGCACCTGGAAACCAGCGAGTTGCTGCACCGGCACCATGGACCCGTAGTAGTCGACCAGGAGCTTTTCGACCAGGGCCGGTGAAGCCCGGCCGGTGCGAACCCCGGTGAACTGACTTTGGACGTGCTCGACCGCCTTCTCCATCTTGTCGATGGCGTCGAGAATGGTCTCTTCGATCACATTGCCCAGCGTATCGACCGGCGAGGAGGGGGAACGCGCATCGGTCAGCCCTGGATCATCGTGCCGACGCGTTCGCCACGAAGAATCGCCTGCAGCTTGCCCGGCGCCGACATGTCGAAGACCACGATTGGGATGGTGTTGTCGCGGCAAAACGCGATGGCCGTGGCGTCCATGACCTTGAGATCCTTGGTCATCACCTCGATGTAGGTCACCTCGTCGTACTTCGTGGCGTTTGGGTCAGTCAGCGGATCCGCGCTGTACACACCGTCGACCCCGGAGTGAGTGCCCTTCAACAGAGCATCAGCGTCGATCTCGGCGGCGCGCAATGCGGCGGCCGTATCGGTGGTGAAGAACGGATTCCCGGTACCGGCAGCGAAGATCACGACGCGGCCTTGCTCGAGATGGCGCATGGCCTTGCGACGGATGTAGGGCTCGCACAGTCGAGGCATTTCGATGGCGCTCTGCAGCCTGGTGTCTTGTCCGGCGCGCTCCAGCGCATCCTGCAGAGCAAGGCCGTTCATGACGGTGCCCAGCATGCCGATGTGGTCGGACTGCGTGGCGTCCATTCCCGACATCGCACCTGTGCGGCCGCGCCAGAAGTTTCCGCCGCCAACCACAACACAGACGTCGACATCCATGGCGCGCACGGCGATGATTTCCTGTGCGGTGGAATCGAGCGTCGCCGCATCGAGCCCTTGGCCAGAATCACCGGCGAGAGCTTCGCCCGACGGTTTGAAGACGATTCGTTTCCACCGGGGCGACGCCGCCGCAGCCATCTGTCAGTCAGCCGATCTCGACCTGGGCGAAACGCACAATCGATGCTGCGCCGATCACTTGCTTGATCGACTGCTTGTCGTCCTTGGCGTAAGGCTGGTCGAGCAGCGCAACATCTTTGAAGAAACCGTTGAGTCGACCCTCGATGATCTTCGGCAAGGCCGCTTCCGGCTTGCCCTCGTTGCGACTGATGGTCTCCAAGGTCTGACGTTCGTGAGCGACCACTTCGGCGGGCACGTCGTCGCGGCTGAGATACTTGGGCCGGGCAAAGGCGATGTGCACGGCTACGTCGTGGGCGAGTTCCTGCGACGCATTGGCCATCTCGACCAACACCGCATTGACGCCACGGCCACCCTGCAGGTGCAGGTAGCTGTCGAGCACATTGCCGGGCGCCGCATCGAATCGGACAACATCGCCGAGTTCGATCTTCTCTTTCAACGTGATCTTCAGATCGTCGAGTTGTGTCGAACGCTGAGCAACGGCTTCCGCCCCCTCGGCGATGACCAGCTTGGCCAGCGTGTCGGCCTCGGCCTTGAACAGGTCGCTGGCGGCCACGAAGTCGGTCTCCGACTTGAGCTTCACGATGGCGCCGACGTTGCCTTCGATGAGCAGCGCCACTAGGCCCTGCGCGTTCTCGCGGTCGTCGCGCTTGGCGCTGGCCGCGAGGCCCTTCTCACGGAGCCACTGCTTGGCAGCGTCCATGTCGCCGTCGTTGGCCTCGAGGGCCTTCTTGGCGTCCATCATGCCCGCGCCAGTGGCCTGACGGAGCGCCTGTACGTCCTTTGCGGTGAAAGCCATCTCGGTTCAGCCCTCAGCTTCGGGGGTCTCGACTGCAGCAGCGGTCTCCGCGACTTCCTCGGCGGGTGCCGCTTCGACGGGGGCTGCTTCGGCGGGTGCCGCTTCGACGGCCTCGGCAGCTG
>JANOCR010000257.1:0-8379 GCA_031412355.1 Ilumatobacteraceae bacterium | reverse complement strand
GAGGACACCTTCGTCGAACAACTGCTGGCGGGGTTCGGGTCTTTCCCGACGTACTTCGCTCGGCTGCCGGAGGTCAACCGGCGCGGTCCACGCCACTACTCGCAGCTGCCCCGCCTCGATCGGCTCGACGTCAGCACCCTTGAGCGACACCTCGTCGGCGGAGCCGTCGTGATCGATGCCCGCCCGATCGTCGAATTCGCTTCCGGTCACATCCCCGGGTCGATCTCAAACGCTCTTCGTCCTGTGTTCGCCAGCTGGCTCGGCTGGATCACCGACCTCGACCGCCCGGTCGTGATCGTCGCAGGCGCCGGGCAGGATCGTGATGAGATCGTCCGCCAATGCCTCGACATCGGCCACGACAACATCGTCGGCGAGCTCGACGGGGGCGTCGACGCATGGCGCGCCGCCGGCGGCATCATCACCGGGCTCCCGCTCGTCACCGCATCCGGGCTCGTCACGAACGTGATCGACGTTCGCCAGCTCAGTGAGTTCGAGGCCGGGCATGTACCCGGTGCGATCAACATCGAGCTCGGCAGCCTGGCCGCCAGCGCCGTGCCCAACGCGCCGGTGACGGTGATGTGCGGACACGGCGAACGCGCCATGACCGGCGCCAGCATCCTCGCCAGCCGCGGCTACCGCGACATCACCGTCTTCGACGGCGGACCCGACACATGGGCCGAATGGAGCGGCCAGCCACTGGTGGGCGGGCCGTGAGCGCACCCACCGCCACGGCACCGGCCGCGTTGCGGCTCGGGCTACGCGAGAACCTCGCCCAGTTCTCATTGCTCGTCGGCGTCAACGCCCTCGTCGGCGGCATGATCGGCCAGGAACGCACCGTCTTGCCTCTCCTCGCGGTAGACGAGTTCGGGCTCACCAAGTTCACCGCCACGCTCACGTTCATCGCCGCCTTCGGAATCGTCAAAGCCGGAACTAACTTCTTCGCCGGCACCCTGTCGGACCGCTACGGCCGCAAACCCGTCCTGATCGCCGGCTGGATCATCGGGATCCCGGTCCCGCTGCTGTTGATGTGGGCACCCACCTGGGGGTGGGTGGTGTTCGCCAACGTCCTGCTCGGCATCAACCAAGGCCTCACGTGGTCGACGACGGTCATCATGAAGATCGACCTCGTCGGCCCCGCCAAGCGCGGCCTGGCGATGGGGTTCAACGAGGCCGCCGGGTACACCGCCGTCGCCGCCACAGCCCTCGCCACCGGATACATCGCCGAGCAGCACGGCCTCCGCCCAGGACCGTTCTTCCTCGGTCTCGCCTACGCCGGGCTCGGCCTGGGCATCTCGGCGATCTTCGTCCGCGAGACACGTGCCCACGCCCATCAAGAGGCCGCCAACCACGTGACCACCAACGACGACCTGCACGAACACCTCACCACCCGTGAGATCTTCACGCTCACCTCGTTTCGCGAGAAGGCACTCTCCGCAGCGTCGCAGGCCGGGCTCGTCAACAACCTCAACGACGGCCTCGCCTGGGGTCTGTTCCCGATCTTCTTCGCCGACGCCGGACTGTCCGTCGGCCGCATCGGTGTGCTTGCCGCCATCTACCCCGCAGTGTGGGGGCTCGGACAACTCGTGACCGGTGGGCTCTCGGACCGGATCGGTCGCAAACCGCTGATCTCCAGCGGCATGCTCCTGCAAGCCGTAGCGATCGCCATGATCGCCGCCACCTCCGGCTTCGGTCTCTGGGCAGTCGGCGCCGCGTTACTCGGCGCCGGCACCGCGATGGTGTACCCGACGCTGCTGGCCACGATCGGCGACGTCGCCCACCCGGCCTGGCGGGCCCGTTCCGTCGGGGTCTACCGGTTGTGGCGCGACGCCGGGTTCGCTGTCGGCGCGCTCCTCGCCGGCATTCTCGCCGACCTCGTCTCGATCGAAGCCGCGATCTACGCCGTCGCCGCCCTCACCGCCCTTTCCGGGGTGGTGGTCATCGTCCGCATGTACGAAACCCATCCGCCCCTTGCCACTGGAGTCTGACCATGTCCGAAACACCCGTCGTTGATTCAGAAGTCCTGCGTGATCAGGTCCGCGAGAAGTACCGCGCCGTCGCCACCGAGCCCGACGCGACCTTCCACTTTCACACCGGAAGATCACTCGCCGCCCGGCTGGGCTACGACCCAGCGATCGTCGACGCGCTTCCCGACCGCGCCGTCGAGTCCTTCGCAGGGGTAGGCAACCCGTTCTCACTGCGGACGATCGGACCCGGTGAACGTGTCGTCGACGTCGGGTCCGGCGCCGGATTCGACAGCTTCGTCGCCGCCCACCACGTCGGGCCAGATGGCTCGGTCGTCGGGGTCGACATGACGGCCGAAATGCTCGCCAAAGCGACCGACACCGCCGAGCGGCTCGAGCTGACGCATGTCGAGTTCCGGCACGGGCTCGCCGAGGATCTGCCGATCGATGACGGTTGGGCCGACGTCGTGATCTCCAACGGGGTAATCAACCTGTGCGCCGACAAGCGCACGGTGTTCGACGAGATCCACCGCGTGCTGCGCCCGGGCGGGGTGCTGCAGTTCGCCGATATCGCCAACGGTCGCCCCGTGCCGATCGAGGCGATGCGCGACGTCGACCTGTGGACTGGTTGAATCGCCGGCGGGCTGCCCCGTGAGGGCTGGCATCAGATGCTCACCGAGGTCGGCTTCGTCGACGTCGAGATCGGACTCGGCGTCGACACCTTCGGCGGCGCCCACGGCGAGGCCAACGCCCGCACGTTCGAGGTGTACGGGTACGCCTTCCTCGCCCGCAAGCCCTGAATCAACTTGTGCGCGAGCACTGGTTGCGCAGGAGCTAAAATGGATCAGGCTTGTGACTTGCTTTGGGGAGCGGGGGATGAACGACACCGACACTTGCAATTCGATCGACGCGATTCTCGCTTCGGCGCGCGCTCGACTGGACAGGGTCGCGCCAGAGGATCTCGAACGTGAACAAGTCGACGGAGCGGTGATCGTTGACATTCGCCCCATCGAACAACGCGCTCGTGACGGGGAGTTGCCAGGTGCCATCGTGATCGACCGCAACGTCTTGGAGTGGCGGCTTGATCCCGCGTGCGAACATCACATCCCCGACATCGCCGGCTACGAGGCGCGCATCGTGATCGTGTGCAACGAGGGTTACAGCTCCAGCCTCGCCGCAGCCTTGCTGCGCGACATCGGCCTGAGCCGCGCCACCGACCTCATCGGCGGCTACCAATCTTGGCTGGCGCTCCTTCGGCCCTGAATTCGATGAGCCGATCACGGCCAAACCTATGAAGCCAGGAGTTGTGGAATGGCGATGACCGAACACGCTGTGGTGATCGCCGGAGGTGGCCCGACCCACGCGCACTCGCAACCTGGTTCGGGGCGTCGGCTCCGGTTGCATGAGTTCCACAGCAGGGTGAGATGAATCGGGACCCAACCGTTTGACGCCTGCGGCCCCGTAGCGGGGCGCCAGTCGTCAAACGTTGTGACCAGGCGAGTCGAGGTGGCGGGCGACCCAATCGTCGGCGAGCACCCACTGTTCGTCGAGCCAGGCGATGCGCTCACCATCGGCGGTCGGAATTTGGTCGGCGGGGATTCGCCAGGCGGTGACGTGAATCGGGTTGCGGAGGGGAACGGCTTTGGCGAGCTCGGCGAACGATGCGTATTGATCGAGTCCGCCGTGGGCGATGACGACGACGTCCGCAGGGATGGTGTCGAGGAGTGCGAGCACGCCAGCTGGGCGCGGCGGCAGAACGTGACGTAGTGACGCCAGTCGCGCTGCCCGGTCCGGGTTCTCGTGAGCGAGCCGTGCCTTGGCCCGTTCGAGGCGGTCGGGGCGGAATAGACGGCCTTCGGGAAAGGCGACGACGGCCGTCGTCGAGTCGACGCTCTGGCCGAGCCTGCGGACCATGGCGACGGCCTGTGGGCCGTTGTCGCGCGGGATGAACACCGACCCGGTCCTCGAGTAGATGAGGTCGAAGCCGGGATCAGCGAGCAGTTCTGCCATGATCACACCGCGGGTGCGGAAGCCGAGTCGCTGGTAGAGGAGAGTGGGCAGCGACGAGTCGACGATGTTGACGTGTCGACACAACACGATGATCGGGCCAGGCGTGAGCGCGGCAGCCGCGTCAGTGTCGACGTCGAGCCGGAGTCCGAGAAGGCGATCGGCGCGGCGAGCGAGAACGTTGATGGACCAGCGCTGAAGTCGATCGTGCCGGGCAATGGACGACGGCCCGTCGAGCCGAGTTCCGAAGCCGGCCATCGTCCAGTAGACGGGTGCGAGCAGGATCTCGACGCTGTCGTTGACCCCGTACTGCAGCAGGAACAGGACGACCCGGACGGTCGGCAAGCGGAAGCGACCTTTCGCGAGGTCGATGACCGCCGCTGCGGCGAGGATGGCGGGGCTGGCGAGTACGCCCAGGACGGTGGCGGCGAGCATCAGCGGGACAGTGCGCGCCCGTCGCTTCCAGCGCTGGGCGAGTGGTTCGGCGGTAATCACGCCGTGCCGGCCGATCTCCACATGTCGAGGGCGTCGCGTGGGTTCATTGGTGTTCGCTCCGAAAGACGGGGTGGTGCGCGGGCGGTCGCGCATGCAGTGGTGGCGCTCGATCGGCGATGCTGTAGCGGTGAGTTCCCCCGACGCTGCACCGATGCAGCGGATCATACGTCTGGTCGGCGTCTACGACGCCGACGGCACCGTGCGCGGCGAACTCGCCCATTGGGTCGGTGCCCGGCTCGGTCGACGGCACTGCTCGCTGTGTGAGATCACCCACAGGTCCGTCCGTGAACGACGTGAATGGAAGACATGCCAGGCGGGACTCCCGGTCCCATTCGACACCTTCCATCGCAACGATCAACCCGACGCCGTTCGCAATGCAGCCGGCGGCCAGGTGCCCGTTGTGGTCGCCGAGACCGACACGGGCCACGTGATGCTGCTCGCCGTCGCCGAACTCGACGCGTGCGAGGGCTCGATCGACCTGCTCGTCGAGGCGATCGAGCAGTCCGCGGTCCGCCTCGGCCTGACGTGGGCGACGCCATGACCACAGCTGACCGGCGCCGGCGGTGACGGAGGGGACGTCCGGCCGAGCCGAGCGTCCCTCCCCACCAACGGGATCAGCCGAAGGCTGTCCCAATGTGACCGAGGTTCACGAACACGGTCTGACCGAGGGCAGCGTCGAGTCCGTCGTTGTCGGTGACGATGAACACGTCGCCGTCGGCGGCGACGGCGAGCCCTTCGAGCTTGTCTGGCGTCCAGATGCTGTTGGCGTCGATCTCGTCGAGTACGTCGGCCAGCAGCGTCTTGCTCACCACAGGCAGCGGGGTGCCGGCGACGAACGGCTGGAAGTCTGCCGTCGCGAGGTCCACTCCGTACACCTTCTTCAGCTGCGCGTTGGTGCCCGCCTGGTTGTCGCGCTCAACGATGGCGAAGTTCCCATCGGGAAGCGCCGTGATCTCGGAGAGTCCGACGAAGCCACCGGCCGGAAGGACCGGTGAGTCGAGCGCGTACGACACGAAGCTCCAGGTGCCGTTCGCCGCGTCGTAGCGGGCAATCTTGACCGTACCGGCAGGATCGCTCGGCCACGGCCGCTGGATCACGGCATACACGTACTCGGTTGCACCGCTGCCCGTGGCTGCCACACCCTCGAAGCCGCTGCTGATCAGACCCGCAGCGAGCAATTCGGGTGGCAGGAACACCTCGGTCTGCACGATGCCGTTGGCGTCCACTCGAAGCAGGGCGTTCGGTCGTGCACTTCCAACATTGGTGCGACCTTCCGAAGCGACCCAGAAGCCGCCTTCGGGGGCGGCGGTAATTCCTTCGAGGTCGAGGTCGTTGCGCAGCGAGCCGTCAGCATTGGTGACGAGGGCTCGGTCGGTGATGACCGCAGGACTGGCCGATACGTCGATGGTGTAGATGCCGGCCTGAGCGAGGAACGAGTCGCTGACGCCGTACAGAGTGTCCGCGTCGGCGGGGTCTCCGACCAGTCCCGACATGGCAACCCACGGGATGGGACGGCCATCTACGTCGGTGCTCACGATCTGCATCGAGGCTTCAGCGCCCTTGCGCTCTTCGTAGATGGTGATCATCGACGGAAAGAACCCCGCCACCGACGTCTCGGCTGCCACTGCCACGAGGTTGCGCTTCGGAATCGCCTTCACGCCCTCCGGACCGATGCCGGTGGGCAGCAGCTGGAGGAACCGCGGCGCGCCACGACTCACGTCGTACACACCGAGGACGTTGGCGCGTTCGGCACCGACGAACAGCAGGTTTCTCCCGTTGAACTTCCCGACCTCGAGGGCTTCGGGCTCGCCGCCCTTGTTCTCGGATCGGCCTTCGTTGTAGTGCCCGGCACGAATCTGCTCGTACTCGAACGATTCACCCGAGTCGTAGGCGACCGTGCCATCGGTGCGGAACACGCTGAAGGTGCGGCTGCCACCTGCCACGCCGTTGGCGTCTTCGTAGTCGCCCTCATTGGCAGTAGCGAACGTGTGGTTGTCGATCCACCCGACGGTGTCGGGCTCCCGACGACGGTCCTCGATCGAGTCGGTGAGCGAAATGATCCCGTTGCCTTGCGGCCCGAACTCGTCCTCAGTGGCATCGATGCCGGTGAGGTCGACGGTGCCGGCCGAGAAGTTGTTGACGATCACGCCGTTCTTGAGGTCGACAACAGCGAGGTGGTTGTTCTCCTGCAGCGATACGACGGCGATGTTGCGATCGTTGATGTCCACGTACTCCGGCTCGGGATCGGTCGGATCGGTCATCGGGAGGCCCGTGAAGTCCAGGTACCGGAGTGGCCACCAGTTCGGCGGGCCGTGCAGCTCGATCACGACCAGCTGACCGGCTGGCAGCTGCGGAATCAGACCGTCGTTCTCGTCTTCGTCTCGCTGATTTTCCAAAACGATGGCTGCGTACTTCTCGTCGGGGGAGATGGCAACCGAGTCGGGCTGGCCTCCGAGGGGCAGTGTCTTCACGATGGATCGACTAGCGATATCGACGACGACGAGCGTGCCGGTGGGGTTGTCGAAGTTGCCGGCGCTGGTGTCGATGGCGACGAGTGCGTACTTCTTGGTGATGCCGATGCTGGTGGGAGAACCACCGAGCGTCAGGCTGCCCGCCGGCTGCGGGTCGGATGGATTGGTGATGTCGACGAAACCCACGCTGCCGGTAGCAGAGTCTGTGTACACGAGCTGCTTGCCGTCTTGGGTCGCATCGACGATCTCGGCAACCTCGTGGCCGTTGCGCGACACATCGAACGTGCCGACGTGCTGGAAGGAGCGCTGCTGGTCGCGGTCTTCGCGGCTCGCCGAGGTCGGCGCCGCAATTGCGACGAGCGCCAGACTGATGGACAGCAAGGATGCGGCGCCCGTCCGGCGTCCGCGCGTACGGAGTCGATACATGTGTTCTCCTGAGGTCGAGGGACGGCCCGACCATAAAGAAGACGGTTGAAGTGCAGCCGAACTCCAAATGAACGCAGGGAGACGATGCGGTAAACCTCAGGGTCCCGAGGGGTAATAGCGACGGCGAGCCCACAGTGCGACATAGACGAGCCCGACCAGCACCGGCACCTCGATCAACGGGCCGACAACACCGGCGAGCGCTTCCCCAGACGTCACACCGAACACACCGATCGCAACCGCGATCGCCAGTTCGAAGTTGTTTCCAGCCGCTGTGAACGCGATCGACGCGTTGCGGTCGTACGGGAAGCCGAGCCGCAAACCGGCAAAGAACGCGCCAAACCACATGATGGCGAAGTAGGCGAGCAGCGGTAGCGCGATGCGCACGACATCCCACGGTTCGCTGGTGATCTTGTCGCCCTGCAAGGCGAACAGCACGACGATCGTGAACAACAGGCCGTAAAGGGCAACCGGACCGATTCGTGGCAGGAAGCGCTGCTCGTACCACTGCACTCCCTTGGTCCGCTCCCCGATCAGGCGCGTCAGGAAGCCGGCCACGAGCGGGATCCCGAGGAACACCAGCACGACCTTGGCGATCTCCCACATCGACACGTCGAGCTTCTCGGTGTCGAGGCCGAGCCAGCCAGGCAACACCTCGAGGTAGAACCATCCGAGCACTGAGAATGCCGCGATTTGGAACAGTGAGTTGATCGCCACGAGTACAGCCGCCAACTCTCGATCACCGCAGGCGAGGTCGTTCCAGATCAGAACCATGGCGATGCAGCGCGCCAGCCCGACGATGATAAGACCGGTGCGATATTCGGGGAGATCGGAAAGGAACAGCCAGGCGAGCGCGAACATCAGCGCCGGGCCGATGACCCAGTTGAGCACCAGCGAGAACGTCATCGATCGCCGGTCGATCGAATCGTCGAGGCGCCGGTAGCGCACCTTGGCGAGCACCGGATACATCATCAGCAGCAGTCCGATCGCGATGGGCAGCGAGACGGTGCCGATCTTGACCT
>JANOCR010000256.1:0-1883 GCA_031412355.1 Ilumatobacteraceae bacterium | reverse complement strand
GCTGCACCCTGGCGTGCCCCTACCGGGTGGTGAGCGCGCCGAGGCCGTCGCGATTCCGATGAAAGACGCCCTGGGCTGGCTCGTCGCAATCGGCGGCGGCCACGACCACGCCGGGGTGGGGCCCAGCGTGTTGTGGCTCGGTCGGGCAGCGTTGGAAGGCGTTCGGTTGGCGGCGCGGGGGTCGGTCCTGCCGAACCTGCGCGTGGCCGGACGTTCCGAGAGCGGAAACGTCGAGGCGTCGGTCCAATGGGTTCCGGCCTTGCTCGACAACGGCACGGTCAACGCACTCGCCGCGGCGATGCCCGGTGCCGTGGTCGCGGTCGGTGGCGGCACTGGTCGGGCGACGGCCACCGCGGTCATCACGGCCGCCGTCGAAGCCATCCTCGCCGAGAGCATCGAGCGCACCGAGTTGCCGGCTCCGCCTCCCAACGCCAAAACTCCCATCGATCTGGAAGACACCGTGGTCGCCCGGATGGACGGGACCCCGTTCACCGCCAACCTCAGCCTGGCGACCGCGACAGCGCGGCGGATCGAGCAATGGTCGCGTACCGTCACCGACCCAGCGCGTCCGAGGCTGGTCATTCAACTCGACGCGCCCGCCGCCGGCGGAGTGTGGCTGGTTTCAGTGTTCTTGTTTTCTGCGAAGGGCACGCTCGTGCCGATCGATTCAGCGCTGCGATCCGAAGGCGGTCGACGGTCGGTGGGGGCCGAGTGGCAGCGTCTCGGCAGGCTCTTCCCGGCAATCGACCGAGTCGGTGTGTCACGCCGTGGGCAGGTTGCCATCAGCCAGGACGAGGCATGGCAGTTCATGACCGTCGGTGGACCGACGTTGGCCGAGGTTGGCTTCGACGTGCGGCTGCCCGCGCTGTCGAGACGCAAAGCCCGCCCCTCGCTACGGCTGTTCGCCGAGACACAAGCCAACTCGGTCGTCGGCGCGCATCAACTCAGCAACGTGGCATGGTCGGTGCTCTTCGACGATGTCGAACTGACCGCCGACGATGTCAGGCGGCTCGCAAGGCAGGCCCGTCCGCTCGTGCAGTCGCGCGGCCGCTGGGTGGAAGTCGATCGCTTCGATGTCGAGCAAGCGGCGGTGGCCCTGGCCGAACGCGAGAAGGTCACGCAGCTCACGGGCGCCCAGATCCTGCAGCACAGCGTGGGCCTCGGCGGGTCGGCGTTGTCCGGTGGCGTCGTCGTGCATGGCAACAGCTGGGCGAACGACATCATGCGCACCGCCGCCGAGGTGTCGATGTCGCCGATCACTCATCCCGACGGTTTCACCGGCGTGCTTCGTACATACCAGGCCGAGGCCGTCTCGTGGATCGGGTTCCTCGACGCGGCAGGGCTCGGTGGATGCCTCGCCCTCGACATGGGCCTGGGCAAGACCCCTACGGTGCTGGCCCACCTGGCGCGCCTTGCCCGATCGGAAGGCGAAAGCACCACGTTGGTCATCGCTCCGGCAGCGGTCGTCGGCAATTGGGCGGCTGAGGCCGCACGGTTCACGCCTGACTTGCGCGTCGTCGTCCATCACGGCGCGGCACGTGCATCTGCACACGAGCTCGAGGACGAGATCGCCGGCGCCGACATGGTGATCACGACCTATGCAACCGCTGTTCGCGATGTCGACGCCCTCGCAGCACTGACGTGGCACACGATCGTGTTGGACGAGGCGCAGGCCATCAAGAACCCGACAAGCGACACGTCGCAGCAGCTGCGCCGCATCAACGCCCACACGCGCCTGGCTCTGACGGGCACCCCGATCGAGAACGGCCTCGGCGACCTGTGGGCCATCCTCGACTTCACCAATCCTGGCCTGGTTGGATCGCGACCATCGTTCATCTCGCAGATGTCCGGCGATGGCGAGGCGGCGCTGCGAGCGCTGAACG
>JANOCR010000255.1:0-8222 GCA_031412355.1 Ilumatobacteraceae bacterium | reverse complement strand
TCGGTGCTCACATCTGCTGATCCTCCGGACTAAGAGTGTCGACGCACATAGTTTGATACAGCAGGCGTGATGCCGCGGTGACCCTCGAACCAGACGTTTACGCGAGACAATCCGCGACAGGTCGCGGATTGTCTCGCAGAGAAAGAGTTTTGGTCAGACGGCCGGGCGACGGCGGCGTGCCAACACCAGTGCAGTCGCACCAAGTGCGAGGGTCACTGTGCCGATTGCTGTCGTCGATCCGACACTCGTGCGTCCGGTATTTGGCAGCGTCACATTGGGGACGCTGAACACCGGAACGGTTGTTGGCGTCGGCACTGGTGCGATAGTGGCGGCGGGCGGTGCCGGCCCGAGGGCACAATTGGTAGAGGTGAAGACATTTGTGTCCAAGGTGACCTCGCCATTCTGGGCGAGCAGGCGGCCCTGGATTCTTGCGCCGGTCAGTGCAGCAATCGAAGTGAGCGCCAAGACGTTGCCGACGAAGGTCGACGCTGTTCCCAGCGTTGCCGAGCTGCCGACCTGCCAGAAGATGTTGCATTCCGATGCGCCATTGATGAGGAGAATCGAACTGGCCGAGGAAGTGATCAAAGTGGAATCGGTCTGGAAGATGAAGACGGCGGCCGGGTTGTTCTGTCCGTCGAGCGTCAGTTGCCCGCTGAGGCTCAGCGCCGCCTTGGCGGTCGCTGCGTAGACGCCTGGTGCGAGCGTGAGACCGACGAGATCCGGATTGGTCTGAGTGAACTCGACAGGACGCCCAGCAGCATCCAGGTAGGCGGTGGTGAGGTCGTTCTTGGCCTGCAGTGCAACGGCGTTCGCTACCTCGATGGTGCCCGGAGCCAGAACGGTCCCGGGTGGGAATCCAACGACGGCGCTTCCGGGCGCCAGGCCGGCGCTCTTGTCGAGGATGCTCGCCCCGGTGTTGGTGATCGTTTGACCGGCGAGCACCGAGTAGCTTGCTGCGGTCCCCAAACCAACGGTGGGCACGATTGAGGCGCTGGCAGGCTGACTGATGGCCATCAGAGCAACGGCGCTGACGGCAACTACCGGTACCGCAAGCCGGCGGGTAAGGCCCATGCGAGATCCGATGGGGCGGGCGCGGGCTGCTTGTTTCATTGGTACTTGTCCTCGAATCGCGGACAAAGGAAAGTGCCGTTGCCCTCGACGCCTATACCCGCGCGGGCGGCCGGTCAAACACGGCGTCGCCGCACCGCGCCACTCGGACGCCTTATCGTTGTGCACTCATCTGTCGGGCCGACTCTGTGCTGACTCCCTGTCAGCTCCTTGAACGACCGGTCGTTCCATGCGCTGACGCAGAGGGTCGGACGAACTGATCGTCGGGTCAGCGCCGTGTCAGCCGCGCCTCAGCGCTTGCTCGCATCATGGTCACATTCGCCGCACGACCAGCCGATGTGCCGTCTGACCTCGAATGGGCGAGCTACGCCTTGGAGAGCTGCCTGCGCGGCGATGTTGGTTCGCGACCCGGGAGCTATGCCTGGTCGACGGCCGCGTGATCGGTCTTGCAGGCCGTCTACGCAGGTTGCGGTTCGTCGACGATCGTCAGAATGTCCGTCAATCCTGTCGTTTCCAGGACGCGTCGGAGAATCCCCGAGGGGTTGATCAGTTCGTAGCTGGCGCCATGTTCCTCGGCGGCCTCCGAGCCTAGGAGCAGCGCACGAACCGCCGACGAGTCCCCAAACGTGAGACCGGCCAGCTGGACGCGGACGACGGGCTTTGCCGACCGGGCAGCGTCGAGCAATACCGCGCCGACAGCGTCGGCATCTTCCATGTCGAGTTCCCCCGACAGCGTGACGAGCACGCAGTCGGGACTCGTTTCGATGTCAACCGTGCAGTTGCTGAGCGTCGGCCGCTGAGGTTCGCCGGACACCGAGACGTGGCCTTCCATGATTCGTCCTCCGAGCGGGGTCTGGACACGGTGATTTCTATCGGGAACTGCGAGCGGATCGTAACTCTGAGCGCGATCGGAGTCAATCAACTGTTGTTCGCACCGGATAGATCGGCCCAGACCACTTTTCCGTTACCAATAAGTTCGGTGCCCCAGCGCTGCGCAATACCGGCAACGAGCACGAGACCGTGGCCGGAGACCGAGTGCGCATCGGGGTCCTGCATTACCGGCAGCGCCGCATTGCCGTCGCGAACGGATACTCGAACGACATCACCTCGAGCAGCGATTGCGACCACGAACTCGGATTGCGCATGGATGACGGCGTTGGTCATGAACTCAGCCGCCACGAGCAGGGCGTCGTCGACGAGCGACTCGATGCCCCACGAGACCAGACTGTCGGCGACGAACTGCCGTGCTCCGCGCAAGGCACTGCGTTCGCACGGGAACGAGCGCGCGTCTTGTGCTCGTGCCACTGCGATCGTGGTGGACTCGCTAGCGCCGTTGGCGTGGTCCGGGGCGACCACTGCGGAGTGAAGGCTACACACGCGTAGGAATGAGTCTGGGTGCCCATGGTCGTGGAGGGAGCGAACTGGATAGCCGCAGAAGAGCGCGAACGGGACGCGCCGACCTAGCTCGTTCCACGAAGCTTCGAGTTCGATCGCCGCAGCAACGTGGCCGGAATCCCACAGAAGCGAAACCAATTCTCCGTAGATCCTGACACCGCGTCCCGAGTCAGCCAGACGCCGGATCAGACGACCCATGTCGGCGATGAAGGATTCAGCGTCGAGGGAACCGCCGACGAGGTATCGCGACACCGCGTCGTTCGCGTCGAGAACCAGCAGACTCCCGTCACGGCGGATCGCGGGCACGTCGGCCATGGCCTCCGATAGCACGGCCTCGAACGCCCTCGTGTGGGATTCGGTTGCCAGGATGATGGCGACATCGCCGGCCAGCGCTCCTTCGATCAGGAACTCGCCGACTGCTGCGATCAGTTGATCGTCGCCGTCGTAGAAGTGCACGAAGTGATCTCGGGGCACAACACCGGTAGTTGTCTCGGTTGGCAAAACCCCTCCCTTCGGCTTCGTCCATGATGCAGGATCGGGTTGCCTCGCGCAACCTTTGCCTCGTGGAGCGGTCGCGGCAGCACGCTCGTTTACCGGCTGGAGCCGTTGGGAAGGATCGCGCATGAGCTACGCCTGCCGCGGAATGCAACGATGAGTTCCGTCCCCGCTGTTCGCCGTCGTCGCCGGCTCCCCGTCGTCATCTTGATCGTCGGGCTGATGGTCTTTTTTGCACTCGCCGCGGGATGCCGCGTGCTGTACAACCAAACCGAAGACCGTCTGCTCACCCAACGCACCGCCGAGGCTGCCGCAGCGCTGCAGCTCAGCATCAATCAGATCAAGTCGCCGCTCGATGCCGCGGCGAAGCTGGCCGTCGCGACCGACGGTGACCCAACAGCCTTCGCGGGCAGCATCGGGTCGGCCGTCGGCGAAGGCCCTGGCAAGTCGTTCACATCGGCAGCGTTGTTCCGGGCGGGCAGCACGACACCGGTCACCCAGATCGGCGAACCCATCGTCTTGCCGGCCGACGGGGCACCTAGCGCGACGACGATGTTCGAGCGAGTTGCGGCCGAACCGTTCGTGGTGCTCGATCTGCTCGGCGGGGCCACCCGACGTTTGGGATATGCCGCCGCCAATGACACAGCGAACCCGCAGTTCGTGGTGTACGCAGAGCGCATCTTGAGCGCAGACCCCAACGTCAGACAACGAACCGACGAACCTTTCGCTCAGTTGGACTACGCGATCTATCTGGGCACCGAGCAGTCCACGGAAGGTCTCCTCGGCGCGAGTGTTGAGGACTTGCCGATCACCGGCCGTCAGGCTCAGAAGACGGTCGCGTTTGGCGACGGCGAGATGCTCCTGGTGATGACGCCAATCGGGCACCTCAGTAGCGACCTTTTTGCTCATCTGTGGTGGATGGTCGCAGCGCTGGGCGCGTTGGCTTCGGTTGCTTTCGCGGCTCTGACACGGCGGCTCCTCCAACAACGCGACATGGCGGTCGACTTTGCCGCTGACAATGAACGTCTGTACGACGACCAGCGGCACATCGCCGAGACTTTGCAGCTCAGCCTGTTGCCCGAGCATCTCGGTGCACCAGCCGGTGTGCACGTCGCCGCAAGATACTGGCCGGCCGGCTCGGCGAATCTGATCGGCGGCGATTTCTACGACCTCTTCAGCGTCGACGACCAGCGATGGGCAGTGGTGGTCGGCGACGTGTGCGGCAAAGGTATCGAAGCCGCAGCGCTCACGGGACTCGCCCGTCACACGCTGCGCGCCACGGCGCGCCAATCGACATCGCCGATCGACGTTCTGCTGTCCGTGCACGAGGCGCTGCGAAACCACCGTCCGTCCACCTTCTGCACCGCGTGCTTCGGATTCATCTCACCGCTCGGCGCCGTTTCGTACCGCGTCGAGCTCTCTCTCGGCGGCCACCCCCAGCCAATGCTTCGGCATGGTGACGGTCGCGTCCAGTTTGTGGGAAGCGTGGGAACGCTGCTCGGTATGGTCGAGCCCTCATTGTCGACTGCGACCGTCGACCTGCATCCCGGCGACACGATGGTGTTCTACACCGACGGTCTCACCGACGCCCCCGCCGAGCAGGCGATCACGGTAGAAGAGCTGGCTCTCTTGCTCGAGTCCATCGGCGACCAGCCCATCGAACAACTCGCTGACTCCATTCGGGCCGTGAAGCGTCACCGGCGACCATTCGGCAGCGGTGACGACACGGCACTGTTGATCCTTCGTGTCGGTGATCAGCCCCAGTCACAGGACGTCGGCATGCCCGTGTCGTCCGGCCAGGCCGTCACGCCCTGACCAGTTCGACGAAGGTTGTTCCACCGGCCAGCGGAATCGGTGCACCGGCGTAATCGGCGAAGGTGAACGGATCGATAGCCATGTTGCGCGACCACGTGCCGACGGTGGCGACACCATTGCGGTGCACGACGACCGGACCGCTGCCGAGCGTTTGGGCCTCGGGGCTGCGGGCATCGGCGGGGCTGGGGATGTAGGTGACTGACATTTCCACCACGTTCGTCGCCGAGACCTGGGTTCCGTCCGCGGACACATGAGGCCGGTCATCCTGGTGGCGCAGGTACTGGCCCGATGCCGGACTCCACACCCACACGATCCTCACCCCGTCCATCCGCACATCGAATGCGCCGTCGGCCGAGCCTTGGGGAAGGTAGGCGTCGTCGAATGTCCACGGAGGTCGTGCGGCACCGGCCGAAGGGGCCGCTCCGAGGGCGCACGTCGGATCGACGATCAGGTTGTGTGGAACCTTTCTGCTGCTTGCCCGGCGATAGCAACCACCGATCGACAGTGCGCTGATGTTCACGAGGATCCCGGAGTTCGCCGCCGATCGCACCGCTGCGGTGACGTTCTTGTTTCCACCCGACCACGCGAGAGCGGGCCGGTTGAACGCGGCGAGGATGTTGAGATCACTCGTGCGCGCTGACCGGATCGGGCCGATCGTGTCGGGGCGGCGCGAGTGGAAGATGGCGATGAACCTGGTGAGGTGTTCGACGTTCTCCTCGAAGATCACATCGGCTGCTGACAGCGACCATTGTGGTCGGGCTTGTGGATGATTGTCGACCTTGACTGCGAGGGCCGCGACCCCGGCCAGGTCGGCGCTGGCAGCGATGTTGGTCAGCGCGGCGACACCGGTGACGCCCGGCAGTGGTTCGTAAGGCGGCCAAGTCGGTGTCGGTGGAGCCTCGGGAGCGGTGGTCTCGACAGGAGCAGGCAAGGTCGATGTCGTGCTCGGCGAAGTGGTCGTCGTGGTCGGTCGCGTGGTCGGCGGTGCGGTGACTCGCACCGTGGTCGGCGGTGACGTCGTGGTGCGCGCCGAGGTGGTCTCCGTAACTGCCGTGGTGTTGGTCTCGGTCGGACTGGTCGTCGAGGTCGCTGCCTGCTCCAGACCGCCCGAGCACGCCGAAACCATGGTCAGCACCACAGCAGAGCCGAGTAGGGAGATGGTTCCGCCGCTGACCACCGCAGCAGGATGCCCGGTCTCGGCACTCGGCGCAACTTGGCGCAAGGAAACCGCTTCGCGAGGCTAAGCCAGAGTTAAGTCGGTGGGTGCATCGTTCGGTCCCGGATCGTTTGCTAGGCGTAGGATCCGACACGGAAGGTGATTCGATGGGCATTGAGTACCGACTGCTCGGGCGGCTTGAGGTGCTGAGCGACGGCGTCGTGGTCGATCTCGGCAGTCAGCGCCAGCGGGCGCTGCTGGCCCTGTTGCTGGCCAACGCCGGAACGGTGATGTCAACTGATCGGATCCTCGACGAGCTGTGGGGTGATGCGGGCGCGGCCGACAAGCACAACTCGTTGTGGGTCTACGTGTCTGGGCTGCGCGGCGCTCTGGAGCCCGAGCGCCCAAAGCGCTCAGAGGGCACGGTGTTGCTGACGAGGAGCCCCGGTTACGTCGCCGCAGTCGACCCGGCGGAGATCGATATCGGACAGTTCGAGACCTGCGTCGCCGAGGCAAGGCTCATCGCCGAGACCGATCCTGCATCCGCCGCAGCGACCCTTCGCGACGGGCTCGCACTGTGGCGGGGTCATGCCTTCGAGGAGTTCGTGTACGAAGGGTGGGCCCAGGCCGAGATCTCTCGTCTCGAGGAGCTGCGCTTGGAAGCCACCGAGATGCGAGTCGAGGCCGCCCTGCGGCTGGGGTTGTCGGGCGAGGTCGTTTCGGAGCTGAAGGGCTTGGTTCGCCAACATCCGTTGCGCGAGGCGTTCGCGGCCTCGCTGATGCTGGCCCTCTATCGATCCGGCCGAACCGCCGAGGCCCTCCGCGCCTTCGCCGCGTTCCGAGAGCGGCTGGTCGCCGAGATCGGAGTCGATCCGTCGCGTTCGATCCAAGAGTTGGAACAACAGATCCTCACCGACGACGAGGCGTTGCGGCTCGTCCACGCCACTGCTGCGCCCGCCAACCGGCCACAGACCGGGCTGACGGTGCGGGGCTACGAGCTGCGCGACGAGTTGGGCCGCGGCGCGTTCGGCGCTGTCTATCGCGCCTATCAACCGAGTGTGGGGCGCGAGGTGGCGATCAAGGTGATTGCGCCCGAGCTTGCCGACGACCCGAAGTTCATCCGCCGGTTCGAGGCCGAGGCCCAGATCGTCGCCGGGCTCGAACATCCCCACATCGTTCCGTTGTACGACTACTGGCGCGAGCCACGCGCCGCGTATCTCGTGATGCGCTTGATCGGCAACAACAGCCTGGCCGACACGCTCGCCGACGGCGCGTTACCCCCCGCTCGGGCCGCGCCCGTGTTCGCCCAGCTCGCCAGCGCTTTGCAGTCTGCTCACCGCAGCGGCGTCGTCCACCGCGATGTGAAACCGGAGAACATTCTGATCGACCGCGACGGCAACGCGTACCTCACCGACTTCGGGATGGCGTTCGCGTCCGATGGCGGAAGTGCCATCCCCGCGGCAAACTCGTCGATCGGCGCATCGCTCAACGCGCCCTACGCAGCGCCGGAGCAGCTTGGGGGACATCCGATGTCGCCCGCCTCCGACATCTACAGCTTGGCGGTCGTCGCCGCGAGGGCGCTCACCGGACTGACCGGCGACTACGAAGCGGTCCGCGGCGCTCTCGCCGCCCCGGTCCGCACAGTGCTCGACCGCGCCACGGACAGGGATCCTCTTCGCCGTTACTCGAGTGCAGCCGTCTTCGGCCAAGCCTTGACCGAAGCGCTCGGCGTCGCTCCCTCAGACCTGCTCGACGACAGCGCGATCGAGAACCCATACAAGGGGCTGCGGGCGTTCGCGGCGGCCGACGCAGCCGACTTCTTCGGTCGCGAGCGACTGGTCGAGCGGCTCGTCGCCCGTCTCGGGGAACCCGGCATCCGCGGTCGGTTCGTTGCCGTCGTCGGCCCGAGCGGCAGCGGAAAGTCGAGCCTCGTGCGGGCGGGTCTCGTGCCAGCGTTGGCCGCTGGTGCGCTGCCGATGTCGCAGGATTGGTTCCGAGTCGAGATGACACCGGCGCCTCACCCGTTCGAGGAGCTCGAGGCAGCTCTGAGTCGAGTGGCGATCGAAGCTCCGCCATCGATGCTCGACATCGTCCTCGCACCCGGTGGCATGCGGCGGGCCGTGGAACGGGTGCTGCCCGAGGGGCGCGACGAGCTGCTGCTCGTGATCGACCAGTTCGAGGAATTGTTCACCCAGGTCGACGAGGAAACGGCTCTTCGCTTCATCGACGAGCTCGTCGGGCTCGTCACCGCGCCTCACAGCAGGACCCGCGTCGTAGTCACCCTGCGGGCCGA
>JANOCR010000254.1:0-22623 GCA_031412355.1 Ilumatobacteraceae bacterium | reverse complement strand
GTTCGGTGTCGTCCAACTGGGTTCTGAGCCCCGGCGGCGTCCTGACTGTCGAGCTCGTCGGTGGCCAGAGCGCCAACGGCTGCACGGCTGCAATGATCTGATCCGACCCTCGGATCGATTCGATGGAAGCCGGGCCTTCGGGCCCGGCTTCTGCCGTTTTCGGATCGGCGTCGAACGCTCAACGGCGGAACCGATGGAGCTTGTCGCCCAGCGCGTCGCGCAGCTCAGAGTCGGTCACACCGAGGCCCTCGGTCGGCGCAAGGCACAGAACACCGATCTTGCCTTCGTGCATGTTGTGGTGCACCTGGTGCGCTGCCTCGCCCGTTTGCTCGAGAGAGAACACCTGCGACAGCACCGGGTGGATCATGCCCTTGGAGATCAACCGATTGGCCTCCCACGCCTCTTTGTAGTTGGCGAAGTGGCTGCCGATCAGCCGTTTCAGGCGCATCCAGAAATGCCGGTTGTCGAACTCGAGCATGAAGCCACTGGTTGCCGCGCACGAAACCACGGTGCCACCGCGTTTGGCGACGTACATCGAAGCTGCGAACGTCGAGCGCCCGGGATGTTCGAAGACGATGTCGGGATCCTCGCCGATGAGATCGCGGATGTCTTTGCCGAACCGTCGCCATTCACTTTCGTCGTGTGTGTGCTCGTCTTTCCAGAAGCGGTAGTCGGCGGCCCGCCGATCGATCACGGCGTCGACGCCCATCGAGCGCAGGATTGCCGCTTTGTCGGGCGACGACACGACGCACACCGGGATGCCGCCTCCGTTCAGCACGTATTGGGCCGCGTACGCGCCGATGCCTCCAGTGGCGCCCCAGATCAGCACCACATCGCCCTGCTTCATCGCCGCGCCGTTGCGGGACACCAGCATTCGATAGCTGGTCGAGTTGCACAGGGCGTTGACCGCGGCTTCTTCCCACGTCAGGTGGGCAGGCTTCGGCAGCAGTTGGTTGGCCTTCACCACGGCCAGATCGGCGAGTCCGCCGAAGTTGGTCTCGTACCCCCAGATGCGTTGATTGCTGGCCATCATCGAGTCATCGTGGGCCGTCTGGTCCTGATCGTCGACGTGGTTGCAGTGCACCGTCACGCGGTCCCCGGGTTTCCAGTTTCGCACCGCCGCGCCGACCCGCAGTACCACTCCTGAGGCATCGCTGCCGACCACTTGGTACGGCTGATCGTGGCGCTGCGCCCATTCGCTCTCTCGCGCCAATCGAGCCAGCGATCCGAACGTGCTGATCGGCTCGAAGATGGTGGTCCACACAGTATTGAAATTGATGCTGCTGGCCATGACGGCGACGTAGGCCTCGTCGGGTGCCAACGCCGGCGTGGGCACCTCGCCGATGTGCAGGCTCTGGCGCGGGTCCTTGTCGGCGGAAGCGACGCCGGCCCACATGTCCTGCTCGGCCTTCAACACATGGGCAGCGCGGTAGCCCTGCGGGATGGGCAGTTGACCGATCTCGTCGCCGGTCGCCCCTTGTTCGATCGCCTCGACCATGCGCTCCATGCGCCGACGTTACCGACCGGTAGGTGGACGCGGCGAAATCCGATCGTGCCGTACTAGCGGCGTACTAGAGGCGAACTAGCGGACGATCTCCATACGCATACCCGTGTCGTCCCAGTTGGGGTCCATCGGCAAGCGGCTCATCGCCCGGGCGGCAGCACGCCTGGCCGTCCACACCAGCGCGCATGCCTGCATCATGTGCAGTTGCCCCGCTCCCGTCGGTGGAATGCGCATGATCGCCTCCTCGACGCCGGGCAACTTGTCGCGGATCAGCTGCATCCGCTCCAACACGCCTTCGGGGTGATGCGGCGAGGTCGTCAGCGGCAGGTCGCCGTTGAGGTTGGTGAAGCTCAGATCCGGGTGGGCGGCGAAGAAGCTCCGCTGATGAAATGGCTGAAAGTCGCGCTCGGCTTCCCGCCACCACTTGAACCGGCGAAAGTCGTCGTTGGTCAGCCATGGCTCGATCTCGCGCGCCTCGTCACGGGTTCTGGCGTGCAACGCAGCACGAGACGGCATCGGCTTGACGCCGACCACTCGCGGCCATCCGACCAGTTCGCGCGCCTCGGCATCGCATGGTCGATACGGTCCGACAGGTTGCTCGTAGAACCCGATCGGTGCGTAGATGGCCGCGGCATCGAACTTTGGCTTGTATTCGAGCACGTCCAGCAGCGTGCGTACGACCTCTGGCTCTTCGACATTGACCGTCACGCCTGCCAAACGTGCCGGCATGATCAGCCAACCCCCCGGACACGGCACTACGCCGCCCAGGATCTTGTAGGGAAGCTTCGAGGCAACCATGCGCGGCGAACTGTCAGACGCCGACGAGTTGGCCGGAGCCGGTGGAAGCCGCCTGCCCCGCTGCGACCGTCGCCTGTGCCTGCATCTGCGAACGCTGCGTCGCTGCCTGAGCCATGATCTCTTTCGGGTAGGCGCTGACGCCCGCAGCGGTCTCGAAGCTGATGATGCCACTGGCCACCAGACGAGCCAGGTCCATCTCGATCGTCTGCATCCCTTCTTGCTGTCCCGAGATCATCGTGTTGCGCAGCTGGCGGGTCTTGCCCTCACGCAGCAGGTTGCGCACGGCGTCGTTGGCCATCAGCACTTCGTAGGCCGCGACGCGGCCGCCGCCCTCGGCAGGCAACAGACGCTGGCTGATCACGCCCTGCAACGAGCCGGCGAGCATGATCTGGATCTGGTCGCGGCGCTCGGACGGGAACACGTCGACGATACGGTCGAGCGCCTGGGAGGCGTCGTTGGTGTGCAGGGTGGCGAACACCAGGTGGCCCGTCTCGGCCAGCGTCAGCGTGATGGCGATCGAGTCGAGGTCGCGCATTTCGCCGAGCAGGATGACATCGGGGTCCTCACGCAGGGCACTGCGCAAGCCATCGGTGAAGCTGAGCACGTCGGTGCCGACCTCGCGTTGGTTGACCATCGACATCTTGTGACCGTGCAGGTACTCGACTGGGTCCTCGATCGTGAGGATGTGCAACGGCTTGGTCGCGTTGATCCGATCGATCATCGCCGCCAATGTGGTGCTCTTACCCGAGCCGGTAGGGCCGACCACGAGGACGAGACCGTAGGGCTTGTTCAACAGATCGTTCGTGGCTGCCGGCGCGCCGAGCTCCTCGAGGGAACGGACACGGAACGGCACGACGCGTAGCGCCAGCGCGTAGGTGTTGCGCTGCTTGAAGGCGTTCGCACGAAATCGTCCGAGTCCGTCGAGACCGAACGAGAAGTCGACCTGTTGCACCTCGTCGAGTTCCTTGCGCTGAAAGCCCTGCAGCAATGAGAACACGATTCTCTCGGTGTCTTGCGGGGTCAGCACACTGACGCCTTCGAACGGCACGAGCGTGCCGTCTCGACGCGCCGTCGGTGGACGACCTACCGAAAGGTGCAAGTCACTGGCACCCGCAGCGACTGATGCCTGCAGCAACGTGACCAACATCGGGTCTGGATTGAACATCGGACTAGCCTCCCGTTTGCCCGCCGCCCCGAGGAGTGGCTCTTCTTACTTATGACGATTGTTATTGCGGCCCTGTACGGCCTTCTGTTCGGTTCATTCCTCACCGTGGTTGTCGATCGTGTGCCCCGTGGCGCATCGATCGTCTCGCCTGGTTCGGCATGTGGTAACTGTGGCTTGCGCCTTGGTATCCGTGATCTCGTTCCGGTGTTCAGTTGGCTCGTCCTGCGAGGCAAATGTCGCCGCTGTCGTATGAATATCGGTATCGAGCCGCTGATTCTTGAGCTGGTTACCGCCCTGCTGTTCGGATTGTTTGCCTGGAAGTTCGGGCTCGACTGGGCGCTGCCGGCGTTCTGCGTGTTCGGCGCCGGACTCGTCGGTCTCAGCTGGATCGACCTGCGCACCAAACGGCTTCCTCGAGAGATCATCTACGTCACCGCCGCGGTTGGAATACCGCTGCTGTGCATCGCCGCACTAGCGCGCCACGAGCCACGACGCATGTGGACGATGCTGCTCGGCGCAGCATGCGCGTTGGCCTTCATGGGATTGGTGTACCTGCTGAGCCGTGGCGGCATGGGCGACGGCGATGTGCGCCTTTCGCCCCTGCTCGGCGCGTACCTCGGCTGGCTCAATCCGGGCCTGGTTGCGGTCGGGCTCTTCATGGGCTTCCTCGCCGGCGCAGTCGTCGGCGTGGCGATGATGGCCAGGGGTCGCGCCGGACGAAAGACCGCCGTACCGTTCGGTCCGTTCCTTGCGCTCGGCACCATCGTTGCCGTGTTCATCGGTCAGCGCTTTGTCGACACCTTCATGGGTCGGTGATCACTCCACGACCCGCCACGAGTTGATCGCCAAGTCCGAACTGGTGGGCCGGAACTGCACGACGGCCCTGATGGTGGTCGAGTGACCGTTCTTGGTCGCGGTCGAGATCAGCAGGTAACGCGCGTCGCGAGGGCTCGTCTCGATTCCAATGGCGAATGCCGACGCCGATGCCGACGCCTGGGTGTCGAGATTCGCCACAACCAGCCCGCCGAGCAACTGACCATTGGCCGCGTTGGTGATGTTGCCCAGCGTTGCGCCGGCGCGCGGCGACCAGAACAGACCGTGCACAGCTACGTCGTTGTTGCTGCCCGACTTGGTCTCGAGGATCCAGTCGCTCCACCCGATGGTGCTGGCGATGTAGCCTGGCCCCGGGGTCTCGAGAGCGAAAATGCTGAGATAGGTTTTGTCGACCAGCCGTCGGAAGATCTCGAACTCGCCGCCGTTCTGGATCTCGATCTCGCTGTCTCCGCCGAGGTAGAAGGTGGCTCCACCGCGACCCCCTGCCAAGACCGTTGCCGCAGCGTCGGCCTGTTGCACCGCGAGGCACTCGGGTTGATTGATCTTGGCGCTGTCACCGGCGTTGTACGGGAATCCAGCCACGAGCGTCTGGTTCTGTAGTTCGATCTTGACGTTCTCGAAGTAGTACTCCCCGGCCATGAAATAGTTGTCGCTACCGAGCGGAAGTGGGTTCGCGGTGTACTTGCCCGGCGAGAAGACCGTGCATGCACCGGCCGTCACCGGCGCAGGCGCCATTGTGGTCGGAGGCAGCGGAACGGTCGGGGTTCGAAACAGGCTGTTCCAAGGCAGGTCAGCACACTCCGGCCCCCTGAAGAAGTTGGGAGTGAACCGGAGGAAGCCGCTGGCGATCTCGGGAATCGCGACGGGAACGTCGCAGTCGGTCGCCGAGTAGAACAGGTCGCCGTCTTTGATCTCCATCAGCGCGCCAAGATCGATGGCCGACGGGTCGGCGATGTAGACCGGGCCGCTGAACGTCTTCAGGTTCTCGGATTGCCCTGCTCCCTTGGTCGCGAACATCGGTTGGCCGGCCGGCACACCTTGCCCGGTGACAACCAGTCCCCAGCCCTCGATGTCGGAGATCAGGTTGCCGACGCGCCGGCAGGTGACGTCGGTCGTCGAACCGTTGATCACCGGCGGGAACTTCTGCGTGTAGCCGCCGCCCGTGCCGGCACCGGTGCCGCAGAGCGCGCCGAGTGATCCGTCGAAGTTGCGAAGTTGCTCGACGCCGTACCGAAGGCCTCCGTCGGCTGCGGCGAGGCGGTCGGCGCGCTCTTCGACGACGTTGCCGTAGCGCAGATCGGCGGTGACATATGTCGCGAGGGAGATCACCACCATGGCGGACACGACCGAGATGATCAGCACCAGCGGCAGGATCATGCCCTGATCTCGTTTGGTTCCACGTGTCATAACCGACCTCATTTCACGAGCAGACTGATCGAGCCGTATGGGCCACCGGTTGGGCTGTGGAACTCGATGACGCGCACACCGTCGGCCCACAGCTCGGATGAGCCCTGCGGGTAGCCGGGAAACATCACGCTGTAGCCGGTGGCGGTGGCCGTGAAGTTGTGGAACAGTTCACCGTTCGGCGCACCGGTCGCCGCTCGGGCCTCGATGCCGTTGCAGTAACCGGTCGTCGTGATCGAGACCGTCACCGGTTGGGCGAGAGCGCCGACGCCAGTGGCACTGTTTCCGTTGCCGTTCGGGTCGGTGTTCCTCACGTTGTTCGGTGAGATCGTCGAACTGGAGACAACGCAAGGGGGCACGGTCGTGGTTGTCGTTGTCGTCGCCGCAGCGGTGGTCGTTGTCGCAGACGGATCCGTTGTCGTCGTCGGGCCTGACGCAATCGTCGTGCTCGTCGTGCTGGTCGACGTCGTGGCCGCTGTCGTCGGAATCGGCGCGACGCTGGAGGTCGGCAAGGTCGCTGCCGGGTTTTTCGAGGCGGCCTCGACCGAGACGATCTGCCCGTCGAGATTGGTGATGGCAAAGGTGATCAGGCTGACCGCGGTCGAACTGCGGTCAACCGTGACGGCTGCGGGCGCCTGGCCTTGAACCCACCCGGCGGGCAGAGCGGGCAACGCACTGGAGACATTCAGCACCCTGGCGTTGCCGAACGGTTCCGCGCCGGGTACACCGAAGCAGGTGACGCGCTTGATCCGATAGCGACCATCAGCGAGTACGTGGCGGTAGTTGGCGTAGTACTGAACGGGCCCGCTACTACTAGCCGCCTCCGTCCACGCCATGTGCAACAGGTTCACGCCTCCGAGGCCGTCCGAGCAGCCCGTCGAGGCGCCCGGTGACTCGTCGAATCCGGTCGAAGAAGTGGAATCCACGTCTTGCGGGAGGTAGGTGACGACTCCCTGGAGGGTCTTGGCGTTGTCGATGCGCGCCTCGGTCTTGGGCGTGTTGCGCACGATCACGCTGAACACGGTGGCCATCACCACCGAGATCAGGCCGACCAACGTGACCGAGATGGTCGCCTCGATCAGGGTGAAGCCGGAGTCGGGGGCCGAACGGCGATGCCTGCGTTGCATCGACATGGTCAACCCTTCACGATCTGGACTGATTCGACGATCTCGTCGCGCGGACCCCACACCTGGATCGTGATCAACTGCAGGTTGATCCCCATGTCGTCGTAGCAAGTGGTTCCGTACACCTCTCCGTTCCAGAACAGCACGGGATTGAGCACCTCGATCCGTCCCTCCCAGTTGAGCGGCCGGGGCGCGGTCTGCACGTAGTTGTTGTACGCGCTGCGTACCCCGCCTTCATCGGGAGCCGCCTGGGTGCCGCAGTCGATACGGTCGTAGCCGTACAGGATGTCGGTGGCCCCCTGCAACCAGGCGTGGGCGTTGATGTGATCTCGATCCGTTCCCGACGCCTTCACCGACACACGCAGCGCCACGAGCAACGCGACGGTGACAGTGCCGATCAACACGATGGCAACGAGCACCTCGACGAGAGAGAACCCCTCGTCGGGTGGACGCCGACCACCCTCGGCAAGAGAACGACGTCGCAATCTCATCCGGCGTCCTTTGCGCCCTGCAGCACTCCATACATCGCCTGTACGAGCGCGACGGCCACGAAGCCGACGATCACGCCTACGAAGATGATCATGATCGGCTCGAACATCGTCGTGAACTTCTTGATCCGGCTCTCCAGCTCACGGTCGAAGTACGTACTCGCCACCTCGAGCTGTTGGTCGAGCGTGCCGGTCTCCTCGCCCACCTTGAACATCTGCTTGGCGGCGCCCGGGAAGAGTTCGGTGGCCGCCAGTGGCTTGGAAAAACCCGCGCCCTCCATCATCTCGACCTGAGCAACTTCCAAGCGCTCCCTGAAGACAACGTTTGCCGTCGCTTCGGTCGTGGTCTTCATCCCATCCGGCAGGGGTACGCCGGCTTTGACCATCGCCGCGAGGATGCGACAGAACCGCTCCAGGATGGCGTATTCGACGATGCCTTTGATGACCGGGATCTTCAAGACGAGCTTGTCCTTCACCGGCCGGCCGCCGTCGGTCTTGAACAGCCAGTACATCGTTCCCGCAAACGCGCAGAAAACGCTGAACGGGATGTACCACAGCGTGCTGAACAACGTCGCCACGAACAACAGCGAGCGCGTCGTCAGTGGCAGCTCGGCATCGAGCTCCTCGAAGAGAGGCTTGAACTGCGGCAGAACGTAACCGGCGAGCACCACAACGGTGAACAGGGCCATGACCATGACCACACCCGGATACGACAGCGCCGAGACAACCTTTGCCCGGGTCTCGACCTCGCGCTCCAGGTAGCCGGCAAGGCTTTCCAGCGTCTCGTCGAGCTTGCCGCTCATCTCGGCCGATTGCACGATGCCGATGTAATAGTTCGGGAAGGCCTCAGGATGCTTCCCCGCGGCGTCGGACAGCGTCCCGCCGTTGCGCAGATCGTCCACCATCATGGTGATGGTCCGTTGCAAGGCGACGTCTTGAGTCTCGTCACCGATGATCTGCATCGCCTCGGTGATGGGGATACCGGCCTTGACGAAGACGGCGAGCTGGCGCGTGAAGTGCATCAGCTCCTTCTTCTTGACCTTCTCCTTCGTCAACTCGAAGTCGAGCGCACCGCGCTTTTCCTGGATCTTGACCGGATACAGATTTTGATCCAGCAGACCCGCGCGGGCCTCGCCGATGGTGGCGGCTTTGGTCACGCCTTCGACGGAACCTCCGGCCGCATCGATGGCGGCATATGCAAACCTTGGCATGTCGTGGCTCCTAGCTGGCGTACAGGGTCTTGATGACTTCGGGGATGGTGGTGACGTCGTTTTCGACCAGGGCCATGCCTTCGCGCAACATCGTGCGCATGCCTTGGGCGACGGCGAGACGACGGAGCTCTTCGGTGGTGGCCCAACCGACGATCAGGCGACGAAGCTCCGGGGTGATGCGCAGGAGTTCGTACACACCGATGCGGTCGCGGTAACCGGTGCCGGCGCAGTAGTTGCATCCGGCTCCGTGGAAGAACTGAGACTTGTCGCTGCCGCCACTGTGCTGGCGGAACGCAGCCAGTTCGTCGGCGCCCGGCGAGTAGGGCTCCTTGCACGAGTCGCAGATTCGGCGCAGCAGTCGCTGCCCGATGACACCGACGACGGCAGAGGCGATCAGGAACGCCTCGATACCCATGTCGAGGAATCGATGGAGCGCGGCCACAGAGTCCGTGCCGTGAAGTGACGACAGGACTAAGTGACCAGTGAGGGCAGACTGAACAGCGATACGGGCTGTATCGGCATCTCGGATCTCGCCCACGAGAATGACGTCGGGATCTTGACGAAGAATTGCTTTTAAGCCCGTCGCGAACGTCAGCCCCGCCTGCTCGTTGGTCTGGATCTGATTGATCCCGGGAAACACGTACTCGACCGGATCCTCGACCGTCGTGACATTGGTACCCGTCGAGTTGACCTCGAGCAACGACGCATACAGCGTGGTGGTCTTGCCTGCGCCGGTCGGGCCGGCACAAATGACCATCCCGAACGGAGAGTGGATCATTTTCGAGTAGTGGAGGTAGGTCTCGCGCGGGAAGCCGAGCTCCGCCAGACCGATCATCGACCGGCTCTTGTCGAGAATTCGCATGACCACTTTCTCACCGAACACCGTGGCGACGCTGGCGACGCGAACGTCGACGTCCTTGCCGTCGATCACCGTCGAGAACTGCCCGTCTTGCGGTTTGCGCTTCTCGACGATGTTCATGCCGCTCATGATCTTCAGGCGACTGGTGAGCGCGGCGTGAGCGCTGATCGGCAGCGAGAATGCTTCGACGAGGTGACCGTCGATGCGGAAGCGGATGCGCATCTTCTCGTCGAGCGGTTCGATGTGGATGTCGGACGCGCGGTCCCGCATCGCCTGGCTGACGATTCGACTGACCAACTGGATGATCGGTGCCTGGTCATCGAGGTTCACCTCGGCAGCCGCGGCGGCGACCTTGCTCTGGTCGTCACCTACTTCAAAGGTTCTGACCAGCTTGTCGATCTCGTCGTCGGCGCGATAGGTGCGGTCGATGAACGTTCGTATGGTTGCCGGGTCGGCAACGGTCCAGCGAACGGGGCGGCCGGCCGCTGCCTCGACGAGACGACGCCGGGCCGGGCTCGGATCGGCAGCGATGACGACAAGGGTTCCGTCGTCGTCGGCGATGCCGATTACACAGTGAGCTCGGACGATCTTTTCGTCCAGGAACTCCTTGGCGTTCGCGGGCAGCTCGATTGCTTTCGAATCCAGCGGGGCGACCTGGGTGACCTCGGCGACAGCCTTGGCCAGTTCACCGCGGTCGACACCGAAGCGACCCAGCACGATGTCGGCGAACTGCAGCAGGTCGCCATTGGCGGCCGACAGCGCGATCGCCAGATTCTCGGGGGCGAGTTGCTCGCGCTCGGCCAGCAACTGGCCGACCTGCATGCACTCGGCTGCAGCCTCGCCCACGACCGGTTCCGGCAACTGTGGACGCGGCAGCGATTGCGCGGTCTCGGTTGTGTCTCTCGTCTTCTGGAACAGTGCCATAGTGCCCGTCTCCCGCCGCTGGGGGCTTCAACCAACTCCGCGTCAATACGACGAGAAGCTGGGCTCCGATGATGTGCTCTCGCTGCCCGCCGGCCGCGATGTGTTGGTGTTCGGTGACGGGAATCCGCCACCACCATTTGCTTCGACCTTGCGGACGAACTGGTTGGGATTCAGTTCGAGCAAGGCCCGTTCGATCTCTTCGAGACGCTCGAGTTGCACGGCCTCACTGACGTCCATCGTGTCGGCCAGCTGAGATTCGATCTCCGACAGCCGCAGCGCGGTGGCATCGAACTTCTCCTCCTGCGACGCCATGAAGCGGTCGACCTCGATGCGCACCAGCATCGCCTCACCGACGGCGCTCGAAAGCTGTTCCTTCACCGCGTTGATCGCCTCTTCGTCGACCTTGGCGATGTCCTTGGCCATCTCGTCCATGCGGTCGCCGGCTTCGAGCAGTTTGGCTTCCAGATCGACGATCCGCTTCGACAGTGCGCCCATGGCATCGTCGAAACCGGCACCGATGCGACCGAGCGCGGCGTCGATGTTCGCAATCTTCACGCCGTTGTGCTCGTTGATGCGCTCTTCCATCGCCAGCGCCCGATCGACCATCTTCATGTCGATCGCATCGACGCGCTGCGACAGGATCTGGCCGTGCTCGGCAAGTTGACGAGCCACGTCGGCGCCGGCCTGATCGACCAGCCCGCGCACGTCACCGAGCCGCTGCTCGACCGCGCGTGTCACTGTCAGATCACCATCGTCCATGCGTCGCGACAGGGCTGCAACCGTCTCGTTGATCGAGGCGACGATCGAGGCGGCCTGCTCGTCGAATCGACGACTCGACTTGTGCAGATCGTCGATCTGCGTCTCGACGGCCGCGGTCTTGTGCTCGAGGTAGTCGCGCAGCCCTTGGCTTACCGCTGCGAACTGAGCCGGCAGCTCGGCCTGCACCATGGAAGGAAGGCTGGCCATTTTGGCGTTGATGGTCGTCAATGTCTGGTGCTGATGGTTGGCGAACTCGGCGAGGCGCTCTTCCAGAGCCGCCTGCAACGCTGACTGGTAGCGGTCGTTCGCCTGGTGATCGGCTGTGACCCGAGTGGTCAGCGCCTCCAACTGCTGGGCGAACTCGGCACGCATATCTTGGCGCGCTGTCTCCGCCGCTTGACGGGTTGCTTCGACCTGCTGCGACATCGTCGACACGTACTGCGTGAGTTGACGCTCGACAGCGCCGGCGATGGTCGCTGCGATGATTTCGGTCGACGAGGGAGCCGCCGCCGCGTGCACGGGCGGCGGGGGTTCAGTGGGTGCCGCCGGCACCCATGCCGGAGTCGTCGGAAGTTCGTTCGCCACGGACAATGCATCGGTCGAACTTGCCCCAATCTTGAGAGATCTTTGCCGACTACGGTGGCTTCGTGCGCGTCCATTTGATCGACGGAACCTATGAGTTGTTCCGCCAGCATTTCGGCCAGGCCGCCCGACACACCGATGCCGGGCCATACGCCGCGACTGCGGGCGTGGTCGCCTCGACCTTGCAGATGGTCAGTGAAGGCGCCACGCATCTCGGCGTCGCCAGCGACCACGTGATCGAGAGCTTCCGCAACGACATGTGGCCCGGCTACAAGACCAGCGCGGGCATGGACCCGGTGCTGCTACGTCAGATCCCAGTCATGGAAGAGGCCCTGGTCAGCGCCGGATTCACGACGTGGGCGATGGTCGAGTACGAGGCTGATGATGCGTTGGGAGCTGCCGCAGCGGTCGCCGACGCCGACCCGCGGGTCACGCAAGTGGTCATCGTCACGCCCGACAAAGACCTCGGCCAATGCGTGCGCGGAACCCGGATCGTGCAGTACGACCGACGCAAGGGCGAGTTCGTCGACGAGGACGCTGTGACGCTGAAGTTCGGCGTCGGCCCTCAGTCGATCGCAGACTATTTGGCGCTGGTCGGTGACACCGCCGACGGCTATCCGGGAATCGCCGGTTGGGGTGCGAAAAGCGCTGCCACCGTGCTGGCAAAGTTCGGCTCGATCACCGAGATTCCACCGTCGTCGGGCGACTGGGGACTGCCTGCACTGCGCGGCGCGGCGAGGCTGGCGGTCACGCTCCGCGATGATTTCGAGCTCGCCCTGCTGTTCCGCCGGATCGCCACCATCGAGACCGACGTCGCCGTCGGTCGGGTCGACGACTGGCACTGGACCGGCCCCACCGACGGCTTTGCGGAAATCGCCGAACGCATCGGCGCGCCGCACCTGGTCGAGCGGGCGCAGCGCCTGGCGGCGCGAACCGCACCGGCTGAATGAGGTTTTGGCCGGCTGAGGTTTTGGCCGACTGAGGTGACGGCCAGGCTGCCTGCAGCACACAAGCGTTACCGTTGAAGGCTGCTACCTCCCGGTCCTGACCTGATTCCCGGACGCCCGTCGCACAGGGCCCGACCGTCACCTCACTCGGCACCTCACTCGGCGGGCGACAAGTTCGCCACCCTCAAAGTTCGGTGGTGCAATCCTAGCGTGACCGCTACCCTTGCGCTCCCCGGGAGGGGTGCGAGAGCGGCCGAATCGGCACGCTTGGAAAGCGTGTGAGGGGCAACCCTCCGTGGGTTCGAATCCCACCCCCTCCGCTGTGACGGCACCCCTGACCGACGACGACGCGATGCGACTGGCGCTCGACCAGGCGGCTGCCGCCATCGCGCACGGCGATGTGCCGATCGGAGCAGTCGTGGTTCGCGACCGTCAGGTGATCGCCGCCAGGCACAACGAGCGCGAGTTGTCAGGCGACCCCACGGCTCATGCGGAGGTCCTGGCGATCCGCGACGCTGCTGAAGTCGTCGGACACTGGCGTCTGCTCGAGTGCACGCTGTACGTCACCCTGGAACCATGCGTGATGTGCGCAGGCGCACTGGTCAACGCTCGCATCGGCAGGGTCGTCTACGCGGCAACCGACCCGAAGGCAGGCGCGGTGGGCAGCTTGTACGACGTGTGCAGCGACCCGCGTCTGAATCACCGACCTCCGGTGACGGCCGGTCTGTGTGCCGACCAGGCCGGTGCACTACTTCGAGCGTTCTTCGCCGAACGCCGAACGCAGGGGCAGGACTAGAAACCCGCACCCATCCCAGCGAATGCACGCTTGATTGCTTCTGCCACCTCGTCGGCGATCACCGTCGCATCGATCTCGGACGAGGCGGATGCGGGCGGAGCGGTCACCGGGATCTGCGCGGTCGGCGCTGGCATCTGCTTCACCTGGGCCGTGGTCACCGGCACCTGCGAGGTCGGCGGTGGGGGCGGCGGAGTTGAACCGACCGACGCGGTCACCGGCACGGCCTGCGTGATGGGTGGTGCGTTGAGTCTGTTCTTCGGTTCGGTCTTCACCTCGGTCTTCACCTCGGTCTTCACCTCGGGCTTCGGCTCGGGCTTCACCTGCGTCTTGACTGGCGTCGAAGCAGTCGCCGGGGCAGCGACGCTCTGGCGGCTGGCCACAGGCACACTGTGCGGGTACCAACGGTCGATCCCGCTGGGGTGTCGCCGATACAGCGCCAGCTCGTATCCATCGACAACGGTGTTGGCCACGGTGACCATAACGTCGTCGGTGAACAGCTCGGTGCACAGCTCGACCGACGGTCGATCTATCGTCGGATCAGCTTCGAACATGCGGCCGACGTGCTCGACGCCATTGACGATCACGGTGCCGCGTTGCATCTGATCGCGGGTGATGACGCCTTCCATCATGAGCCGAATCGGCAGGGCTCCGTCGGAACTCCGCTCGGCGAAGTAGACCTGACCGTCACGCAGGAAGATCTTCGTGGTCGGGCTGGTCGTCAGCGTGAGCTCACCGGTCAGGTACCGACGACGCGCAGCTTCGATCACCTGCCACGCTGGTCGAGGTGTGAATCCAGCCTCGTCGGGAAAGAGATTCGCGTCCGCCACGAATGTTGCATCGGCACGCAGCGCGAGCGTCTTGAGGAAACATTGCCGGATAGCCACGCCCTGCCCAGCCCGATAGCCTGCCACCCGGAAGGATGCCAGAGTGGACGAATGGGACGGTCTCGAACACCGTTGAGGTCTTATGGGTCTCCGTGGGTTCGAATCCCACTCCTTCCGCCAAAGTTCCTTCCGGACCGTCAAAGTTCGGGCCGCCAAACGCTGCTACTCGCAGCGAAGGCCATCGGCAGGCAGTTGGCCGGCGGGGTCGATCAGGTAGTTCTCGACGGCTGCCGACGAGCAGGCGTTCAGGCCGTAGCCGGTGTGCCGGTTGCCTACCACTTCGACCAAGCGTCCCTGCTCGAGCGCTGCGGCCATCTTGCGGCTCCCGTCGAGCGGTGTGGCCGGGTCGCCGGTAGTGCCCAGCACGACGATCGGACCCGCACCCTCGCCGGTGATCTCGATCCTCGGGTCGATGGTCGGCGGGAAGAACGTGCACGAGTAGTCGCCGACGCTGCGAACTGCGAAGCGGGGCGCGACCGCGTTCACCTTCGCCGCGTCGGCGTCGTCCTCGTCGACGGTTGGGCGCTCGGCAGCGTCCATGCACGAGATCACAGAAAACGCCTCCAGGGCATCGGCGTAGGTGCCGTCCGGCTGGCGAAGGAAGTACTCGTCGTACAACGCAACCAACGCGGTGCCGTCGCCGTTCTGCGCATCCGTGAGGGCGAGGGCAAGGACCGGCCAGTTCGATTGCGAGTACAGCGCCTGTCCCACCGCCCACACGGCGACGTTCTGCGACACGGTCGGCCGGCCCGGTTGGCTCGGTATCGGTTGCTCGTCGAGGGCTTGCATCAGCCGATCGAACGCGCCCTCGGCGTCGCCGTCGTTGTTGAACGGACATTCGGCCTCGGCGCTGCACGCGGCGAGGAACGCCGACAACGACTCCTCGAATCCTTTCGCCTGCTGCACCCCTCGTTCCAAGTCGTCGGCGGCCGGATCGACGGCGCCGTCGAAAACGGCGGCGCGCACGGTCGTGGGGAACAGCGTGGCCCACGTCGCGCCCAGTTCGCTGCCGTAGCTGAATCCGAGATAGCTGATCGTCGCTTCTCCCAGTGCAGCGCGGATCCCGTCGATGTCGCGGGCCGAGTTGTTCGTGCCGACGTACTGGTAGATGCTGCGGTTCTCGTCGACGCAGTCGCTGGTGAACTCCTTGGCGAGATCGACCAGTTGCTCGCGTTCGGCGGTGTCATCGGGGGTGATGTCGCCCGTGGCGAAGAAGTGGTCGTAGTCCTCTATGCAGTCGATCTTCGGATCGCTGAGGCCGGTACCGCGCGGGTCCCACGCGACGATGTCGAAATGATCCAGCAGCGGCTGGCCGAAGTTGGCTTCGGCGAACAGGGCGAAGTCGCTGCCGCCGAAGCCCGGGCCACCTGGATTCACCAGCAGGCTGCCGATCCGTTCGTCGGGCTTCATGGCCAGATGGCGGGCGACGAAAAGATCGAAGTCTCCCTTCGACGGATCCGCATAGTCGATCGGAACGGTGAAGGTACCGATCTCGACCAGGTCCGTATCACCGAACGGTGTCCAACCGAACGGATCGTCCGTGGGATCGAACGTGGCGTCGGAGTGTTGCGCCTCGGTGGCCGCAACGCCGGGATCGATGCCACAGCCTGCCAGTAGCACGACACCACAGATCATCGAAGCCACTCGGCGCATGAGTCGCCCAGCGTAAGGCGAGCCGGGTCCCGACACTCGGCGCCACCCGTATCCTCGAAGCATGCGAATGAGCCCACATTGGTTGCTGCCCGGCGACAACGAAGCCCTGAGGGGCTCGCACCTGCAACGCAGCGCGGTGCGGCGGGCGTGGCGATTCGCACGTCCGTACCGGTCGATCATCGTCGTGTTCCTCTGCACCATCGTCGTCAGCGCGCTTCTCGAACTCGTCCCGCCCTTCGCATTCAGGGCCATCCTCGACGATGCGATCCCCGAGGGCAATCGATCGATGATCACCGCACTCGCCGCGCTCGTGGTCGGTGCGGCGCTGGCCGACGCGGCGCTGGCGATCGTGCAGCGGTGGTGCTCGGCCCGCATCGGCGAGGGCTTGATCTACGACCTGCGCGTCGCCTTGTTCGCCAAGGTGCAACGCATGCCCATCGCGTTCTTTACCCGCACGCAGACCGGTGCACTGACCAGCCGCCTCAACAACGACGTCGTCGGCGCACAGAATGCGGTCACCAGCACGCTGGGCAGCGTGGTCAGCAACGTCGTGGTGCTCGTCACGACATTGGCCGCGATGCTCCTCCTCGAGTGGCGCCTCACCCTGCTGGCGCTGGTCGTGTTGCCGTTGTTCATCGTTCCCGCCAAGCGAGTCGGACGGCGCTTCCAGGCACTCGCACGCCAGCACATGAACACCAACGCCGAGATGAACTCACAGATGGCCGAGCGGTTCAACGTTGCCGGTGCCCAGTTGGTCAAGCTGTTCGGCAGGTCCAACGACGAGACCACACTGTTCTCCGGCCGCGCCGCGAAGGTTCGCGACATCGGCATCAAGTCGGCGATGTACGGACGGGTGTTCTTCGTCGCGCTGGGCCTTGTAGGCGCGCTGGGTGCTGCGGCGATCTACGGCGTCGGTGCCCACCTGGTCGTCGATGGCAAGATCAGCAGCGGCACGTTGGTCGCCCTGGCTGCGCTGGTCACCCGTGTGTACCAGCCGTTGACCGGATTGACCAACGCGCGCGTCGACCTGATGACTGCGATGGTGAGTTTCGAGCGCGTCTTCGAGGTGCTCGACGCACCCGAGAGCATCACCGATCGCCCAGGCGCCGTCGACCTCGTCGATCCGAAAGGAACGGTGGAGTTCCACGACGTGTCGTTCCGATACCCGACCGCGGCCGAGGTCACGGTGCCGTCGCTCGAGGCGCCCAATGCACTGCTGGGTCACGACCCGGACCGCGATGTCCTCGCCGGGCTCAGCCTGAAGCTGAGCCCAGGTGAAACGGTCGCACTGGTCGGTGCGTCCGGATCTGGCAAGACGACGCTGGCCGGGTTGATACCGCGGCTGTACGACGTCACCGGCGGCAGCGTCAGTGTCGACGGCCACGACGTGCGCGACCTGACCCAAGAAACCCTGCGTGCCGCGATCGGTGTGGTCAGCCAGGATCCGCATCTCTTCCACGAGTCGATCGGCGACAACCTGCGCTACGCCAAGCCTGACGCCACGATTCCCGAGCTCGACGCGGCCTGCCGAGGCGCGCGGATCTACGAGACGATCGCTTCGCTGCCCGATGGCTACGACACGATGGTCGGCGAGCGCGGCTACCGATTGAGCGGCGGCGAGAAGCAACGACTGGCGATCGCTCGCCTGCTGTTGAAGAATCCGGTCGTCATGATCCTCGACGAGGCGACCAGCCATCTCGACAACGAGAACGAGGCTCACGTGCAGGCGGCGTTCGACGAGGCGCTGCGCGGCCGAACGGCGCTGGTGATCGCTCACCGGCTGTCGACCATTCGCGACGCGGACCGAATCCTGGTGCTCGACGGCGGCCAGATCGTGGAAGAAGGCACCCACGACCACCTGATGGCCCTCGACGGCTTCTACGCCGCCCAGATCCGCGCCGGGGAAAACACGCTGCTACCTGGGTGAACACTGGGCTTTCGGGGTAACCCAGGCGCCTATCCGCGACCCTGTAACACCCCCTCGTCATGATGGTGCCCATGGAGATCGCACTCGTCCTCTGCCTCGTTGCCGCCGTTGCCGCGCTGACCTGGCTGGTCGCCCGGCGCAACCCGCCGGCCGCCGTGCCGGCCGCGCCGTCGGTCTCGGCCGATGTCATCAGCCAGGCGGCCATGCTGGCCGTCGAGCAGGCCATCACCATGAGCCGCGAACAACTCGGCGCCCACACCCAGGCCAGTGATGCATCGCTGGCCGGTCGCCAGCAGTTGATCGATCAGCGCCTCGGCGAGGTTCAGACCGGCGTTCGCACCGACATCGATCGGCTGTCACAACTCGTGCAGAAGCTCGGCGAAGCCACGTCCGAGCGGTTCGGCCAGGTCGATCGCTCGTTGCAGGTGCATTCCGAGATCACCCAGATGCTGTCGACCACCACCAACAGCCTCCGCGAGGCGTTGGCCAGCTCCAACGCACGCGGGCAATGGGGCGAGCGTATGGCCGAAGACGTGCTGCGTCTTGCCGGCTTCCACGAGGGTGTCAACTACCACAAGCGCACCGCCGTGGTGGGCGAAGGCACGGGCATTCCCGACTTCACGTTCCTGCTGCCGAAGGGTCACGTCCTGTTCATGGACGTGAAGTTCCCTATGGCGGCCTACCTCAAGTTCCTCGATGCCTCCACCGAAGCCGAGCGGTCCGCGCACCGGGCGACGTTCGTCCGCGATGTGCGCGCCAGGGTTCGCGAACTAGCCCGCCGCGAGTACGCGTCCACCGACGACCGGTTTGCGGTCGACAACGTGCTGCTGTTCGTCCCCAACGAAACCGTCAGTGCGTTCATCCACGAGAGCGACAACGGCCTCATCGAAGAGGCGATGGCGGCCAGCGTGGTCATCTGCTCGCCACTCACCCTGTTCGCGTTTCTCGGCGTGATCCGCCAGGCGTTCGACAACTTCGTGATCGAAGAGACCAGCCAAGAGATCCTGCAGTTGCTCGGCAAGTTCGGCCAACAATGGGGCAAGTACACCGAGTCGATCGACAAGGTCAAGCGTCAGTTCGACACGCTCAACCGGTCGTTCGACGAGTTGGCCACCACCCGTCGACGCGCCCTCGAGCGCCCGCTCAACGCCATCGAGGACCTGCGACGCAAGCAACAGCTGCCGATCGATGGTCAGTTGTTCGGCGTCGAAGAAGCCCGCGAGTTCCCGGGTGAGGTTGACGGCGAGTTCGACAACGTGCGCGAACTCGGCGCCTGACCGGCCAGACTCTCACCGTGAGTCAGGTGGCGTTCGACCTCGATCTTGACGACGGTGGGGTGCCGACCTACACGGTCGGCGAGCTCGCCGAAGCAATCAACTCGTCGCTACGCCGAGGTTTCACCGATGGAGTGTGGGTTCGTGGCGAGATCCAGGGCTGGAGCGAACGCGGCCCTCACGCATACTTCCGCCTCGTCGAGGAAACCGAGAACGGCAAGGCGGCCGTCAACGTGCAGTTCTTCGCCAACGCGCGTATGCGGCTTCGTCCGATGCTGGCCAAGCATCGCTTGCAGCTCAGCGACGGGCTGAAGGTGCGCCTGTTCGGCCATCTCGACTTCTTCGCTCCGTCGGGGCAGCTGGGGCTGAAGATGAGCAGCCTCGACCCTCGATTCACGCTCGGCGAAATGGCGCTGGAACGCGACGATGTCGTGCGCCGCCTGGTGGCCAAGGGCTTGTTCGACGCCAATCGCCGCACCCGGGTGCCGGCCGCGCCGCTGCGAGTCGGCGTCGTCACCAGTACCGCAAGCGCGGCGTGGGGCGACTTCACCCACGAGCTCGATCGCAGCGGTCTGGCGTTCCGCCTGCGGGTGATCGACGTCCGCGTGCAGGGCGAATGGGCCGTCGACATGGTCTCCGGTGCGCTGCGCACCCTCACACGGCACGACGATCTCGATGTCGTCGTGCTCGTTCGCGGTGGGGGCTCAAAAACCGACCTGGCAACCTTCGATCACGAGACGATTGCAACGGCCATCGCCACATCGCCGCTGCCGGTGTTCACCGGTCTCGGCCACGAGGTCGATCGCAGCGTCGCCGACGAGGTCGCCCACAGTTCGCTGAAAACTCCCACCGCGTGCGCTGCTGCACTGGTCGAGCACGTGCTCGCCTTTCAGGCCGAAGTGCAGCGGGTGTGGTCGAGCATCGACGCCCACGCCAATCGGGCGCTCCAACAGTCCAGCGCGTCACTGGCCACGATCGCCCATGGCGTACGCCGGGCAACCGTGTCGGCCGTCGAGCGCAGCGACGATCGGCTGGGGCACCGCCGCCAGCGCCTTGGATCGGCGGCGGATCGCGCCCTCGAACGCAGCGCCGACCGCTTGGTCGCGGCGCGCACCTCGCTGGGTCGCGTGCCGGCCCGCCTCGAGCCCGAGCTCCGCCACATCGAGGCGGTCGCTTCCAGGGTGCGCCTGCTCGACCCGGTGCACACCATGGCTCGTGGCTGGAGCATCACCCGCACCGCCGACGGCACCATCGTGCGCGCTGCCGGCGACCTGGCGACGGGGTCGAGCATCGTCACCACATTTGCCACGGGAAGTGCCCGCAGCCGCGTCGAGGAGACCAACACATGACCGAACCAGTCGCCACCGGATACGCCGCTGCCCTGGCCGAACTCGAAACGATTCTCGCCGAACTCGAACGAGCCGATGTCGATGTCGACGTGCTGGCAACTCAGGTCAAGCGCGCGGCCGAGCTGATCGCGTTCTGTCGCGACCGAATCGGCAACGCCCGACTCCACATCGAACAGGTCGTCGCCGACCTCAACGAAGACCCAGGCTGATAGTTTTTTGATCATGTCGGCAACATCATCGATCTCCAGCGACGTAGCGGTCGCGGCCAAGCGCGAACTGGCAGCGGCATTTCGGGCGGCTGCGTTCTACGGTTTCAACGAGGGCATCGACAACCACTTCTCGCTGGCCCTCCCCGGCCACGACGATCTGTTCCTGCTCAATCGCTACGGTCCCCACTGGTCCGAGATCACCGAGGCCGACATCTTGACGATCGACTTCGACGGCCGGGTCGTCGACGGCGAGGGCGAATGGGTGACCTCGGCCTTCATGATCCACCGCGGTTGTCACCTGGCTCGGCCATCGGCCAAGGCGGTGTTCCACACGCACATGCCCTACGCCACCGCTCTGTCGCTGACGGTCGGCGGCTTCGACAGCAAGCTCAGCCAGAACGCCATGTTGTTCCACGGTCGCCTGGCGAATCTGGCGTACGGCGGCCTCGTCGACGCTGCCGTAGAGGGCTGCCGATTCGGTGAGGTCATCGGTGACGAAGTCACAGTCGTCATGCTGGCCAACCACGGTGTGATGGTGATCGGCACTGACGTCGCCGACGCTTGGCAGAAGATGTACTTCTTCGAGCGTGCCTGTCAGGTTCAGGTGTTGGCCCAATCGACCGGCCAACCGCTGATCCGAGTCAGCGATGCCATCGCCGAGCACACCGCCGCACAATGGCTGAAGGAAGCCCCGAAGGCCGCGACCCAATTCGCCGCAGTGCAGCGGGTAGTCGACGGCGCCGCAAGCCCACTTCACGCCTAGCCTGCGGGGGTGCCTGCAGCTGCCCCACCTCAGTCGCTGGCCGTCATCGCCAGCGTTGTCGAAGCCAGGCTGCGTACGTTGCTCGACGTCGAGACCGCTCGCTGGGCAGCGTTCGATGAAGACCTGCAAGCCCCGATGCAGCAGATCGCCCGGCTGGTGCTCGGCGGTGGCAAGCGCCTGCGCCCATCGTTCTGTCACTGGGGTTTCGTCGGTGCCGGCGGGCACGCCGACGATCAGCAGATCGTCGATGCCGGCGCCGCGCTGGAGTTGATGCACGCCTTTGCCCTGTTCCACGACGATGTCATGGACGACGCTGTCAGCCGGCGCGGCACGCCCACAACGCACACTGTCTTCGCCGAAGCTCACGCCGCGGCCGGCTGGGCCGGCGAATCGCGTCGCTTCGGCGAGGGAGTGGCGATCTTGGTCGGTGACCTGGCGTTCGTCATGGCAGATCACCTCTTGATCGATGCGCCGCGCGACGCCTGGATGATCTGGAACGAGTTGCGCACAGAGCTCAACATCGGCCAGTTGCTCGACATCGTCGGCAGTGTGCGAGGCGATCGACGCCTCGACAAGGCCGAGCGGATCTGCCGTTACAAGAGTGGCAAATACACCGTCGAGCGGCCGTTGCACCTAGGCGCTGTATTGGCAGCGCCCGACCGCGCCGGCGAATTGCTTCCCGCGCTCAGCGCCTATGGGCTGCCACTGGGCGACGCGTTCCAGATGCGCGACGACGTGATGGGTGCCTTCGGCGACGAGGCCGTCACCGGCAAGCCAGTAGGTGGGGACCTACGTGAAGGCAAGCCGACGCCGCTGCTGGCCCGCGCCGTCGAGGTCGCGACATCCGCGCAACGAGCCGTGCTCGACCGGGTCGGGTCACCGGATCTCGTCGACCGCGACATCGCCGACATCCAACAGGTGATCGTCGACACCGGCGCTCTGGCTGCCCTGGAAACACAGATTGCCACACTGACCGTCGCGGCGATTGCGGCCATCGAGATTGCCCCGGTCACGCCGAACAGCCGCGATGAACTGATCGCCCTCGCCCACTACGTGAGCAGGCGCGACGTCTGAGGCGCGACGGGCGCGGCAAGGTGGTCGAGCAACGCCGACACCTCGATGACGTCGACCGGGATCTCGACCGCAGCAGCGCCGTCGGGTTGGGCGAC
>JANOCR010000253.1:0-2022 GCA_031412355.1 Ilumatobacteraceae bacterium | reverse complement strand
TGTTGTTCTGAGGTTGCCACCGGATCCAACGCTGTCGCGTGTGCTGCGGTTGGCCGCCAGCGGGATCGCCGCCATGGCCGGGTTCACGGTCGACGAGGTCGAAGACATCAGGATCGCGGTCAGTGAAGTCCTGTTGGCCCTGATCGAGCACGGAGGCGGAGGGCAGATCGAGGTTCAGTTCGCCGTCGAGGCAAACGCATTCACGGTTCAGGGCCAGACAGCCACCCAAAGCTTCGATGCCGAACATCCTGATCTGATCCTGTGCCGAACGGTGCTCGCCGGAGTGTGCACCTCCCACGAGATCGACCTTGTCGACGGCCATGCCCAGATTTGGGCGTCTGTGACTCACGCGTCGATCACGTGACCGAGACTCCCAGCCATCCGGAAAGTGATGAACGATGGCTGCAAGAGTCCCTCGAGCGCTATGGTAAGAGCCGCGAGACGAGTCTGCGCGACGAGATAGCCGAGCGGACCTCGTGGCTGGCAACTCGTAGCGCGCGCCGGTTTGCGGATCGAGGCGAGCCGTTCGACGACCTGGTGCAGGTTGCTCGGATCGGCCTGCTCAATGCGATCGAGCGGTTCGACCCGACGCACGGCGTGCCGTTCGGTGCCTACGCCACCCCGACCATCATGGGCGAGCTTCGCCGTTACTTCCGCGATCACACGTGGGGTGTTCATGTGTCGCGACGCGCCAAGGACCTGCGGCCGGCGGTCAACGCGGCCACTGAAGCCCTGTCGAAAGAGTTGCAGCGATCTCCCCGAATCTCTGAGGTCGCAGCACGCATGCGACTGCCGGAAGAGTCCGTGATCGAGGCGCTGGAGGCCAACAACGCATACCGTGCGCACACCCTCGACCAAGCAGGGCGAGGCGCGCCCGCTGTCGAGGGCAGCTTCGAGGCCGTGCTGAATCGTGAGGTCATCAGCGGACTGCTCGATCGTCTCCGCCCGCGCCAACGCCAGATCCTGTACATGCGGTTCTTCGAGGAGCTCAGCCAGGCACAGATCGCCGACAAGATCGGCACCAGCCAGGTACATGTCGGGCGCCTGATCACGTCGAGCCTTGCAGAGCTCCGCAGCCATCTCGGCGAAGACACACCCGACACGGCCTGAGACAGCGTTTGACGCCCTATCGGCGTGGGTACAACTCATCGACGTCGTACAACTGGCCACCCTGTCCGACCTGGCGCGTTGTAGCCCCGACACCACAAAGGAAGAGATTCTCATGATCCCCCGAATCATCACCCGGCGCATTCGTCCGATGTGGATCGCCGCCCTGGCGTCGGCCGCATGGGTCAACCGCAAAGACGTCCGTCGCTGGACCGATTTCCTACGCCGCGCCGTAGCGCAGCGCGAGACGCGGTCCCTGTCGGAACTGATCACCGAGGCCAAAGTTCGCGCGGCCGTCACGTCCGACCCCGTATTGCGCCGGGATCCGGCACTGAAGGATCTCGCAGTCAACGATGGCGTCGTCACCCTGATGACGAACACCGCGGCATGGCCGGATTCGGGTGCACACGTCCGTCGACTGTCCAGGATCAAGGGCATCGACGATGTGGCTGCCGTCAGCCTCGTCGACAGCTAGACGCCCATCTTCTGCTGACAGTCGATGTCGATAAGGTCATCGATCGTGACGCTTCATCCGACACAGGCTCGCTGGGGAGAGCAGACTCAGAAGGCGATCGACAACTTCCCTGTCTCGGGCGACCGGATCCCTCGACCGATCATCGAAGCCCTGGCAATGATCAAGGCAGAGTGTGCTGCGATCAACGGCGAACTCGGCATCCTCGACGGGGCGACCGCCTCGGCGATACAACAGGCGGCCGACGAAATCGTCCGCGGCGAGATGGCCGATCAGTTCCCGGTCGACGTGTTCCAGACCGGCTCGGGAACGAGCACCAACATGAACATGAACGAGGTCATTGCCAACCGGGCCTCGGAACTGCTCGGCCAGGCGGTCCACCCCAACGACGATGTCAATGCGTCGCAGTCGTCCAACGACACCTTCCCGTCGGCGATCCGGAT
>JANOCR010000252.1:0-6654 GCA_031412355.1 Ilumatobacteraceae bacterium | reverse complement strand
TCGAGCAGCGCCGTGCGGATCTCTTTCAACACCTCGTCGACGTCGTCGTCGGTCAGGCGACCCTTGCCGCGGATCTTCTTGATGACGCCTTCAAGGCGCGAGGACAATGAGTCGAACATCGCCAAGCAGGCTAGCGGCGGGTGGGCGTGCCCCGCCCCAGCGTCTGATGACTCCGGCACCGTATCGGGGCGTCAACTCACAAACGCCGGGTTGGGTGGGACGGTCAGCCGATGGAGATGATCTCGGTGATGATCTCGCCGTCGACGGCAACGTTGATGCGGGTGTCGGAGAAGTCGTCTGTGGCATCCAGGTCGACGCCGTCTTGGCGCACGACCCGCACGGACCATCCGAGCACCGCCGCCTCCTCCTCGGCGTACGAGAGGCACAGACCGACCCAGCGCTGAGCCCACTCGACATCAAGGCCAGGAGTGGTGATCTCGGTCGGTGTCTCGAACTTCGTGCACGCAGAAACGTCGCCGCCGTCCACTGCCACTGCAGTCACAGGCACGTCGGGGTCGACGGCGGGTTCGGTGGTGGCGATCTCGGGCTCGGCCTCTTGGATGTAGGCATCGTCGACGGCGATCACCGTGTAGATGCCGCCATCGGTCGAACCGAACGAGTAGGCCGGCAGCAGCCAGATGGTGTTGTCGGCACCCCACAGCATGGTGAGGTCGGCCTTCACGCTGTTCAGCGTGACAGTGACCGGCTCGGCATCGACAGGTGCGCAGTCAGCCCTGGCGGACTCGGGTTCGCACGGCGCGATCGCGGGAGCGCCGACGGCGGGGGCGACGGCCACGTCGGTATCGCTGGCACTCAGCACGGCCGGGTCACCGAAACCGAAGTACTGGTTCTGCTGCTCCTTCAACCGCTCGAGGCCGGCAGCCGTGCCAATGGTCGGATAGTCGGCACCGCGCTCCGGCTCGGACAGGTAACCCGACGCGTAGGTGACCACGCCGTTCTCGCCGAAACCGACAGAGAGCATGACGGGCGCCTTCATGCCCTCGAGCACCAGGGAGGCGTTGATGGTTGCACTCCACTCGTCGGCGTAGGCCTCGTCGAACTGGTACGAGTTGACGTCGTAGCCCCAATCGGCGAAGAGTTGCTGGGCCTTGGCCAAGGCCTCGTCCTTGGTCGGAACTCCGACGGGTGGCTCCGGTGTGGCACACGCGTCGGGAGGAAGGACCTCGACGGCCGGCTTGGTGTCTGTGGGCGTGTCTGCCGGCAACGTCTCGGGCGCCGCGACCGCATCGGTTGGGGTGCCAGAGCTACCGGCGACACCGGAGCCGACGGCAGGATCGACTGCGATGCCCGCTTCGACACAGCCGCCGCGCGACATGGCGCTGGGAGGACCGTTGAAGTACCAGCTCAACATGCCATCGGAGCCGACGAACAAGACCGAATCGCTGTAGTCCTCCGGCCCGACCGCCCAACCGCCACCCTGGTCCTGGGGAAGCGAGCGAACGTCGCCTTCGACCCCCAGCGATGCGGCCAGCGATGCGATGCGATCGACATCCGCTTGCTGGCCAGTGCCGAAGAACCATGACCCCGCAGGACCGTCGAGCACCGGCAGTTCACCGTCGTAGACGAACTCGGTAGGAGCCGCGAACGCCATCTTCGTGTCGGCAGCAGAGGCATCGAGTTCGGCGGTGGGTGCTGCGGCAGAGCTACCGCCGGCGGATCCGGTCTGACCACTGGCCAGTCGGATCACCGGGGGCTGGTCGGCAAGAGGGGCAGTGGTGTTGGGATCTCCACAGGCACTGAGCCCGAGGACGATCGCGACGGCAACGAGTGCAGAACGGCGTGAGCGAATCATGACTGTTTGACGTCGGAGACCGGCGCTGCGGTTCCAGGAATCACCGAGGTTTCTGAGTGCATCAATCTTCCTTGATCAGGGCGTCAATGAACTCGACCGGGTCGAAAGCAACCAGGTCACCGATCGACTCGCCGAGACCCACCAACTTCACCGGCAGCCCGAGTTCTGTCTCGATCGCAAAGACGATGCCCCCCTTGGCCGAGCCGTCGAGTTTCGTCAGCACCACGCCCGTCACTTCGGTGGCATCGCCGAACTCGCGAGCTTGGGCGAGACCGTTCTGCCCTGTGGTCGCGTCGACCACCAGCAGCACCTCGGTTACCTGACCCGCACCCTTGGCGGCAACGCGGCGAACCTTGCGGAGTTCCTCCATGAGATTCGTCTTGGTGTGCAGACGTCCGGCGGTGTCGCCGAGCACCAAATCGATGCGGCGCGCGGTCGCGCTCTCGATGGCATCGAAGATGACGGCACTGGGATCGCCGCCCTCGTTGCCACGCACCAGCTCGGCTCCACTGCGCTCGGCCCAGGTTCCCAGTTGCTCGACGGCAGCGGCCCGGAAGGTGTCGCCGGCTGCCATCAGCACCGACCGACCCAGCGCAGCCTGCTGTGCGCCGACCTTGCCGATGGTCGTGGTCTTGCCCACCCCGTTGACACCGACGAACAACCACACGTTGGGGCCGCCGGGCACATCGTCGAATCGCAGCGAACGGTCAGCCCCCGAGAGTCGATCGACCATCTCGGTCTGCAGCGCATCGAGGAGTTGTGCCGGCTCGGTGATCTCCTTCGACTTCACCCGCGTTCTCAGCCCGCCGAGCAACTCGTCGGTGACGCGCACACCGACATCGGCGCGCAGCAATGCGTCCTCCAGCTCGTCCCACGTCTCGTTGGTGATACCGCTGCGAGTACGGATCCCCAGCAACGTTCCAGCCAACGCGTTGCGCGCCTTCGACATGCGGCCGCGGAAGTTGGGACGCTCGACGACCTCTGGCTCGGTGAGAACAGGCTCCGCTTGCGGCCGTGGCGGGGGCGGCTGAGGAGGCACGTCGCGAGCTGGCGCCGGTGTCTTGGACTGCAGCGCAGCGGTACGCCGCCGATTGAGCACGACGACGCCGAGTCCGACGACCAACACGATGACGATGAGTACGAGATAGATCCATGGCATGGCGCGATCACGCTACCGCCAGGCGTCAGGGCGAGCCCCCACTGCCGCCGCTTAGCTTCTGAGCCAACCAGGCCAGCGGGATCGACACGATCATCACGAACGTCGCCAACACGTTGACGACAGGGATGAACCTGGGCCGGCTGAAGTTGGCCAGGATCCACTGCGGCAGGGTTTGGAAGCCGGCGCCGGCGGTGAACGTCGTGACCACGATCTCGTCGAAACTCAGTGCGAACGCCAGGATGCCACCGGCGACAAGGGCCGAGCGCACCAGTGGGAAGGTGATCAGCCGGAAGGTCTGCGTCGCATGGGCACCGAGGTCGGCAGATGCCTCCAGCAGGTTCGGTGACGAACGCCGCAGCCGGGCGATCACGTTGTTGTATGCAACTACCACGCAGAAGGTGGCATGGGCGACTACGAGCGAATGAAATCCGAACCCGACGGAGAAGTCGAAGAGTCCGAGATCGATGCGGCGCGAGAACGTGTTCTGCAGCGCGATGCCGGTGACGATGCCCGGCAGCGCGATCGGTAGCACCATCAGGAACGAGACGGCGTTGCGTCCGAAGAACGAGAAGCGTTGCATGGCAAAGGCACCCAGCGTGCCGAGCACCAGGGCGATGGCGGTTGCAGCGAGGGCGACCTTCACCGAGTTGAGGAACGCTTCGCGTGGCCCGGCGCTGTTCCAGGCCTCACGCCACCAGTTCAGTGTCCAGCCCCTGGGCGGCCACGCAACAGAGTTGGCCTTGTTGATCGACAAACGGGCGACCACCAACATCGGGGTGTAGAGGAACGCCAGCGTCGCCGCGGTGATGAGGCCGAGCACCCACTTCGACAGTCGCGAGTTGCCCATGTCAGACGTTCTCGAACGCGCCCAGGCGCTTCATGGCGAAGAGGTACGCGATGATGATCAGCAACGGCCACAACGTGTAGGCGGCCGCGAGCGGCTGATTGGGTGCGCCAAGCGTGCTGTTGATGAAGGTACCGAACATCACCCGTTGCTTCCCGTCAGTCACCAGTTGCGGGACGATGTAGTCGCCGAGCGACAGCGAGAACGTGAAGATCGAACCGGCCGCAATGGAGGGCAGCAGCAACGGCATGATCACCGTGCGGAACGTGCGCATGGGGCGCGCTCCGAGATCGCCGGCGGCATCGAGCAGCGAGGGTGGCAATCGTTCGAGGCCCGCATAGATGGGCAGCACCATGTACGGAAGCCAAAGGTAAGTGAGCGCGAGGATCACCCCGGTGCGGCCGTACCCCGGCGTCCAGCCGAAGACGCTGACCAGGAACCCGCCGCCGCCGCTGCCTTCTGCCGCAAATGAATTACCGGCTGGCGACAGCATCGCCCTCCATGCATAGCCCTTCACGAGGTACCCCGCCCACAACGGCAGCAGGATCGAAACAATCAGCCCCCGACGCATCCACTTCGGGGCGAGCTTGGCGATGAAGAACGACGTGGGCAGTGCAACGGCCAGGCAGAGCGCCGTCACTCCGGCCGCGATCAGCACTGTGCGGAAGACCACCTTGACCACCGACCACTCGGTGAAGGAGGCCCGCAGATTGTCGAGGGTGAAGCTGGTGGTCGGCTTCTGCGAGATTGGATCGAGCTTGAACAGCGCGGCGAAGACCAACAGAACCAACGAGCCGATGTACACGACCAACAGCCAGAAGACGGGCGGGGTCAGCAGCCCGGCCAGCGCCAGGCGGCGGTGACCGCGAAAGAACCGGCTGACGTTGCGACCCGGTGGGGAAGGCTGCGATGCAGCCTCCCCCACCGGAACGACTGAGGTTTCTATGCCCGGAACTCGTTCCAGGCGTTCACCCATTCGGTGTACGGCACGCACTTGACGTCGGTTCGGCCATCGAGGCACTCCTCTGTAGCCGTGGTCCAGTACCAGACGTCGGTCCAGTACGTCTCGTCCTCGGCGTGGAATGCCGCGCAGTGGTCGGGATTCGTCGTGAGCGCGCAGCCCTTGGCGTTGCTGGGTGCCTCACCGAAGTACTCGGTTGCCTGGGAATTGGCCAGTGGCGACGAGATCCAATCCATCCACAGCTTCATGCAGTTGGGGTTCGTGGCCTTCGACGACAGCATCCACGTGTCGCTCCAACCGGTCGCACCCTCCTTCGGCTTGACCGCTTCGATCTTCGCGCCGTTACCCTGCGCGAACGTCGCCACGACCTGCCATGTCGTGCCGGCCAGCACGGTACCGTCGACCAACGACGCCGCCTGCACCAGGTAGTCGGTCCAGTACTGACCGACCAGCGCACTCTGCGATTCGAGCAGAGCCATCGACGCATCGAACTGCGCCTGATCCAGTGCGTACGGGTTGGTGATGCCGAGGTCTGGTTGCGTGGCCATGAGGTACACCGCAGCGTCGGCGATGTAGATCGGGCTGTCGTAGACCGACACCGCCTGGTCGGCGACCGTGCCACCGTCGAACATCACGCCCCACGAGTCGAGGCCGTCGGGGAACGCTTCGGTGTTGTACACCAACAGATTGGCGCCGCGACCGTGAGGAATGCCCATCGGCTTGCCGTCAAGCGAGTTCCACGGCTTGTCCTTGAGCCCTTCGAAGATGTCGGCATAGCTGCTGAACTCGGCGAGGTCGAGCTCGGCGATCTCGCCGCCATTCATCAGCCGCTGCGTAGCGTCACCGGACGCCGACACCCCGTCGTACTCGCCGCTCTGCATGAGCTGCACCATCTCGTCGCTGGTCGAGCCAAGCTTCACGTTGACGGCGCAACCGGTCAAGTCGGTGAACGGTGTCACCCAGTCGGCATCGGGGCTGGTGGACCCATCCTCGATGTAGCTCGGCCAGGCGACAATGTTGACCTGACCCTCGGCACCCGCCAGCACGTCGGCATTCGGGGTCCACTGCACGTCGACCTTTCCGCCCGCCGCCGTGGTTTCGGGCGCAGCCGCCGTGGTTTCGGGCGCAGCCGCCGCCGTGGTTTCGGGCGCTGGCGGCGTCGTGTCGGCCGCCGCAGGCGTTGTCGCCGCCGCCGTAGTAGCTGCGTCCTCTTCGTCGTCGCCACAGGCCACGGCAAGCAGGCTCAACGAGGTGAACAGCGCCATTGCCATTCGAGTTGATTTCATTGGTCTCCCCCTTTGGAGATGTCGGTATCGGCGACGGGAAAGGCCGCGTAACGCGGCCATGCCAGGCGGATAGTGCCTCCGATGGCAACACCAGCAAGCCCGTCGCTCGGCACGCTGGCGATCATGAAGGTGCCATCGTCGAGTTGCACGCGCACTCGACAATCGGCACCGAGATATTGGATGTCGCTGACGACACCGGCGAGCGAGATCTCGGAATCACCGGTCTCGTGTTGCACGACTCGCAGCCGCTCGGGTCGAATCGAGTGCGGCTCGGCAACACCGAGCAGCTGCTGCGAGCGCTGCGCGCTGAGCACATTGGAGATCCCGACGAAGCCTGCCACGAACGATGTGGCCGGATGGTCGTAGATCTCGCGTGGTGTGCCGACCTGCTCGATACGGCCCTTGTTGAACACCGCGATGCGATTGCTCATCGACAACGCCTCGCCCTGATCGTGGGTGACGAACACGAATGTGATGCCGACGTCGCGTTGGATGCTCTTCAGCTCGACTTGCATCTCTTCGCGAAGCTTCAGGTCCAGCGCGCCGAGGGGTTCGTCGAGCAGCAGCACTTTCGGTCGATTGACAAGCGCG
>JANOCR010000251.1:0-3191 GCA_031412355.1 Ilumatobacteraceae bacterium | reverse complement strand
TCCGTCGATCTCTTTCGACAGGACGAGTGGGTGCATGCCGACGCTGCGGTACAGATCGGCCGCACGCTGCTTGGAGACTTCCGTCGTGTCGTTGCCACCGCACACCTCGACCAGCGGCATGAGGTAGACCGGGTTGAAGGGGTGGCCGACGACCAGCCGTTCAGGGTGCACCATCTCGCGCTGCATCTCGGTGGGCAGCAGGCCGGACGTCGACGAACCGAACACCACGTCGGGCCCGGCGACGCGACTGGCCGCAGCGAACAACTGCTGCTTCAACTCCAGCCGCTCGGGCGCGCTCTCTTGTACGAAATGAGCACCGTCGACTGCTTCCTCGACGGTGGTGACGATCCGCAGCGAGCCCTCCGTCGGCCACTGTGCTCGGGTCAGCTTGGCGTTGGCGCGGCGGGCGTTGGCTAGCACCTCGCCGACCTTGCGCGGCGCTTCCGGATCGGGGTCGAACATCACGACGTCGTGGCCGTTCAACAGGAAACGTGCGGCCCAGCCGCCGCCGATCACACCTCCACCGAGCAGGCCAATGTGGCCAGTGGTCATCTAGTCACCGCTGACTTCGCTGGGCGGCCGTGAGCCGGGTCCGGTGTAGATGGCCGATGGACGGATCAGTCGGCCCGTTCGCTTCTGCTCGAGGATGTGCGCGCTCCAGCCTGCGGTGCGGGCGCAGGCGAACATCGCCGTGAACATGTGCGCAGGTACCTCGGCGAAATCGAGCACGACGGCCGACCAGAACTCCACATTGGTGGCCAACACGCGGTCGGGATAGCGGGCCTTCAACTCGTCGAGCGCGGCCTGCTCGAGTGCTTCAGCAACCTCGACCCGTGGCGACTTCAGTTCCTTGGCGGTGCGCCGCAGCACGCGGGCACGAGGGTCTTCCGCTCGATACACGCGGTGGCCGAAACCCATCAGCCGGTCGCCCTTGTCCATCGCCCGCTTGACCCAGCGAACGGCGTCGCCTTCCTTTTCGACCTCGTCGAGCATCTGCAAGACACGCGACGGCGCCCCGCCGTGCAGTGGGCCGGAGAGGGCACCAACGGCGCCCGACAGCGCAGCAGCGACATCGGCGCCGGTCGAGGCGATCACGCGGGCCGTGAACGTCGAGGCATTCATGCCGTGCTCGGCGGCCGAGACCCAGTAGGCGTCGACAGCCTTCACATGGTCCGGGTCAGGATCGCCACGCCAGCGGCGCATGAACCGCTCGGTGATGGTCGACGCGCCGTCGATGTGCTTCTGCGGCACCATCGCCAGCCCCAACCCGCGCGCCGATTGGGCAACGAACGACAGCGCCATGACCGAGGCGCGGGCTAGGTCGTCGCGGACCTGCGCGTCGTCGATGTCGAGCAGCTGGTCGAGGCCCCAGAACGGCGCCAGCATGGCCAGGGCGCTCTGCACATCGACGCGGATGTCGCCGGAGTGCACGGGGATGGGAAATGGCTCGGCCGGGGGAAGGCCGGGATCGAACGATCCGTCGACCAGCAGACCCCAGACATGCCCGTAGTCGTAGAAGCCGACGAGCTCTTCGATGTCGACGCCGCGGTAGCGCAGGGCGCCACCTTCGCGGTCGGGCTCGGCGATCTGGGTCTCGAAGGCGATGACACCTTCCAACCCGTGTTGGACTACTACCGGTTCACCCATTGCCGTACCCCCAGCTGCGCTTCAGGCGCCTGTGTTCAGGTGTGCTTGACGAGCTTCAGCTTGTCACGCACTTCCTGGGGGCCGAGAATCCGTACGTTCATGCTCTCCAGCAGTTGCTTGGCCCGAGCGACGAGCTCGGCGTTGGTGGCCTTGTGGCCCGGCCCGAGATACAGGTTGTCCTCCAGGCCCACACGCACGTTGCCACCGGCAAGCGCCGCCATGGCGACGAACGGGATCTGCATGCGGCCGATGGAGAACGCCGAAAAGACGCAGTCGCTCGGCAGGTTGTTGACCAGCGCCATGAAGGTGTTGGGATCGTCGGGAGCACCGTACGCAATGCCCATGCACAGCTGGATCATCACCGGATCGTCGAGCAATCCATCGCGGATCAACTCCTTGACCTGCACGAGATGTCCGGTGTCGAACACCTCCAGCTCGGGGCGCACGCCCAGCGCTTGCACCTGGCGAGCCATCGAACGCAGGACGCTAGGAGTGTTGACCATGATGTAGTCGCCGCCGGAGGCGAAGTTCATGGTGCCGCAGTCGAGCGTGCAAATCTCGGGCAACAGCGTGCGCACGTGGTCGAGTCGTTCGGTGGCGCCGGCCATGTCGGTGCCGTCGGGATTGATCGGCAGCACCGCCTCGTCGCCTCCGAGTACCAGGTCTCCGCCCATGCCGGCGGTGAGGTTCAGCACGACGTCGACGCCCGATGCTCGGATGCGTTCCACCGCTTCGGCGTACAGCTCCGTCGCCCTGGCCCCCTTGCCCGTCTGCGGATCGCGGACGTGGATGTGCACGACCGCGGCTCCGGCCGACGCAGCACCGACGGCCGCGGTTGCGATCTGCTCGGGGGTGACGGGCACGTGCGGGCTCTTCGCCACAGTGTCGCCGGACCCGGTGACTGCGCAGGTGATGAAAACTTCCCAGTTCATGGCGGTCTACCTTTGTCTTGGGTCGGTCACGGTTCGGTTGTCTGAACGGCCGGTCAGCTAACTGTAGCCGAAACGGGAATGGAGCAACGATGGAGCAACTCGAGGGTTTGCGAGCGCTGGTGACAGGCGGTGGCTCGGGAATCGGCGCCGCCATCGCTGCCCGGCTGAAGCAGGGCGGCGCCAGTGTTCTGATCGTCGATGTTGATCCGTCGACCGCTCCCGATGTAGTGGCCGATGTCGCCGATACCGCAGCGGTCGACGACCTGTTTGCCGAGGTCGCCAGCCGCCTCGGCGGCCTCGACGTACTGGTCAATAACGTCGGGATCGCCGGACCGACGGCTGCCGTCGAGGAAATGGATCCAGCGGCGTTCGATCGGTGCGTGCAGGTCAATCTGGGCTCGATGTTCCGGTGCACCCGCAAGGCCGTGCCCCTGCTGCGCCAACGCCCTGGGTCGATCGTCAACATCTCATCGACGGCCGGGATCTTCGGATATCCCCTGCGTTCGCCCTATGCGGCCGCCAAGTGGGCGGTAGTGGGCTTGACCAAGACGTGGGCGATGGAGCTGGGCCCGGACGGCATCCGCGTCAACGCGATATGCCCCGGCTCGGTCG
>JANOCR010000250.1:0-4327 GCA_031412355.1 Ilumatobacteraceae bacterium | reverse complement strand
GCTGACATGGAAGTCAGCACAGCACCCGACCTGCGGGGTCGCGATGGCTCAGGCAACCGGGAGATGTGCCGATAGAACGGTCATCATCGAATCGAATTTTCCACCTCCTGAGATGGGCGCGTCTGCAATCGACCCGCCAATGGCCGGCGAGCCGGTGATCGACAAGCCGAAGCGTCAACTGTTCGGGCTGCCCGGGCGGCACCTGTTCCTGGCGGTCGGGATGGTGTTGACGGTGTGGATGGCAGGCCTCGTGGGGGCGCTGATCGGCGTGCAATGGGCACAGCACCGGTCCGCTCCACTGCGCAAGCCGTCGACGCTTGGCGTCAACGTGGTCGAGCCCCGAGACTCGCGGCTGCCGCGACTCGACATCGAGGCGATTGCCAACGATGTCGCACCCAGCGTCGTCGCCGTGCAGTCGTCGCTGGTCCGCAACGGCGTGAATGGCGAGAGCATCGGAACCGGGCTGATCGTCACAGCCGATGGCGAGATCGTCACCAATGCTCACGTGGTCGGCGATGCCGACACGGTGCATGTGCGGCTCAACGGCGAGAGCGAGCCCCGCGAAGCAGCGGTGATCGTCAGTGATCCGTCGCGAGACCTCGCCCTGCTGCGTCTCGACGTCGATGGACTCAGCCCGGCTACGTTCGCCGCGCCCGACGATGTGCGTCTCGGCGACGAGGTGTTGGCCATCGGATACGCCCTCGATCTCGACGGCGATCCGACCGTCACACTCGGCATCGTCTCGTCGCTCGATCGAACTTTGATAACCGAATCCGGGTCGTTGAAGGGTCTGATTCAGACGGATGCGGCTGTCTCGTCGGGCAACTCCGGCGGGCCACTGGTCGACGCCCTCGGACACGTGGTGGGGATCAACACGCTCGCATCGGCGAGCGGTCTCGGCTCGACAGCCAACGGTCTCGGCTTTGCCATCTCGACTGCCGAGCTACTGCCGACGCTCGACCAGTTCCGGGCGCAAGCCAACGGTGTGGCGACCGAGAGTGGCTACCTCGGTGTCGAACTGGACCGGCGCACGGACGGTGGCAGCGGGGCGCTGGTGGGTGACGTCTTCGCCGGAACTGCGGCTGCCACAGCCGGCATCAAGGTCGGCGACGTAGTGATAGCGGTCGACGGTACGCCCATTACTGGCCAGGCGGCCCTGATCGCCACCATCCGCGACCTGGCGCCGGGCGACGAAACCACGATCTCGTTGGTCCGCGATGGAAAGTCGTTCGAGGTGACCGCTGTACTGGGCGAGCGGCCGCCTGATTCGTAGCTGAGCTACGCGAAGGCCAGCGGGAAGCGCTCGTCGTCGAGGGGCTGGCCTGGGGTGATCTGTTCGAACGGCGGCGAGTGCAGCCATGGCCGGGTGGCGAATCGCGCATCGCTGCCGAGATAGCGGAAACTGACCGCCCGTCGGCGAGTGTCGGTTCGGCCAGCCGTGCCCGGTGCCGAGTGCAGGGTGCGGTAGTGGAAGGCGATCACGTCGCCCGGCTGCATGTCGAACGAAACGATTTCGTGCTGATCACGGACCGCATCGATATCGGGCACGAGTTCGAAGTCACTTGCGTTGTCGACATACGACGACTGGTCGACGAACTTGCGGGGCACGAAGCGGCGACCCCACTGGTGCGAACCGACGATGAACTCGACGCCCACCACCCGAGGCACCGGGTCCAGCGGGACCCACAGGCTGACATTGCTTGCGCCGTCGATGCAGTAGTACGGCTCGTCATGGTGCCACGGCGTGACCTCGTGCGTGTCCTGCTCCTTCACGAGGGTGTGCTCGTGGAAGAACCGTGGCGTCTCGCCCAGAATGCTGCGAGCCAGTTCGGGTAACGGCCCGCGCAGCGCAGCGTCGCGGTAACCCTCGATGCGTTCCCAGTTGACGTAGTCACCGAAGAACCGACCACCGCCGCCCTCAGGGGTGTAGTCGTTGGCCCACGGCCCAGGCGCGGCGAGGTTCTCGTCGACTGCATCGGCGAGTCGCTGCAACTGTGTGGCATCGAGAACGCCGCGCACTGCAACCACCCCATCGCGACGGAACGTAACCGCCGGATCTGCTGTGCCGGGAGGGTCGTCGATTGTCAGCGCCATCGTTTCGGAGCCTACGCCCGGTGGAATATCCGTGCCACCCCCTGTGACATACTCGGCGCAATCAGTTTCTGGGGAGGGTCGATGCGACGAGTGCTGTTTGCGGTGCTGCTGCTCGGTGGTATGGTCGCGGTGCCAACTGTCGTCAAGGCCAGTGGCGGCGATGGGAAGGTCACGTTCACCGTCGGGCAACTCCAAGACGTCGACTCGCTCAACGTCACGGTGGGTTTGCTGGTCATCGACTACGAGATCTGGAACCTGATCTGGCCATCGCTGACAAACATGGCTGCCAAGGACTTCTCGCCCGAGCCGGCGATGGCCGAGAGCTGGTCGAGCAGCAGCGACGGCCTCACCTGGACGTACAAGATGCGCACCGATATGAAATGGAGCGACGGCGAGCCGTTGACGGCCGAGGATGTGAAGTACACCATCGACCGGGCCAACGAAGAGGAGTGGAACAGTCACATCTCGATCACCGCCAACCTCACGGCGGAAGTCGTCGACGACTCGACACTGGAGATCACGACAGCAGTGCCTGATCCGCGCCTGCCTGCGCTCGGCGCCTACGTGATCCCCAAGCACATCTACGAGGGCGTCTCGGCCGAGGACATGCCGAACTACACGGCTGAAGACAAGATCGGGGGCGGTCCGTTCATGCTCGACGAGGTGTCCGAAGAGTTCGTCCGCCTCGTACGCAATCCGAACTGGTTCGGCAAGTCACCGGCGATCGATGAAGTCATCTTCCGGCTGTACGCCGATTCCAACGCCCAGTTCCAAGCGTTGAAGAGCGGCGAGATCGATGCCGTGGCCGAGGTGCCGGAGGAGTCGTTCGCCACGATCAAAGAGGGCGACAACCTTGCCGCGATCAACGGCAACCAGGGAGGCTTCAGCGAACTGTCGATGAACTCCGGGTGCTCGTCTTCGCCTGGCAACGGCCATCCGGCGCTGACCGACAAGAAGGTGCGCCAGGCCATCAACTGGGCCATCGATCGCGACCTGCTCGTCGAAAAGACACTCAACGGATACGGAAAGCCGGGCACGGCCATCGTGCCATCGGCCGACCCCTCGTGGGACCTCAAGGTCGACGAGGACGAGATGTACAAGTACGACCCCGACAAGGCCAACGCGCTGCTCGACGAGACTGGTTGGGTCGACACTAATGACAACGGCGTGCGTGACAAGGACGGACAGGAGCTGCAGTTGCGGTTCTTCGACCGCAGCATCGGTGGAGGTAGCGACAACACCGATTTCCTCACCGGCTGGTTACGTGACGTGGGAATCGGTACCGACGTCGAGACCATGGACGACGACACGCTTACAGCAGTAATCGGTCAGAACGAGTTCGACCTGTTCACGTGGGGCTGGGTGCCGTTCGTCGATCCCGACGCAGAGCTCAGTTATTTCATCACGTCGCAGGCAACCACCGATCCGGAAGTGGTCGGCTACAACGACGCCAACTGGTGCAGCCCCGAGTACGACGCGTTGTACGAACAGCAGCATGTCGAGCTCGACATCGACAAGCGCCGGGAAATGGTGCAGCAGATGCTCGAGATCTTCTACGAAGAGGCTCCCTACGCCGTGCTGTACAAGTACGACGATCTGCAGGCGATCCGCTCCGACCGTTGGGAGAACTTCGTTCGCCAACCGGCCGAGACCGGTCCCGTGCTCTTCACCAACACCTCCCCGGCATACATCGAGTTGCTCCCGAAGGGCGGCGGAGGCGACTCTGATGACGGCGGCGGCTCAGCTGCGCTGTGGGCAGGCGCGGGGGTTGCCGCGGTGGCCATTGCGGGAGGCGGGCTGTGGTTCCGCTCACGCCGCAAGGGAAGTGACGACGAGCGCGAATAAATCGTGAACCTTCGCCTGTTGGTCAGGAAACTGATCGACGCTGTCGTGCTGTTGGCGATGGTGTTGGTGTTCAACTTCTTCCTGTTTCGCGTCGTTGACCGCGACCCGCTGGCCAGATATCGAGGTCGGAGCAAGCTGAGTCAGGAGCAACGGGCCGCCATCATCGAGCGCTTCGGGCTCGATGGCAGCAAGTGGGATCAGTTCACTCGTTACATCAGCCGAACACTGCGGGGCGACTTCGGCCGCAGCTTCGACTCGACCAGGCCCGTCAGCAGCGAGATTCTCGACCGCCTGCCCAACACGCTGTTACTGGTCGGTGCCTCCACGGTGCTGACGATCTCCATCGGCTTGTGGATCGGCGTTCGGGCCGGCTGGCAGCGCGGCGGCC
>JANOCR010000249.1:0-7741 GCA_031412355.1 Ilumatobacteraceae bacterium | reverse complement strand
CGCGAAACCCTCGGCGGCATGACACCATCAGAGAAATTCACCGAGCTCGTTGCAATGACCGTCTGAATTCGCCGTTCAAGGAGCTGACACGGAGGTCAGCACAGAGCCAGACGGACCACTCGATCGCAACATGCAGGGTGGGCGTTTACTCACTTGCCTGCGAGCGCGGCAACGATTGGGGCGAACTCTTCCATGTTGCGTTGGGCGATGGTCACGTATCTGATCCCGAGTTGCTCGCGACGGGCGACGATGGTGTCGCAGATCTCGGAGACACTTCCGAACAGGGCCATGCGGATGGCTGAGCAACTCGTCGCCCGTCACTCCGTATCGCGCTGCCATCGGCTCGATCTGAGTGGCGATGTGGTCGCCGACTGCGATGAAGTACGCGCCGATCTCGAGCTCGATCCGGTCGAAGCGATCCTTGGCGCCGTCGCGCACCCAGCCGATCTTCTCGCGCGTCACGTCGAGGCCCGACGTAGCGACGCTGGCGGCGCCGAGCTTGCCGGTCGAGTTGTCGAAGTTGAAGCTGACGATGTCGGCCTCGCGACCTGCGAGTCCCAGGGTGCGCGGTGCACCGCCACCGATCATGATCGGTGGGTGGGGCTGCTGCACCGGCAAGGGACGGCCGGCGAAGCCGTGAACGTTCACGTGCGTGCCGCTGACATTGATCTGCTCGCCGCCCCAATGGGCGCGCATCAGCTTGACGTACTCGCCGAGACGCTCGATGCGGGTGCCAGCGGAGTCCATCGGTATGCCCAGCCCGTCGTACTCGGCAGCAGTCCAACCCGCACCGAGGCCGACCTCCAGCCGGCCGCCCGACAGCATGTCGAGTGTGGCCATCTCCTTGGCCAGCACCAGATGATGGAAGTCGCAGGCGAACACACGGCACCAGACCCGCAACGTCTTGGTGATCGCTGCTGCCATGGCGATCGAGGTCAGCGGACCGACGTCGATCGGCCGACGATGCCTCGAATGCTTGCAGCCCGAATCGGAATGGACGGTTTGGCATGGCTTACCTACCTCCCTGTGGCAGCTGATCAGCGGGTACGAAACGCGGCATCGCCTGCCCCGTGTTGGCGGTGACTCCGCCGTCGACGGGGAGGGCCACGCCCGTGATGAACGAAGCGGCGGGGGATGCCAGGAACACGATGGCCTCGGCGACCTCCGGCGCGGCCGCCCAACACTGCATGGGTACGACACGGCGCAACAGTTCGTAGCGATCCGGATGCGTCTGGGCGAGCTGATCAGTCATTCCGGTCAGCGTCGGCCCTGGGCAGACGGCATTGACGCGAATGCCATCCGCGGCCACGTCGATGGCCACACTTCGCACCAGGTTGATTGCTCCGGCTTTGGCCGCCGCTTACGGCCAGCGAATCGGCTCACCGGCGAGCCCGGTGTTGCTGGCAGTGACGACGATGACACCACCGCCTGCTCGTCGCAGGGCCGGCACGGCGTGGCGCATGCCGAACACGACAGATCGCAGATTGACATCGAGCTGCCCGCCGGTCGACCAAGGCGTGCACGGTGGCCAGTCCGATGCCGCTTGCTGCACCTGTCACGATCGCGACGGGTGTCGATGGGTCGATCATCACCTGCATCTTGCCGCACGGCGAGATGCAGACACCTACGCTGACGAACTGTGCGCTACGGAGCGGTGTTCCCCACGACCGAGATCGGCAGCGATCCGATCGCCGTCCGCGACTTCGCCCAGGCGGCCGAGGAGCTCGGGTACGCCAGGCTGACCGCTTACGACCACGTGCTCGGCGCCGAGCATGCCGACCGCGACACCACCACGTTCGGTTCGGAGATGCTGATCGACTACGCGCTCGGCCCGGAGACATGGCACGAACACGCATCGGCCTGGGAGCAGGCGGGGGGCTCGATAATCTCGATGCGAGCGATGAGCACTGGCTCGCGGTACATGAAGGTACCGGTGCCGAACTTCTCGTCGCCAGATCAGCACCTCGACGCGTTGGAGATCTTCATGCGCGAGATGGCCGGATGACAGATCGACTGATCTCGCTCGCGGCTGCCACGGTGTCGGATCTCGACCCGGCTGCGGCCGTCGACGTTGCGGCCGCGGCAGGCTTCGGTGCTGTCGGTATCTGGTTCGACCCGACGAAATGGGCACCGTCTACCGCTCGTGTCATTGCCAGTCGGCTCAACGCCGCCGGGATCGTCGGACTCGACATCGAGCCGGTGATCTTCGGCCGTGGGCCGGATCATGGTGAGGCGCTCATCGATGCTGCCGTCGAGATCGGTGCGCGCCATGTCCTTGTGGCCAGCGGGCCAGCTGATCGTTCGGAGGTGGTCGAGCGTTTCGCCGCCCTGTGTGATCGGGCGACAGGCTCCACGGTGACATTGGTGTTCGAGTTCCTGCCCATCTTCTCGATCGGCTCGCTCGGCGCGGCATTGAGCGTGGTCGCCGAGGCTGGGTACGCCAACGGCGCTGTGCTGGTTGACTCGTTGCACCTGGCTCGGTCAGGTGGCACCCCTGCCGATCTCGTGGGGATCCCGCCGAACCTGCTGCCCTACGTCCAGATCGCCGATGCGACCGCCGTGCCCGCCGACCCGTCACTCGCCGGCCTGCGAGAAGAGGCGCTGCACGGCAGGCTGCTGCCGGGGCAGGGTGATCTGCCGCTCGCCGACCTTCTGTCGGCCGTACCCGGCGTGCCCGTGTCGGTCGAGATGCGATCGCGCCAGTTGATGATCGACTATCCCGACCCATTGCAGCGGGCGCTGGCGGTGCTGGCCGCGACGAAGGCGATCTGACCGTTGTGGGCGATCTGAACGATGGAATCGAAACCGTCGACGATCGCCTCCTTGCCGCCCATCACCCGGCCTTTGCCGAGGTCCCAATGAGCGTCGGGTGCCCATGTGGCCGCCCACTGGTCGCGGTCCTTGCGCACCACCGCATCGCAGTACCGGTGGACAAGGTCGGAGTTCTCGACTGGAGTGCTCATGCCTCCATACTGGCAGGCCGGAATGGAACTCGGGTTGGCCTGCGACGTCTATGAAGCCATCGGAAACCTGGAGGCCTTGGGGTCGAGTCGCGGGGCGACAACGACGGGCACGGGGCACGCCCGCAGCAACTTCGCCAACCCTCCGGCCTCGAGTCCTGGAAGGCTCGGCGGCACGATCACCCGGCTGACCGGCCGATGCTGCAAGATATGGAAGATCTCGCTGACCGCATCGGCACCCGCCGTCGAGATGGTCTCGATGTCGTCGGTGTGCATGCTGAGTCGACAGACGACCTGGTCGAGGTAGATCAACCCGGCCATCGATACATCGATGTCTTCGGCGACAGCGAATTCGCGCAGCGCCTCCGCCGAATGACCGTTGAGCGTGAGTAGCAACGTGACGGCCTGGTCTTCTGTGGTCAGCACGTCAAGTCCACGTTCGCCGTCCGGGCTCGATGGGTCGATGAGTATGAGGGTCCTGGGCACAATCATGGTTTGATCCATGCCGGCAGGGTACGGACGCCAGGTTTCCTCATCCTTGCCGCCAGATGAACACTCGGTCCGCTGAAGATCACGGCCCATTCCGAGCGGCGGCCGCCACTGCAGTGCCGCGATAGATGAGCCTGTCGATCGTGCCGCGTGCCTCGTTCCATGCGCGGCGCCCGACGATGGTGCCGTCGGGCAGTTTGCCGGCCGCACCGAGGTCGTGGTCGACAAGCCCGTCGATCAGTTCGGCGAGGTCGGTCGCATCCATTGCCGCAGCCCACCCGGTATCGCACAACGATTGGAACAATTGCTCTCGCCACTCGCGTTCGGTGATGTCAAGCGATGTGACCATCGCAGTCGTGGTGCCTGTATGGCTGGTGAACCCGCCGAAGGCCTGACCGCATCCGCAACCACTCCGATCGGGCTTCTCGAGGTCGCAGACCAGCGCGTGCCGGCCGACCAGTTCGTTGGCCGGCACGAAGCAGAAGTCGCCGGGATGATCACCCTGAGTGATCAGAGTAGAAACGAACGCCTTCAACATTGTGGCTCCTGTTCCGTAGGTGTCTGAATTGATCGAGTCGATTGGATGATCCGGCCGTTCATGCGGCGAGTGCTTTGGGTGGGCTGTGGCATTGGGTGGTGCCGTCGGGGAGTGTGATGGTCAGGGTCCTATCGGTTGCGAGGTGGAGTTGCCAGCCGCCTTCGTGGGCGCAGTGATGGTGTTTTGTGCAAAGCGGCAACAGATTTTCGATGTCCGTTGGTCCGTGGTCGCGCGTGAAGTAGGTGACGTGGTGGATGACGATGTGGTCCCAGGTGACGCTGCAGCCGGGGATGGCGCAGCCGCGGTACATGGTGCGTAGTGCTCGGCGTTGGTCGCGGTTGGCGAGGCGGGTGGTGTCGCCGAGGTGCAGGCGCACGCCGTCGGTGCCGATGATGATCGGGGTGATTTCGGCGTTGCAGGTCATGCGTCGGATGGTGTCGAGTGGGAGGTCGATGGGGAGGTCGAAGTCGATGATGGTGTCGGGGTGTTTGCCTGAGAACAGGGTGGTTGCGTCGATAAGGATGGTCATGTCGACGTTGCCGGGTTTGGCTCCGGTGCCGTCGATGAGGGCGATGAGGGCGATGGCGCGGAGGTGGTGTTGTTTGTCGATCGGGTCGGTGGGTGCGTTGTCGGGTGTCTTGTCGTGGAACAGCTTTTCGATGGTTTGGGTGAGTCGGGCGTGGATGCGTGCGCCGGTTTCGGGGTCGTATTCGCCGTGTAGGCAGAACATTCCGCTGGCTTGGTCGATCCAGGTTTTGAGGTAGGTCGCCTTTTTCTGGCGTTGCAAGCGCTCGAGCCCGTCGCCGCGCTGGCAGCGCATGGCCTCGGTGCGTACGGTGCGGGCGAACTCGCCGGGTGTTGATCTTGCGGCGATCTCAGACAGGAAGTCGCCGCGCTTGGCGAAGCTGTCTCGTTCGGTCGCGTCGAGTTTCCCGATCGCCGAAGCGATCACGTCGACATGGGCGGCCGACACTGCGCCGTCAGCGAGCGCGACACCGAATTGCGGGAGCGCTTCGATTGCCGCGGCCCGTTTGAACGATTGCATTCCTTGGCCTAGCGACACCCGAGTTGCTTTGGCGACGACATCTTCGGGGAAGATCGCCGGCGAATCGACCGCCAACGGGGCGAGTCGTTGGGCGACCGCAATCTTGGTGGCCTCAGCCCAGGCGATCACCCGCGACAGGTCGTGTAACACCTGGGTGCAACACTCGACGTCAGCGCCAGCGACTTCGACAGCGGCTAGTTCGCTGACCAGTTCGACGATCCCCGACGAGTTCATGAATCGAACACTAGTTCGATCAGTACGTAATTGTCAACCTCTGATCAGATATTCGCTCAGCGGATTATGTCGACAAGGCGTCGTAGGAAGGCGTGGTGCAGCGCCGTGCCGATTATCGCCATGTTGGGCGAGCGGTTGGCTCCGGACTCGAACAGCCCCAGGCACGTGCGATTGGCGCATGCCCCCTTGTACAGGTTGAAGGCCTCCCAATAGTCCCACTGGGCGGGCGTCATGCGAACCCCGGCCTCGCGTTCGAACAACCCCGTCCACGCCTCGCGCGGCATCGTGCGTGCTCCGCGCATCGAGACGCAGAACGACCAATCCTCGGCGGGGTCGCCGATGTGGGCGAACTCCCAGTCGGTCAGCGCGAGCACTTCGCCATTGGCGCTTAGCACGTTCCCAGGCCCCGGGTCGCCGTGAACCAGCGAGACCCGCCTCGGCAACCGTGCGTTCTGGTGCAGCCACATCTCGGCGGCGTCGAGCAGCGGTACCCGCGGGCCGCCGGCGGACTTGCCGACGTTGCGCCAGTGCTCGATCTGGATGTGCGTCGCCTGCTCGGTGTCGACGGCGGGCAGGTGAGCGGTGGCGTCGAGAGCATGCAGGCCGGCGAGCGTTCGCACGAACGCGGCGGCGGTGGTCTCGTCCATCGAGCGCTCGTCGTCATGGCAATCTGCCTCGATGAAATCCATCACGAAGAACGGCTGACCGAGCACGTCGCCTGTGGGTTCGAACCAGCGAACGTTGGCCACTGGAAATCCAGCGGCGTGCAGCGATTGCATGAGGCCGAATTCCGCTGCGCTCGATGTGCCGAAGACGCCACCCTGTTCGATGCGCACGACGAATCGTCCTGCGGAAGTGTCGACTTCGTACATGCCACGCGAGTGCCCGACTGTGAGCCGGCGCGAGCCGCGTACTTCGACCGGCGTTCCACTCTGTGCGCCGAGGTAGTCAGCGAGACGAACCTCATTCATCTGGCAGTTGCCCCCGGAAGGCGTTCAGCAGCACGGCCTCGGTTGCAAGGTCTTCGTCGAGGTGCCGCTCGAGGATCTCGCGGATATCAGCGTGGACACGGTGGTACGGATCGGCAAGCACAGCGATGCACGACCGCAGCACGTCTTGGCCGGCGGCTGGACCCATGGCTGCAGCCAATTCCTCCTGTCGGCGCCTGGCCGGATCCGAGCCTCGACGTCCGGCATACACGGCCATGCCGATCAGCTGGATCGTTGCGTTGCGCGCATGGGGATCGGTCAGGTTCGGCAGGACCGTGCGTCGCAGTGTGTCGGCCATCGAGGCCCACATTGCAGCGTCGGTGGGACGGTCGCTCACGACGCGGCGCTCAGTTGTCTGGCGACCGCGGCCTCGGCGTCGAAATCCCATGTTGCCCGCCACACGGGATCGACCAGCGGCTGCAAACGATCGGCCCAGCCCTGCGACAAGAACCATTGGTACGTGGCCTGGTGGCCGTCGCGGAATCCGTACCTCGGCTGCAGTAGCGCATCGGCCTTGGCGGTGCTCAACTCGGCATGGTGCCGAGCGCCGAAGAGGTGACCGAAGATCGGCATGGTCACTGATTTCAGCACATCGTCGGGCACGTCGACGATCTTCGGCTCGACGCCGACGATGTCGGCGAGGGTGTTGATGTACCGACGGGTGCTGACTGCGCTGGTCGAGACGTTGAAGATCTCTCCGCGCGCGGACGGCGTGGTCGCGACGGTGATCATGAACGCGACCAGATCGTCGACGTGACCGTATGAGCCGACGACGAGCCCGCCGTGGGGCAACAGGATCGGCCGATCCTGCAGCAACCAGCCGTCGACCGCGTGGCGCTGGGTGGCGGGACCGTCGTTGTTGGTCGGCAGGTTTTTCGTCCAGGGAAACACGCCGACCAGTGCTTGGTCGTAGGCCATGATCGAACTGACGTAGGCGTATGCACCGGTGCGACCGTTGAACAGATCGAGCACATCATCGATGTCGCTGCGGGTGGCAGGCAGCGTGGTGTGGGTGAGCCCCCGGTTGAACACGGTGACTTCGTGGCCTGCTTCGACCAGCGCGATGACGAGTCGCTTGCCAACGAAAACGAAGCCGCCGAGCACCAGCGACCTCACGCCGCCGACCTCATGTCTCTGATCTCACGCCAACGGATCGAGGCTGACCAGCATCTTGCCGACGTTGGCGCCCGACATCACACCGAACAGCGCCTCGACGGCATGTTCGATCCCGTCGAAGATGGTGTCCTTCGAGACCACCTTTCCGTCGCTCAGCCACTCGGCGACTTGACGTTCGAACTCGGGGCGCATGTCTTCGTGATCGCGCACGTGCCGACCACACGAGACGCGCCGAGCAGTCGGGCGAACTGGCCGACCGCCGTACCGACGGCGCCTGCAGCAGCCGACACGAACACCGCCTCGCCGGCTTTGAACTCACCAGTACGCAGCAAGCCGGCCCACGCCGTGAAACCGGTCTGGCCCAGGATGC
>JANOCR010000248.1:0-6040 GCA_031412355.1 Ilumatobacteraceae bacterium | reverse complement strand
ATCTGCGCTACTTCCTCGACCCCCGGTTCGGCGTGGCCGCAGGCGTGATCACCCTCGTGTTCTTCGCGATGTTCGGCTTCTTCTTCCTCCTCACGCAGTACTTTCAACTCGTCTTGGGGTACGGCACGTTCGAGGCTGGTGTGAAGCAGTTGCCGTTCGCCGTGGTCATGATGACGATCGCGCCGAACTCGCCAAAGTTCGCAGCGCGTTTCGGCACCAACGTTGCGGTATCCGTCGGTCTGCTCGGTGTGTCGGCGGGAATGTTCCTGTTCACGATCGCCTCTAGCGACACGTCGTATCTCCAGATCGTGCCGGTCGTGATGATCATGGCGGCCGGTATGGCCATGACTCTTCCCTCGATGACCGGTTCGATCATGTCGGCGGTCCCGCTCGGCAAGGCCGGTGTCGGCTCGGCCATGAATGACACGACTCGTGAGCTCGGTGGTGCCTTGGGTGTCGCCGTGCTGGGCAGCCTCGTAGCATCGCGCTACGACGCCAAATTAGGGCCGGCACTCGATCTGTTGCCGGCAGAGTTGCAGGGTCAGGCCGGCGAAAGCCTGGCGGGTGCGTTGCATACCGGAGCCGACGTCGGCGGCTCCACGGGTACGCAGGTTGCATCTATTGCCCGCGAGGCCTTCGTGTCGGGAATGCACCTGGCCGCAGTCGTCGCCGGCTGCGTTGCCTTGCTGGCCGCGGTCATCGTCTATCGCAAGCTGCCCGCCGGCAACCCCCACTCCATGGGAGCCGCGTCGGTCGGCATGAGCACGCCCGATCTCGCGGCCGAACGCTGATCCGACTGCTGCGCCGGCCACTGCATCACTCGTCGCGGGTCGCGTCGAGTTGCGCATTCGCTTCCTGGTGGTGTTGCTGTGCGGTGGCACGTTCGTCCTCAGCGAGGCGTAGCGCATCCTGCGCCTCCCGAACAGTGGCCTGGGCAGCAGCGACTCGTCGTTCCGCAGCCGCCAACTGACGGGCGGCGACTGCGACATCGTGGCGAGCCTGCCGAGCAAGCTGGGCACGCTTCGCGCGAGCGGCACGTTCGGCGGCAAGGTCGATCGCTGGCTGAGCAGTGGTGTCGTCGGCTGGGGGTTTCAACGGTCTCGCCGGTTTCGCCGGTTTCGCAGAGCGTCGTGATGCCGGAGTCTTCGCCGTTGTCTCGGTGACGCCAGTGAAGGCCGCAAACCCGAAGGCATCGTCGGGTAGGTCGCGAAGAGTGCCGTCGATCCACGTGGCGGCGACGTCGGGATGACGCGACAGTTGGTCGATGATGGCGCGAATCTCCGGTCGGCGCGACTCGGCGCCGGAGACCGATCGTGCCAGGGCCTTCACGGCCCGATCGACCAACGTCTCGAGGGTCTTCCGTCGGCTCTTGGTAGCGGCCGACAGCGCATCCGAAGCTGCACCCGCGGTTTGGATCTTCGCCAACTCGATCGTCTGCGCGACGATCCCTTGCACCGCGTCGACGTCCTCGCCTGCCAACAACACGGCCCACAGCGACAGGTTGGGTCGCTTGAGCCCTTGATAGAAGTTGGCGCGTTCCCGGTCGCCGTCGGCACGGGCCTGCTTGACCAACCGCGTGCGTTCGGCGACGTAACTGTCGGGAGCCCCCGTCAACAGCAATCTGGCATTGGCAGCGTGGTCGGGCACGCAGCGATGGTATACGTGGGCGCGATGTGCACCTCCGGGTACAGCCCGACCCGGTAGCCGTCTACAGCGCAAACGTGGCGACCTGGTCGACGACGAGGTGGGACCTAACGTTCGACTGCACGCACACGTTGCCAGCGGTGCCACCGCCGACGGCTATGAGATTGGCAGTGTCCTCGGCCGGTGTGGTGTTGATCAGCGAGGTCACCAGGGGTGACCCGCACGGTCGAACGATCACATATCCCAGCGCTGTGCTGTCGACCGCGACTGCGTTCAGCACCGAGACCTCGTTGACGTGAACTGGTATGTCGGCTGCGGTCGGTTGGCCGCCGTTCAATCGTGTGTCGAGCAGCCTGACGGGATTGGTCGGCCGGTACGACAGGCCGCCGCCGCCGGGGCCGAACCAGCCGGCGACGTCGACGACGATGTGCGAGCTACCGACATAGGTCAACACGCAGATCGACCCATCCGAGCCGATACCAACCAGAACCGACGACGCCGTCGAGCGCAGAGGCCTTGCATTCACGTTCGACGACAACGGCGGCGTACCACATGGGCCGGGGTACGCCGTGAGCACCGTTGCCGTCGTCGGATCCGCCACGGTCAAGTTGAGCCACACGGCCGTCGCATCGGCGGGGATTCCGCCCTGACCGCGCATGCTCAGCTGAGTTTGTGATGGAGCGGCTCGCGCGCCGGTTATTTGCCCGAGTTGCACTGTGCCGCCACGGGTGTCGATCCATCGTGTAGGTGACATCGGGTGGAATCTGTCGCCGTTGGGCGTGAACGCCCCCATCACGTCGACCACCAAGTCGGTCGGGTTCGACCCGAAGATGCACACACGGCCGTTGACCACCGGGGCTATCGCCACGCCGGCCGTGGTTCGTCCCACTTCGTAGTTGATGTTCGATGTCGGTGGCCGCGCCCCGCACGCGAATACGGTCAGGTAGCCGGCCACGCAGCTGGCTGTCGCCGTGACGCTGAGCACTGCCGCAGCCGAGTCGTCGGGCACGATCTGGCTGACGTCGATCGATACTGTGCGACCTGCGCCCAGCATTCCGGCGGTTCCGCCCAGCAGAGGGTCGCGGGTATCGAGTACACGTCGCGGCACCAGCGGGACGAAGCCGGTGGGTTGGCTGGCAGGACTGGTGGTCGTGGTTCCGCCATCGACCGCGCCCGTCAGCGCGTTCGAGGCTCGGCATCGTCCGATCGGTTGGGCGTCGAGAGCATTCTTGATGAAGTTGCCCAAGCCGATCGCGCCAGCCACGCTGAGGTGGATGCCGTCGCTGGCGAACCAACTCGATTGATTGACGGTGAATGCATCCCAATCGAGAACGCGCAGAGAACTGTGTCGTTGAGCCGCCGAGGCCAACTCGCTGTTGTGGCTTTCGTAGAGGTTCCTGGCGGGCAGGCCGCCGGGCAGGACGTACTCAGTGTTGGTTCGATAGGTCAGCCAAAGCACACGTGTCACACGCTGGGCCGCGGCCTCTGCCATCACCAGATCGACTGCGTTGGCGATCGACGAGTCGTCGTATCCGGCCATGATGACCATGGCTTCGCCGAGCCGACCATTCAGCGTGGTCTTCATCAGCGGCAGCACGCTGATCGGGCTGGTGCCGAAGCGGCCACGGCAGCTATCGACGACGATTCTTCGGCAACTCTCCGCATCGAAGGTCAGTCGGTAGGCATTGCCAACGATGTCGCGCGGATCGTCGCCGGTGGTCGAGGTCCAGGCCATTCCGGCCATCGTCGAGTCGCCGATCAGTGACACGGGGGGTGCATCGGGGGGCGGGTTTGCGGCGACCGCTATGTGGGTCGAATTAATCGCCGGCAGGGATGCAGCGAACACGACGGTAGCGACCGCCAACCGAACGGACCATCGCCGCGGACCGGGCGATGACGACTGAGACATTGTTGCCCTGGTACCCACTGAGCTCCCTCCTCGAACCTGTGCGGCCAAGAAGGTATCGGCTCACCACTGGTCTCCGTCCCGCCAGTCGCAGGTTAGGTGGCCGGTGACCTCGAGGGTTGTCGCGCCTGGAAGGACGTAGATGTAGCCGTCCTCGTCGGGGGTGCGCACGGTTCCGGCAGGAGTCAACGCCCACGTCGGCCCGAGCCATTTGACCCATCCGCGATGTTCGTACAAATTGACCGCGTCGTCGCTGGCGCCCAGCGCGCCGATGTCGTAGCCGGCGGCGATGACTCGTTCGAGCGCTGCCATCATCTGGCCGCCGATTCCTAGCCGTTGCCACGCAGGAAGCACGCCGACACCTTCGACGTATCCGGTTCGCAACGCCCGCCCGAGGTTCACGAGCCGGCGCTGGACGACCGATGCGTGGCCGATGACCGATGTGCCCTGCCACGCGATGGCGTGCACTCCACCGATGGAATGGTCCCAATCGTGATCGTCGAACTCGCCGTCGAACACGACTTCGAGCAGTTCGCGGCATTGGGTCAGGACTGAGGGGTCGAGTTCGGCGGTGTGGGCGACCTGTAGTAAGAAATCGCCAGGTTGCGCGTGCCCGTGCACGCGCAGGTCGAACGTGTCCATCGGGCCGACGCTAGGGGAGGAATGAAGTCGTGAGCGAGATCTCCGAGCGTTACCGGCGGGTCGCCGCCAGGATGACCCAACTAGTCAACTCGGTGCCTGAGAATGCTTGGGGCAACCCCGCGCCCTGCGACGGGTGGGTCGCTCGCGACATCGTCCGCCATCTCGTGGCCTGGGTACCACCGTTCCTCGGTTCGGGTGCTGCAATCGATCTACCCGCCGGCCCGTCGGTCGACGTCGATCCAGCAGGGGCATGGCAGGTTCTCAGCGACGCCGTTCAAGCCTTGCTGGACGATCCAACCGCCGCAGCCGGCGAGTTCAGTCACGACAAGGCCGGGCGTCACCGGCTCGACGAGGCGATCGCAATGTTCATTCTCGGAGACGTGCTGATCCACACCTGGGATTTGGCGCGGGCGACAGGCGGCGACGAGGCCCTCGATGCCGAGGAGGTGCACACCATGTTCGTCGGCATCGAACCGTACGACGAGGTGTTGCGCGCCAGCGGGCACTACGGCCCGCGGGTCGACGTGCCCGACGATGCCGGCGAACAAACAAAGTTGATCGCTTTCGTCGGCCGCCACCCGTAGATCGCGGTGTGCGAAAGAATTTTCGGCAGTGTGTCGATTTTGGATGCCGGCGTTCGTGTAGAGGGCAACGAGACCCGGTGAGTGCCGAGTCCTGAGACAAGGAGAATGCAATGACGCAATACCTGTTGTCCGTTCACATGGTCGAGGGCGACCCAGAGCCTGCTCCTGACGTGATCCAGCAGATGTACAAGGCAGTCGATGTCTTCAACCAGAAGCTGCAGGACCAAGGCGTGTGGGTGTTTGCCGGCGGCCTACATCCCGCCAACACCGCCACCGTGGTGCGTGTGAAGGATGGTCAGGTGCTCACCAGCGACGGTCCCTTCGCCGAGTCGAAAGAACAGCTGGGCGGCTTTTGGATCGTCGATGTGACCGACCTCGACGCAGCACTGAAGTTGGCTGCCGAGGGTTCTGCCGCCTGCCAGGGTCCCGTCGAGGTTCGCCCGTTCCAGGACGAGCCGGCGAACTGAACAGCTTCGATGGGTGGAGAAGTCAGTGCATCGGACATCGAGCATGTGTTCCGCGCCGAGTCCGGTCGTGCGGTCGCCAGCCTGGTCCGCTTCCTCGGGGACATCGATATCGCTGAGGAAGCGGTTCAGGAAGCCTTCACGATCGCGCTGCAGCGCTGGCCCGATGCCGGTCCGCCACCGAGCCCAGCCGGCTGGATCATCACCACCGCCCGTAACAGGGCGATCGATCGGCTACGTCGCGAGGCGTCGCGCAACGATCGTCATCACCAGTCGTTGCTCGTGCACGCGACCGACGAACAGCCCGAGGTCGGTCCCGTGGACGATGATCGGCTTCGACTGATCTTCACGTGCTGCCATCCGGCACTCGGCGCCGAGGCGCAAGTGGCGCTGACGCTTCGACTGATCGCAGGGCTGCAGACGCCCGAGATCGCCCGCGCCCTGTTGGTGTCGGAGCCGACCATGGCGCAACGCCTCGTTCGCGCCAAGAACAAGATCCGCGCCGCCAACATCCCATATCGCGTCCCACAGGACCACGAGCTGCCGGACCGCCTGCGCCCCGTTCTCGCGGTCGTGTACCTCATCTTCAACGAGGGTCATGTCGCGACGAGCGGTGGCGCGCTGATGCGCGACGATCTACGCGGCGAGGCCATTCGTCTCGCCCGTCTGCTGGTCGAGTTGATGCCCGACGAGGGCGAGGCGCAGGGACTGCTCGCGTTGCTCTTGCTCACTGAGGCTCGAGGTCCGGCGCGCACTGCTCAGGACGGTTCGCTGGTGCGTCTCGCTGAACAGGACCGCGC
>JANOCR010000247.1:0-10727 GCA_031412355.1 Ilumatobacteraceae bacterium | reverse complement strand
TTACCTTGGCTGTGGTCGCTGCAGCCGCCGTGCCGACCCTGTGGATAGTCTCGCTCGGCTATGTGGCGCACCTTCCGCTTCTCGGTGGCCGGCTGGAGTGGTGTGCGAAGGCATTCGGTGTACACGACCCGATCCCGTCGTGGATCGGGACTGCTGCGCTATTGATGTCGATCGCCGGCATCGTCCGAGCCCGAGGTGTGTTGAAGGGCTACAGCGGCCTGCGCCACAACCACCTGGGCACTGTGGAGATCACCGATCACGAACAACCCTTTGCCTTCACGCTCCCTGGTCGGGGCGGCCAGGTAGTTCTGTCGACCGGTCTGGTCGACATGCTCGACGACGCAGAACAGGAAGTCGTGCTGGCTCATGAGCGAGCTCACGCCCATCACCGTCATGACCGCTATCTCCTCACCGCACAGCTCGCCGCGGCCGTCGTGCCGATATTGCGGCCGTTGGCGGGCCGATTGCAGTTCTCGCTCGAGCGTTGGGCCGACGAGACGGCCGTTGCCCATTGCGGCGACCGCGGATTCGTCGCACGCACTCTTGGCAAGGTCGCGCTGCGCAGCTTCACTTTCGCCGGGGCAATGAGCTTCGCCGGCCTGGGCGTGCCGGCACGAGTGGCTGCGCTGCTGTCGCCGCCGACGACCCCGTTGCGGTCCGGCACCCATGCCGCACTATGGGGCGCGATCATGGTCACCGGCGTGCTTGCAGCGTTCCAGATCCACCATCTGGCTCGCTTGGTCACGGCACTCTGCCCGGGCTGAGGCCGATCTTTCTACACGATGTAGTAGTAGTGTGTGGTTGTGGATCCCGTGATTGCGCACGAGTCCGAGCCAATCAGCGGCACTAGCCGGAGAACAAAGCTGCTCGCTCTGCTGGCGTTGGTGGCCATCGTTGGGTATGCGGCAACGCGGCCTTCCAGCGAGTCGTCGTTCCAGGCCAGCGGCCCGGCGGTACCCCTTCCCGAAGTGGGACAGTTGACAGAGCTCTCGGCCGACGACTTCGAGGGTGTGCTGGTGGGACTTCGCGGAACTCCCGTGATCGTGAACATCTGGGCGTCGTGGTGCGCGCCATGCCGCACCGAGACCCCACTTCTCGAGCGGACCTGGCAAGCGCACCGTGGCGAGGTGGTGATTCTCGGCGTGGCATCCAAAGACGTCTTTGCCAGCTCGCTCACATTCATGAATGAGTTCGGTGTCACGTATCCGAACGTGTTCGACCGATCGGGCGACATCCGTGCCCGGCTCGGCCTGCGCGGATTCCCCACGACATACGTCTTCGGCGCTGACGGAACCCTGCGCACGACGATTGTCGGTGGGCTCACCGAACAGAGGTTGGCTGCAGTGCTCGAAGACCTGCGCGGATGATCGACATTGGTCTTCTCGCGTCGATGGTGGTCGTGATCGTTGTTCCCGCAGTTTTCGTGCGCGCCTGGCCCGAATCTGCTGTGGCGACGGGCCTCATCGATGTCGCGAGCGGGGCCTTGCTCATCGGCATCGCTGTCGGGAGGCTCGTAGCCGTGGCGATCGACGACCCCGGTTCCCTCACGAGTATCAGCGACCTTCTGATCATTCGGAGCGGCGTCGAGTTCTGGCCGGGAGTCATAGCCGGCATCGGGTGGATCGCTATCGGCGCTCGGCGCGATGACGTGTCTCCCGCTGCGCGGCTGGCGGCGATCACGGCTCCCGCATTGGTGGCGTGGGCCTGCTACGAGGCGACGTGCCTGCTGCGCGATGGCTGTCCGGGGCCACTGAGCAGCATCGGTTTGCGCCCCGACGGCCTAGCCAAGCGGATGTTTCCGGTCAGCCTTGGAGTCGCTGCCACTGCTGTCGGCGCGGCCGCCCTCGTCCGTCGGTGGCACAGACGCGGCATGCCCGACCTGCAGGTCATCGCGGTGACCGCAATCGCTTTTGCCGCAGTTCGCTCCCTTGCGTCGATCTGGCTACCGCACATCGGTGACGGCCTGACGCGGCAACACCGAACGTCGATCGCTGTTGCCGTCATTGCCTCGATTGGTCTCGTGGCTCTCCGATTGCGAGCGGAGCCAGCCACCATGGTGGACGACTCGTGAACGGTCTGCTGCTCCCGTTCGCGGCGGTTGCGGCTGGTGTCGTCTCGGCAAGCAGCCCGTGTGTGCTCCCGGTGTTGCCGGGCTACATCGCCGCCGTGTCGGCCGCTGACACCGACGACGGTGGGCAGCGATCTCGAGCAAGGATCATCGGTGCTCTCGGTTTCGTCGCCGGCTTCACGATCGTGTTCACCATCTTGGGAGCGACTGCTTCGGCACTCGGAGGACTGCTCTACGAGCAGCTCGACACTGCCCTACGGGTGGCCGGTGCGGTCCTGATCGTGTTCGGGCTGCACACTCTCGGCGTGCTTCGCTGGTCCGCGCTGGCGAGCGAACGTCGACCGGTAGCGATGCATCTGGTCGGACGCGGCCCGCGCCGAGCCGCGGCTCTTGGCGCAGCATTCGCGCTGGGGTGGACGCCATGCATCGGCCCAATCCTCGCGACGATCCTCACCAAGGCTGCTGCCGACTCATCGCTGATCGAAGGGATGTTCCTCCTCCTGCTCTACTCGATCGGCCTCGGCCTTCCCTTCATTGCCGTTGCGATCTGGTTCGAGAAGTCGCTACGCCCACGTCGATGGATGATCCGCCGAGCCCTGCTACTGCAACGCATCGGCGGGGCCACCATGGTGGCCGTCGGCATCGGGTACCTGACAGGACTGTGGGCGACGATCTTCACCGGGCTGCAAGGATGGCTAGCTCGAACCGGGTGGCCGCCGATCTGATGTTGCCCTGGATTGATCTACGACATAGTGTAGTAATTCATGCAACCGTTGGATCGTCGGCAATTCATCGGGATGGGAGTTTCGGCGTCAGCCGCGCTGTTTGCAAGCTGCTCCAGAGGAGGCGACCGAGGGTCGAACTCGTCACCGGTGCCGAGTCTCCAAGACGCAACGTCGGATCGAACGCCAGACGTCGTCGCGACATACAGGGCAGGCCCGGTCGAGCTCGACCTCGCAGGAACCGTCGTGTCGACGTGGGGGTACTCCGACACCGTTCCTGGCAACGTACTCCGAGCGCGGGCGGGCGACCTCGTCGAAGTGACCATCGACAACGCCCTCAACGAGGCGACCTCTGTCCATTGGCACGGTCTGGCGATCGTCAACGCAATGGACGGTGTGCCGGGCTTGACGCAACCTGACATTGAGCCTGGGTCGTCGTTCACCTATCGATTTGTTCTACCCGACGCCGGGACCTATTGGTTCCACCCCCATCACGGTCTTCAACTCGATCGTGGGTTGTACGCGCCGTTCATTGTCGACGACCCAAGCGACAGCGTCGACGTCGACGTCGACTACGTGCTAGTGCTCGACGACTGGCTCGATGGCTTGGGAACCACCCCAGAAGACGAACTTGTTCGCATTCGCGGGGTCGGCGCATCCATGGGCGGAATGGGCGACATGGGTGGCATGAGCATGGCCACCTCGCCATTGTTGGGTGGAGACGCCGGCGACGCCGTCTATCCACATCACCTCATCAACGGCCGGCCGTTGAACGACCCACTGAACCTTGAACCTCGACCTCGCGGTGGAGACCGAGTCCGGCTGCGGGTCATCAACGCGGGCAGTGACACCGCCTACCGGTTCGCCGTCGGCGGACACCGGATGACCGTCACCCATAGCGACGGCTTCCCCGTCGTTCCGTTCGACGTGGACGCATTCATCATCGGGATGGGCGAACGATACGACGTCACCATCGACGTGCTGTCCGGGGCCTGGCCGATCATTGCGCTCGCAGAAGGCAAAGACGCACACGCCGCCGCTGTGCTCCGTACCGTCGACGCAACGGCTACAGCGGCTCCTGACCTCGCCCCATCGATCGCCGAACTCAACGGAGTGTGGTTGCGCTACAGCGATCTACGGGCCGCGGACAGCGTGGCCCTGACGCTGCCGAACGACCCACGCACCCGCACGCTGAAGTTGACCGGCGGCATGAGCCGCTACAACTGGGGCATCGACGGACGGCCCTTCGGCGAGCACACGCCGATCGAGGTCGAACAGGGTGAATGGCTCTCGCTAGTCATCGAGAACACGACCACCATGTGGCACCCGGTCCATCTCCACGGACACACCCCCCAACTCACAGGCCTGCCCGGTGGGCCCCGCAAGGACACCGTCAACGTGCTACCTGGCGACTCCGTCGAGCTCGTGTTCCCCGCAGACAATCCCGGCAAGTGGATGCTCCACTGCCACAACGCCTACCACCTTGAATCAGGCATGGCCACCGTGCTCGCCTACACGATCTGACGCGCGACCAAAGGAGCACCGAGATTCCGCCAAATCAGCTCGACGAACCCAGCCCACGCTCAGGAAAGATGATGGTCGTGGCGATCATCACCTTCGCCGTCGGCGTGGCAACGTACTTCGCCTTGGGCATGCCCGGCATGGACCACGGCTCGGGCTCAACGATGGGCGGCATGGACATGAGTTCCGAAACGCCGACACATCGACTCGTCGATCCCAGCGCGTTCGAAGCCGCCCTCGAACAGCCCGACGCTGTTGTCATCAACGTTCACGTGCCTTACGAGGGCGAGATCGAAGGCACCGACTTGTTCATGCCGTTCAACGAGATCGACGCCTCGGCACTCCCCTCCAACCCGGCCATCCCACTCGTTGTGTATTGCCGGTCGGACGCGATGTCGGCCGATGCGGTGATCACCCTCGCAGGGCTTGGCTACACGAACATCGTCGAACTCGATGGCGGGATGAATGCGTGGCGGGCAAGCGGCCGCTCGGTGACGAGTACCACCGACCCTTGAGCCCGGACGGCGCGCGTGGGCGTGCTCATCTACTGCACGTTTCGAGTCATCGATGGTTGCGTGGGAACGATCAAGCGCAACGCGCAGGCTCTCTGCACGAGCGGATACGGGTTATTTGCCACATCACCGAGACGTGTCTCGAAATGAAGGTGGTTACCCCCAGCGTTGCCGGTGCTGCCGACATAGCCAACGACCTCGCCCGGCGACACGCGGCGACTCGAGCCTTCGAAGGCATCGAGGTGTGCATAGTAGAAGCGCGCCCCCGATGGCGTGACGAGCCAGATCGCGTTACCGCCGAGGTTGCTGCGCTTGAACTCCGCGTCACCAGCGACCACGGCGAGTACCGGCGTTCCACGCTCTGCGGCCATATCGACGCCCTCGTGCCGGCGTCCACCCGAGCGTCGGTCACCCCAACTATCCGCATACTCGCTCTGGCCTCCAACCGGGCAGGCGTCGAGCAAAGTCACGCGAGATGCCGATTTTTGCACTTTGACAACATGGGCGGCCGCGGTATCGGTAACAAGCAGGCCGACACCGATGATTGAGATAGCGGCGAGCACGCGTCCGACCACACGCTTAGGAAGAGCCATGCCGAAAGGTTACGGAATCATTACGAATAGACTACAGTTAGGTGACGATAGTCACGCTGATGTAAGCGGCCGATGGAGGCGTTCAGGTGTCAGTTCCCTCCCGGAAGAAGCGTGATCGAGATGCCAAGCATTGCGTCGTTCACGATCACGACGGCCCAGCCGCGACAATCAGGACTCAACCCGCGGCAGAGTGCCTATCGAGCACAACTACTACATTCTGTCGTAGTAAACTTCCGACGCAACGTTAAATACCACGTGCTGTGAATCGATCGCCGTAGCGGCTGCTTGGCCGGAGTTCACCCGCAACGCGGATGCGTTCGGTATCACCCGATAGCCGCAGGATCGGATTCGTCGATCAAGTATCTACTACAAGATGTCGTAGTAGTCTCGTGACCATGTATTGGCTTCCTTCGAGTATCCCCAGCCCGACGAGCGGATCGATGGCGATTGGTTCACTTCGTGTCACCGCATACGGTCTGATGATCGCCGTCGGTGTGGTCGCGGCGGTCTCGTTGGCAGGTCGACGCCTGACCAGCAGCGGTTCCGGCACCCGCGACGACATGAGCTCGATCGCCACCTGGGCGGTCATCGCCGGAATTGTCGGTGCCCGGCTCTACCACGTCGTCACCGACTGGAGCGCTTTCAGCGGCGACGTCGCGCGCATTCCGATGGTCTGGAAGGGCGGTCTCGGCATTCCCGGCGGACTGCTCGGCGGTGTCCTGGGTGGTGTCTACGGCGCCCGCCGCAGCGGTGTACCGATCCCGGAACTACTCACCGCCGCAGCGCCGGCGATACCGCTTGCCCAATCGATCGGGAGGTGGGGCAACTGGTGGAACCAGGAGCTGTTCGGCCGAGCCACCACGCTGCCGTGGGCGTTGCGGATATCCGACGACAAACTTCCTGCCGGATACCCATCGGGCACCACATTCCATCCCACGTTCTTGTACGAATCGGTGTGGAATCTCGCACTCTGCATTCTGCTGCTCTACATCGATCGACGAATGTCGTTGAAACCCGGCCGGCTGTTTGCCGTGTATCTCGCTGGCTACTTCGCAGGACGATTCTGGATCGAGGGCTTACGTATCGATCCGGCGCACGTGGTCGGCGGTCTTCGCCTCAACCAGTGGGTCGCAGCGTTGGTGGTCGTGGCATCGGTCCAATTCCTCCTGCTCGATCGGCGATCGCGCCGAGACGATGTCGCCGTCGCGATGGCCGCTGACCAGACGATCCGATGACCGCGACGAGAAGAAGTCGAACGCACTCGACCTGTCCGGGGCTGAGTCGACGTTCACGTTGCTCGGACCTCGGGCGGGCCAGGCGAGACCACCTGCCAAGCCGGCAAGGACAAGCGCAATCCCAGCCAGTTCGAGACCCGTTGGATACTCGCGAAGCGCGACGGCGCCAAAGCTGAGACCGAACACGGGCGTTAGAAATGTCCAGAGGGCAACCGCCGCCAGTGGAGCGCGTCGGACTTCGATGAACCACAAGACGAATGCGCCTGCCGTGCCTACGAGCGCGAGGAACGCCAATGTGGCGATGAACCGGGGTGTCCAACTGATCGATGGTGCTCCTTCGCGCACGACCGCGAGAATCGACAGTCCTGCACCGCCGATGAGAAAGTGCCATGCGCTGACGACGACCACGTCGACGTCATGCATTCGGCGTGCGAGGAGAGTCCCTGTTGTGACTGCGGTAGCGGCAAGTAGTGCGAGGGCGGCGCCGCTCGTCGTCCCGATCGACGCAGAGGCGGTGACTGCCAATCCGACGAAACCGACCGCTGCGGCCACTCCTGCGGAGCGCTGAGGTCGTTCGCGAAAGAGCCACCAGGCAGGTAGCAGGATGAGGAGCGGCTGCGCGTTCGACAACACGGCCGCGACACCGGCAGAGAGCGCGGCAGCAGCGGCGAACATCGCCGCGAACGCAATCGTCACGTTGAACAGGGCGAGAATGCTGATTTGGCTCCATTCGGTAACTCCGTGCGGGCGGGGTCGATGTTGCGCGTAGGCGACGCCGACGAGCACAGCCCCTGCGAGCAACGAGCGGAATGCGGCAAACCAGAGGACAGGTGCATCTCGCAACCCCCAGTCGATCGCGACAAAACACGAACCCCATGCGGCGGTGATGATGAGCATCCGGGTCGGTCTCGGCCGAGACAGTGGGGTGTCAGTCACGCGACGCCGAGGATTTCATCGATTGCTGCGGCGACCGCGAACCGTATGCGACGGGACGATCGGCCGATTTCTACTGTGGTTCGTGACGCGTTGGTCGACGTCGTCGTGAACGATTCCAGTTTCGTTCTGTCGATCGTGGTTCATACCACCGTGGTTCATGCCACCGTGGTTCATGCCGCGCATCATCAGGGCCATCATGGCGGTGCAGGCGAGTGCTGCGACCATGAAGCCGGCGCCGGCGACTCCTGTTGCGACGAGCACGATGGCGATCGCCAGCATCGGAATGCAACAGATGATCATCATGAAGCCGTGACGGCCGCCTTTTTGTTTCCGAACTCCGGGGGGCGGAGGTTGGATGTGCGGAGTCGGGGTGAGATGCGTTGTCGGATGGCCATTGGCGTTCATGATGAACTCCGCACGGCGGTCGAGGCGTGGTCGTTGGACCGGAACGCCCCCTCGTGGTTGCCTGCGCCGCTGCAGCAACTCGCAGCTTCGGTGACCGTCACGGTCTGGGATGATTGAACAGCTTTGTCCTTTTGATCGTGGTCCTGGTCTAGATCGTCGTGGTTGCAGCAGCAGCCACTGTGTTCGCCAGTCATGTATCGCTCCTTCATCAGTAGCCAAGAGTTCCTTGGTGTGATCATCTTGAACCCGAGCGTTGCCTGTGGCATCCGCACCCGCTACGCATTCCCACTTCGGCGATTCCGAAGAAGGTGGCAGCGGCGAATGCGTGGCTCCCGGCGACCGGTGCACGGCTCTGCGTAGAAGCCCGCAACACGAGGTCTCAGGGCCAGGTTTCGCCGTCAGGACAGTTCAGTTGGTGCCCAGAATCGCCTTGTCGTCGGGAGATGTTGGAACGAGGGTTTGGGCGGGCAGCGGGGTTGTCGGCAGTTTGATTCGTTTGAGCATCACGGCGTTGACAGCGACGATGATGCTGGAACCGGACATGGACAGGGCGGCGATCTCGGGGCGCAGAACGAGCCCGAACGCGGGCTCGAACACGCCCGCTGCGATCGGGAGGGCGAGAACGTTGTAACCGACCGCCCATCCCAAGTTCTGGCGCATCTTGCGCAGCGTTCCGCGCCCGATCTGCAACGCGACCGGCACATCGAGGGGATCTGATCGCATCAACACCAGATCGGCGGTCTCGATGGCGACGTCGGTGCCGGCACCGATCGCGATGCCGATGTCGGCCTGGGCGAGGGCGGGGGCGTCGTTGACACCATCGCCCACCATGGCGACCTTGCGGCCCTGACCTTGCAGCTCGGCGATCTTCGCCGACTTGTCGCCGGGTAGAACCTCGGCAATCACCGTGTCGACCCCAAGTATCCCGGCGATGCGCTTGGCGGTTGCCTCATTGTCGCCGGTGAGCATCACCACCTCAATGTCGAGCGCTCGCAGAGCCGCCACCGCCGCCGCCGCCGTATCACGTGGCGCATCCGCCATCGCGATCAGCCCGACGGCTCGCCCGTCAACAGCCACAACGACCGCAGTGCGACCGTTCTCGGCGAGTTGCTGGCGGCGCTCCGCTAGCGAACCGAGGTCGATCTTCTCGCGTTCCATCAACCGACGGTTGCCGACAGCAACCCGTCGTCCGTCGACGGTGGCGATCGCGCCATGGCCGGGGACGCTGTCGAAGTCCTCAGCGCGCATTACGGCAGCGCCTCGGGACTCGGCGGCGAGCACGACTGCCCGGGCGAGCGGGTGCTCGGATTCTCGTTCGACGGCTGCGACGAGCGCGAGCATTTCTGCCTCGTCGATGCCCTCGGTGACGATATCGGTGACCTCCGGTTCGCCTTTGGTGAGCGTGCCGGTCTTGTCCATCACGACCGTGTCGATGCGCGCCGCGGTTTCGAGCGCCATCGCGTTCTTGAACAACACGCCCCGCTGGGCGCCGAGACCAGTGCCGACCATGATCGCCGTCGGGGTCGCCAAACCGAGCGCGTCGGGGCAGGTGATGACCACCACCGTGATCGCGAACAGCATCGCTTCTCCTACCGAACGGTCGGCCAGCAGATACCACACGGCGAAAGTGGCGGCGCCGCCGAGCAGGGCGACGAACACCAGCCAGAATGCGGCCCGGTCGGCCAGGCGCTGGCCCGGAGCCTTGGAGTTCTGCGCTTCCTGAACGAGCTTGACGATCTGGGCCAACGCGGTGTCGGCGCCCACCTTGGTGGCTCGTACCCTGAGGGTGCCTGTCGTGTTCAGGGTTGCGCCGATGACCTGGTCACCGGATGCTTTGTGGACGGGGAGACTCTCTCCGGTCACCATCGACTCGTCGAGGTCGCTGTCACCGTCTTCGACCATTCCGTCGACGGCCACCTTCGCGCCCGGGCGGATCAGCAGCAGATCGCCGACAGCGACCTCCGCGGTGGGTATCTCGATCTCGTTGCCGTCGCGCAGAACAGTCGCCTTGGGTGGTGCGAGATCGATGAGGGCGCGGATTGCTTCGTTGGCGCCGCCGCGAGCCCGCATTTCGAACCAATGGCCGAGCAGCACGAACGTCGCCAACACCGAGGCAGCCTCGTAGAAGACCTCACCCCCACCGGTGAGAGTGACCACGAGCGAGTACAACCAACCAGCCGCGACGGCGACCGCGACCAAGACCATCATGTCCAACGTGCGCGCCCGCAACGCCCGGGCCGCGCCATCGAAGAAGATCCAACCCGCCCAGAACACGACCGGCACGCTCAAGATCAGCTGGAAGATGTCGTCGCGGAGCCCGAACGGTGCGCTGACATCGACGTTGAGAACATCACGCCCGATCGGAGACCACAACAGAATCGGGATCGACAGCACGGCCGCGACCAGAAAGCGTCGGCGCATGTCGGCGACCATCGACGCCATCGACATTCCCGCGTGCCCACCGTGGCCCATCGCGTCGTGCGGCGACCGCGTCGCCGACGCCTCACCGTGGCCAGCCGGATGCTCGCGAGGCTCGGATTCTTGAGCATCGCCCGATCCCGGCTTCGCTTCGCCACCCGGCTCCTGCATCGGCATGCACACGTGGCCAGGAACGGACTGACCGGCGCAGTGGTAGCCGCAGTCCTCGATCCACGCCTGAAGGCCAGCGACCGATGTTTCGCTCGGGTCGTACGTGACCGTCGCTGTCTGGGCCACGGGGTTGGCCTCGACCAGCG
>JANOCR010000246.1:0-9062 GCA_031412355.1 Ilumatobacteraceae bacterium | reverse complement strand
GGCAGGCAAGCGCGAACACGCTCGACCGGCGATATTCGTCGAACAGGTCGGCCTGGCTGAGTGTGCCGAGGAACTCGATGCGGTCGTCGAGCCCTGCCGCGGTGACCCGCTCACGGATAGCGCTCTCGTGATCGCCGGATTCGCCGGCGATCGCCGCGCTGATCGCGATGCCCCGCTCGACCAACAAGGCGATGGCGTCGACCAGCACATCGAACCCCTTCTTCTCCACCAGGCGGCCGACGCTGATGACTCGCAGGCGATCGGGATGGTGGGGCAGCGCGTCGACGGGAGCAGCTTTGGTCAGCAGTCGGGCGAAGTCGGCGTTCAAGCCGTGGTACATCAAGTGCACCGGCCGGCCGGGGGCGATGGATTGGAGGTGGTGACGATTGGCATCGGTGCAGGTGACCACGAACTTGGCGGAGCGCATCTTGCGCGTAAGCAGACCGTTGGGGTTCTGGTCGATCTGGTAGATGTCCTTGGCGTGGCCGGTGAACGAGAACGGCAGGTTCGCAAGATGCGCTGCCCACCACGTGACGGTGGTCGTGCCATGGGCGAAGTGGGCGTGGAGATGTGTGACCGAATCGCCACGCGACAGTTCGTCCGCCACGGCAGCGGCTCGCATCCACTCCTTCGCGTACACCGCTCGCGGCCGCAGTCCACGTCGGTCTCGCCAGGCCTGGGCTGCGGCCCAACCGGTGATCCGGGCGAGCCGCAGTGGATGGCGACGAGCGACGCGACGAATGGGGCCGAGTGCCTCGGGCAGGTTGTCGCGCAGCCAGCGGATGAAGGAGCGGTCGGAGAGGTTGGTGAAATCCTGCAAGTACACCGGGTGGGCCTTGATGCGATCGACGACCGGATGATGGTGCGGCTCGTCACTGGGCTTCAGCACGATCAGTCGCAGGCGGGTGCCCTGCTCTTCCACGCGGGCGATCTCGCTGGCGATGAACAACTCCGACATCCGTGGATAGCCCATCAGCACGTAGGCGATGGATTGCTCAGCCATATGCGGCCTCCAGGATCGACATGAAGCGATGGGTGCACGCCGCAAGGCCAAAGTTGCACTCGGCTCGTGAACGTGCGTTGGCGCCCAGGCCGGCGCGAAGGTCGGCATCTTTGGCGAGCTCGTTGAGGGCATTGGCCAGACCGTGGGCATCGCCGGGCTCGACGAGCAGACCGGTGACACGATGTTCGACGGCCGTCGGGATAGCCGCGACATCACTACCCACGATCGCCAGCCCGCACGCCATCGCCTCGAGCACGACGTTGGGCAGGCCATCACGATCGCCGTCAGCGTCGATCACACTGGGTACGGCAACGATGTCGGTCACGTGATACAGCGATGGCAGCTCGGCGTGCGTGCGGGTACCGAGAAACTCGATGCGGCCTTCAACTCCCGTGTCACGAGCCGCCTGTTGCAGCGGTCGCAGCAGCGGACCATCCCCGACGATGCGCAGCCGCCAGTCGAAGTCGAGCAAGTGAACCGCGTCGATGAGCACGTCGAAGCCCTTCTTGGCAACCAAGCGCCCGACGGCGAGCAACTCGACCCGGCCCTCGGCCAGGCGAGGCCGCGGCGCGAACGCGGCGAGATCGACGCCATGCGGCACCAGGGTTGGGTCGGCGCCAACGGCGCGAAGCTGTCGGGCGACTTGCGAGTTGCAGGCGATGATGCACGCCGCGGCTCGAGCCCGATCGGCAAGTTCGGCCGGATCGACCTTGCTCGGGTCCTTGGCATGCGCGCTGAATCCGAATGGCACGCCTAGCGATGTCGCCACCGCACGGGCGACTGCAGCAGGCCGATGCGCGAAGTACCCGTGCACGCCGTCAATGCTCTCTCTGGCGACTCCAAGACCGCCGAGGGCCCCCACGACCTCGGCGGCCTGCTGTTCGGCGGTGCCCGTGTTGAGATGGTGAACGTGGTTGTCGAGTGTGGCTACAGCCGGATGTCGTTCGCCGACGTCTCCACGTTTGGTAGCGAAAACGGCAGCGAGCATGCCTGCCTCGTGCAGGGCACACAGCTCGTTGAGGGCAAAGCTCTCAGAGAGACGCGGCCAACCCGACACGATGACAACGATCCGGCGGGTGCCGTAAGGTCGGGCTTCGGATGACTGTGCCGGACTCATTGCCTCTGCCCCCACACGACGATCAGCTCCCGGCCGTTGCAACCCTTCTCGACGCCGAAGCGATGGCGACGCACCTCGGCCAGTTGTTCGCCGGACGGGTCAGCGGCGCCCGGATCCGTTACATCGATTACGCACCGGGAGTTTCGTTGACTGTTCAGTACGACGCACGTGCGGCGGTTGACGGATCGCCAATCGTCGAGGCGCACGCCACTACGGACCGTGACAGCTGGCGGATGTGGGCCTACCCACACGACCCGTTCCTGCCGCTGCTGGCTGCTGACAGCCGGCAGCTGACCAACGCCCTGGGTGTCCAACCAAGCGACTCGCTGGTGACTCGCCTGGCCTGGGTCCCTCAGCGGCGAGCAGTACTGCGATGCGGATCCGTTGTCGTCAAGCTCTACGGCGATCCGGTTGAGCGGGCCCGGGCTGAGCGGGCGTTGTACAGACTCGAAGGCGCGTTGCCGACGGCCGCTCTTATCAAGTCTCGGCCCGACCACGGTGCAGTGGTGCAGCAGGCGCTCGGCGGACGACCCCTGCATCGAGACGACGCAGTTCGCGGTGCTGGCGGCGCTGCCGCAATCCTGCAGAAACTGCACCACTCGGCTCTGGTGGGCCTCGACGATCTTCGCCCACCCAAACTTCTGGCTGCTGCGGATCGACCGGCGGCGCTGGCGGCGTTTGCCGTCCCCGGGCTCTTGGAGCGCATTCGGGTGTTGATCGACCAGTTGGCCGCGACCATGCCCGACGCTGCCGTCGTTGTACCGGTGCATGGCGACTTCAATGTCGGCCAGTTGCTGGTCGACGGCGATCGAACTTGGGTCGTCGATGTCGACACCCTCTCCGAGGGCTCGCCGTCGGTCGACCTCGCCGCCTACGCCGCGAACCTGCACAACGGCCGTAGCGCTGACGACGACCACGTGCGGGCGGCACTGGCTGGGCTGCGCCAGGCCTACGGGCCAGCGCCGTCTGATCTGACGTGGCATCTGGCGGCCACCATGCTGCGCCGCGTCGACCGGCCGATCCGGCGGCTGAAGAAACGTTGGCCGCAACGTACCGAGGCAATCGTCTCGGCAATCGAGCGGATGCTGCGATGAAGGCTCAGAGGTACTCGACATTGCGCCCCTCGAGTCGATGCCGGGTATCGAGTATCGAAGTTGCCTCCTCGACGACCATCTCGTAGTCGACATCGTCGTGGTCAGTGAGCACGACGACCAGATCCGCTGTGCGCACTTCCTCGGCCGTCAGTTCGGCGCGGATCACTCCACCGCCGAAGGCATCGAGCGTGGCGAATTGGTCGACAGCGCGAACCTCGGCGCCGTCGGCTACGAGCAACTTGGCGACAGTGCGGGCGGGTGATTCGCGGGTGTCGTTGGTGTTGCGCTTGTACGACATGCCAAGCAGCAGCAGGCGACTGCGCGACGTTGCGATCCCCTGGCGGTTCAGGACGGCGCGGACTCGCTCGACGACGTAGTGGGGCATGTGATCGTTAACGTCGTTGGCCAGTTCGACGAACCGGAACGGGCGCCCGACCCGGCGGCGAACGGTCCACGACAGATAGCTCGGGTCGATGGGCAGGCAGTGCCCGCCCACGCCGGGACCCGGCGTGAACTTCATGTAGCCGAACGGCTTGGTTGCCGCCGCGTCGATCGCTGCCCAGACGTCGATGTCGAGCTCGGCGGCGAACACTGCCAGCTCGTTGACGAGGGCGATGTTGACGTGACGGAACGTGTTCTCGATCAGTTTCGACAACTCGGCAACTTGCGTGGCCGCGACAGGTACGACGGTGTCGACGATGGCTTCGTAGAACGCGGCGACCTTCGCCAGCGACGACTCGTTGATCCCCGAGACGATCTTGGGGGTGTTGGCGAACTGCCACACGTGGTTGCCCGGGTCGATTCGCTCGGGGCTGTAGCCGACCGAGAAGTCGTCACCGGCGCGCAGGCCTGAACCCGACTCGAGCAGGGGCACCATCAGTTCCTCGGTGGTACCGGGATAGGTGGTCGACTCGAGCACCACTGTTGCGCCCGGGCGCAGGTAACTGCTCAAGGTGCGCGCCGCTGCAGCGATGTACGTGAGGTCCGGGTCGCCCTCGCTCAGTGGCGTGGGGACGGTGATGATCGCGATGTCGAAGTCGGCGCAGTCGTGCGGGCGATCAGTGGCTGCGTACCGACCGGTGGTCAGTGCAGCCTGCAACGCGGCGTCGGGTACGTCGGTCGTGAACGACGTACCGTCAGCGAGGTTCTTGGTGCGTTCGACGTCGAGGTCGAAACCGACGACGTCGAATCCGGCTGTGACGGCGGCCATCGCCAGTGGAAGGCCGACGTATCCCTGCCCGACAACCACGACTCGTTGAATGCTCGTCACGATGGGTGCTCAGCGTCCGGCGAGCACGAGCGCACGGGCCCGTACCCAGTCGAGTTGATCGGCCAGCCCGTCGATCAACGGCGTGTTGGGAGACCATCCCAGGGCGTGCCGGGCAATGCGGGTGTCGGCCGCGGTTCTGCGAACATCGCCTTGGCCGTCGCCCGCTCGGCGGATGTCGAGCGGCTTCCCAGCAAGGTCCTCGATGGTCGAGATGACCTGCAGCATGGTCGCCTCTTCGCCACCGCCGACATTGAGCACGAGCGGCACGTTGATCACGACCCCGGCGCGCACGGTGGCATCGACCGCGTCGGCGACGTAGGTGAAATCGCGCGATTGCAAGCCATCGCCGTTAAGGGTGAACTGCGGGCCGCCGATGGCTGCTTCGCACAGCCGTCGCATGGCCATGTCGGGACGTTGACGCGGGCCGTAGACGGTGAAGTAGCGCAGGGCCGCAACCGACAGACCAAGGCCACGGTAGATGTCGGCCAGGTCTTCGCACATGCGCTTGGTGGCGCCGTATGGCGAACGCGGATGCGTGGGCGTGACGCCTTCGATGCAGGGGTACTCCTCGGCATCGCCGTACACCGATGAGGAGGAAGCCATTGCTACTCGGGGGCATCCAGCGTCGAGCGCATGCTCGAGAACTCGTTGGGTGGCGATCAGGTTGTCGTGCACGTACCCGACGAACGAATCGCCGAAGCTGGCACGCACGCCTGCCTGTGCAGCGAGGTGGAAGACGACCGGCCGATCGGCAAAAATTCGATCGAGGGGGGCGTCGACGAGGTCGGCTTCGATCAGGTTGAATCGCTGCTCACCTCGCAGGCTCGCCAGGTTCGCCTCTTTGTCGGCCCGGGCGTAGTAACTGGTGAACGAATCGATTCCGGTCACATGCCAGCCTTCGCCGACCAACCGCTCGGATAGATGAGACCCGATGAAGCCCGCTGCTCCTGTGACGATTGCACGCATGGATCAATCCCTCCTCGTCATGACGCGACCATGATTGGGCTGCGTGGGTGGTTGGACAGGCCCACGAGCAGGTCGGCAGTACGCTCGGCGCCCCGGTAGTCGGCCCTGTCGATCGGTCGGCGTGGGCGGGCGATCATCTGCAGCACGGCGTGCCACATCCGCTCGGGGGTGATCGAATCGGGGTGCAGCATGTCGGCCAGCCCGAGCGCAACCAGGTCGTTGGCTCGAATGAGTTGTTCCTCGCTGGGCCGCACCCGCGGAATCACCAATGCCGGCACTCCGGTCTGGAGTATCTCGGAAACCGTGTTGTAGCCGCCCATCGTCACGACGCCGCTGGCCCCCGCCAGCACGTTGGCCATGTCGTGGCGAAACTCGAAGAGCCGTGTGTGGTCGCCGTCGCAACGGTTCGCCAATCGGGCGACTGCAGTCGCCGGCATCAGTGGCCCGGTGACCACCACGATCGGGAATGGCAGCGGCGCGTGTTGTTCGGCATCGAGCACGGCGTCGATCATGTCGTGGCCGTCGCTGCCTCCGCCGACCGTGACCAGCAGGTAGCCGCTGGGTAGGTCACTTGGTGGTGTCGACGCCGGGCTGTCGCCGACAAACCCGACATGGGTCACGGGCACGGGCATCTCAACCCCGCCGAGGCAGCTCAATGCATCGTTCGTGGTGTTGTCTGGTCCGTAGACCACGGCACAGTCGTAGTAGCGCTCGATGGCCGACAGCGTGTTGGCCTCGGACCACGCGGCGCGAACTCGCGCCGGGTCATCCTCGACATTTCGCAAACCCAGCACGACGCGCGAACGGCCGCGCTTGCGGAGATGTTCGAGCATGGGTACTAGCTCATCGCGCAACCCGAGCGGGGTCTTGTCGACGACGACGACATTGGGATCGAAGGCTGCGGCCGCGCTGCGCAGGATCTCGGAACGCATCGTTTCGATCATCGGCATGTCAACGCCGAGCGTCGCTGCGTACAGTGTGCCGTCGGCCTCGCGACGAATCACCGGCAGCTTCACGGTATCGACGCGCCGGGGCAGTTCGAAGCTGCCGAGCGCCGCGGAGCCGGTCACGATCAGCGCCGTGGCATCGGAGTCGCGTGCCGTGACTGCACGGGCCAGGTTGATGGTGCGGCGAAGGTGTCCGAGACCGGCGCATTCGTTGGTGATGAAGAGGACGCGCAATCCGACGGATTCGACGAACGAGGGAACCGTGGTGGACTTCATAGCTGCGCACTCGAAAGGTTGCCGACAGCGGTCGTCGGGTCGGGCGCGTTGAACTGAGCGAGGAACCCGTGTGGCGACACCCGAGACCGCCGGTGCAATCGCGAATACAGACCGCCTGTTCGCATCAGCAGGTCGTGGGTTCCTTCCTCGACAACGGCACCGCCCTCGAGAACGACGATCCTCTCGGCGCGTCGCACGGTGGAGAGCCGGTGGGCGATGATCAGCGTCGTTCGTGAGCGCGGCAGGTTGTCCAAGGCGGTGACGATCAATTCCTCCGAGCGGGTATCGAGCGCGCTGGTCGGTTCGTCGAGGATCAAGATCGGCGCGTCGCGCAGGATTGCCCGAGCGATGGCGATGCGTTGGCGCTGGCCACCAGATAGATCGACGCCGCGCTCGGCGACGTGCGTGTCGAGACCGTCGGGCAGTCGGTCGGTGAACTCGTCGACCAGGGCGAGCGTGGCGGCTCGCTCTACGGCGCTCCACGAGGCTCCGGGCCGGCCGCAGGCAATGTTGTCGCGGATCGTGCCACGGAGCAGCACCGTGTCTTGCAGCACCATTGAGATCTGGGATCGCACTGAGGCGATTGAGTACTCGCGTATGTCATGATCGTCGATCAGCACCCTGCCCAAGCGAGGCTCGATCAAACGGGGAACAAGGGAGGCGAGTGTCGACTTCCCGGCGCCGGTCGGGCCGACGAGGGCGACGGTCTCGCCGGCATCGATGTTGAACGAGACTGCCCACAGCACGGGCTCGCGTCCGTACGAGAACGTGACCTCGTCGAAGCGAATGTGGCCGCAAAAGGGCGGCGCCAAGGTTGCGTTGGGCTGATCGCGGATGTCGGGTTCGGTGGAAAGAACATCGTCGATCCGCTCGGCGGCGGCCATGCCCTTGGTGAAGATGGTCGTCAGTTTGGAGAGCGCCTTCACCGGCTTGTACAGCGAGCCGACGTAGGTCAGGAAGATCAGCAGCACACCGAGCTTCATCTGGCCGTTGGCAACCCTGTTCGCGCCGACCCACAGCACGATCAACGTCGACGCCAGCCCGGCCGCCTCGACCATCGGGGCAATGCGTGCTTGCAGCCTGACGGCCTCGACACCGGCGGTGAGACTGTCGTCCGACAACTGCTCGAAGTGGCCGGACTGATGGTTCTCGAGGGTGAACGCCTGTACCAATCCGATGGCCCCGAGGCTCTCGGTGGCTGCCGAGGCCACGGCGCCGTCGGCGCGGCGTAGGCGCCGCGATGCGTGCCGCAGTGTGCGTCTAGAGCGGTGCACGGCGAATGCGAGTAGTGGTGTGGTTGCCAGGCTGAGCAAGGTGAGGAATGGATCGACCTTGAGCATGACCACGAACATCCCGACCAGCAAGAGCAGGTTGGGGAACAGGTTGGCCAGCATCTGCACCAACAGATCCTGGGTGCGGTCGACATCGGCGGTGACCCGCGCGGTGAGGTCTCCGACCTGGTGCTGCTTGTGGTAGCCGAGCGACAGGCGGTGCAGATGCGTGAAAGCCCGCCCGCGCATGTCGTTGGCCACGTGCAAACCCGTCGACGACAACAGACGCGTCGACCAATAGTCGAACAATGCTCCGATCACGACGATACCGGCCAGGCTGGTGACGGCGATCAGAAGATCGCTGCGGATCGAAGAAGAGCCCGTTGCCGCGCCTGTGAGCGACTGGTCGACCAGCCAACCGATCGGCCAGGGTTCGGCGAGCTTGGTGACGACCTGGAGAACGGCAAGCAGCGAGCCGAGGAGCAGCGCCGGCCAATACCGACGGACATGTGCGCTGAACAGTGGACGAACGACTCGGGTTGCACGCCGACGTGTGGAGCGATGTGTCACGTCCGTTGTCACTGCCGTGTCCACTGTGGTGGGCCTCCCGTCGCCTGGGGTCATGGTAAACACGCGATGTCGAGCACATGACGCCGAGGAGGACAGCGTGGCCGAGATCGCTGACGCGTCCTAGTGGACGTTGGTACTAGCACTCGTACCGATGGTCAACGCAAGCGGCGACGCAACTCGACGTAGACCTCGGTGCCGACCACGGCAATCAGTTCGTCGGCCAGCGAGTCGACGACTGCGTGATCGCCGATGTACGCCTCCGGCCCCTCGGTGCAGCACCAGTGCATCGTGTCGCCCTCGTCGCCCCAGTCGCGTCGTTGCCAGCCGCGCACGGTGGCGTGCTCGGAGCCATCGGGCTGCAACTCCCAGTCGACCTTGATCGGTAGCTGCCAGCACACCGACGGCTTCCAGGTGATGGGTGACTCGTCGGCGCGCAGCGCGGCGAGATGCAGCGCGCATCCTTCGCCGCCCTCGAATCCCGGTCGGTTCAAGAAGATGCACGCGCCATCCACGACCTTGGTGTTGGTGCGCGTGTCGTCGCTGAACAC
>JANOCR010000245.1:0-15150 GCA_031412355.1 Ilumatobacteraceae bacterium | reverse complement strand
GCGGCGACTGGGGTGCGGCGCGCACCGTGGTCCATGTGCACCATCTCGCGGTCGAAGGCGTCAACAACTTCGATGCCCGCCTCTTTGCAGATCAGCCATCCGCCCAGGTAGTCCCATACACCGTGCTGGTCGTCCCCGAAGTCGACGTAACCGTCGACCGCACCGTCGGCGACCGCGCACAAATCCAGAGCGCACGCCCCCAACGCGCGGAACTGAGCCCATCCGACATCAGGCGGAGGTACCGCAGAGACCACCACGATCGCCTGCGACAACTCGGTGCAACCCGACGGACGCAGTCGACGCTCACCGCACCACGCCCCTGCCCCGCGCACGGCCGAATACCGAACGCCGCTGGCCTGATTGACCACCACCGCTACCGCAGGCCCATCGGCATCGACGAGGCACAACGATGTGGCGAACCAAGGAATGCCGCGGCTGGCATTGGTCGAGCCATCGATGGGATCGATCACGACTACCTCACCGCTGATACCCGGTTCGAAACCGCTCTCCTCCGACAGCACACCAACGCCTGAGCCACGAATCACGGCGAGTGCGGCGTCGTCGGCGATCACGTCGAGGGCGTACTGGCCGACGCGCCCGCCCGACGGGCCCCAGTCGGTGACCGTTCGCATCGCCGCGGCGACAGCGTCGGCCAGGTCGTGCAACAGTCCCAGTGGGTCGGCGATCATCGAAGCTCACGGTAGTGTCGACGGGCGTGGCCGTCATCGATGTCGCCGGATTCGTCGCCGAACTGAAGAGCCATGCCGTCGACCACGGGTTCCACGTGCACGACGAACGCCATTTCGTCGAGACCTACTCGCTACGGCAACTGTGGGAAGTAGACCTGCACCCGGAAGAGGCCTGCAACGGGCCGATCGACCTCCACCTGTCGCTCGAGGTCGATCCTCGGGCGCTGCTCGGCTTCGAGGACGAGGTCATCAAGCAGGACGATCCCGACGCCGACCCTCCCCGCGGCTACACGTTCCCGCTGCTGTTCACCTGGACGCTCCCACCGCTTCCCGAGCCACCCGACCTTCTGGTGCTCGCTACCGAGATCGCCGGTGTCGGTGGTCTGGAGTTGCCGGTCGAGGTGTCGGCAATCGATTCGTTCGCCAGCGTGACTGATGCACCGGAGCGCAGCCTGTCGATGGTGGCGCGCATCCCCGTCGATCTCGCCGACGTGCTGATGGGCGAGGAAACACCGTTCTGCGAAACACTCGACCGCTGCAAGGAAGTCAGTCTGTTCCTCCTCGACCACGCTCCGGGATGGCTTGCCGAGTCGTGAAGTAGGGTGCTGGGCATGCGCGTCAGTGAACTCATCGAGATCTTGCAGGATCAACCACCTGATGCCGAGGTCGAACTGGCCATCGTTGCGCCGGTTGTCGACGAGAACGAAGACATCACTGTCGATCGTTACAGCGTCGAGGGCATGCTGCCGTGGAAAGACGACGAGCCGGACGAAGAGAACGCAGACGGTCTCGTGATCTGGTTGGTAGGCGGCGAAGACGACGACGTCGATGCCTTTCTCGACGCCATCGAGCATCCCGACGACTGATGACGCCGGAGGAGCGCTACCGCTTCGACATCCAGGGCTACCTCGTTCGAAGGTCCGTCCTGTCGCCCGGCGACATCGAGGCGTTGAACATCGCCATCGATGTGCTAGGTGTGCCGGAGCCCGGCACGGAGATCATGAGCCAACGCTTCGTCAACCACCTTGCAACCGCACGGAGATTTCGCGATCTGCTCGACCACGACGGCATCTTCGACATCGTCCTCGAGTTCTGCGGCCCTGCCGCGCGGCTCGATCACGCCTACGGCATCATCATGCGGCCAGGCACGGTCGGTCTCGGGCTGCACGGCGGCGGCAAGCCGTTCGATCCGGCGCAGTACTACACCATCGACGGAGGCAACATCCGCACAGGACTGGTCGCTGTGCAGTGGGCGCTCGTCGACCACCCTGGCGGTCAGGGCGGGTTCCTGTGTGTGCCGGGTAGCCATAAGGCCAACTTCCCGACGCCGGCGAGTGAGGCCAAGGCACTGGCAGTCGAGATCCCGATGATGGCCGGCGACGTCGTGATATTCACCGAGGCTTTGACCCACGGGACGGCCGCGTGGATGGGCCCACAACAACGACGGACATTGCTGTACAAGTACTCACCCGGAAACTCCGCGTGGTCGCACGAGGTGTGGCCTGCAGAACTCGTCGATTCGTGCACGCCACGCCAGCGATTGCTCCTGCAGCCGCCTTCGGTCGGAAACCATCGCCCCGTGCAATGATCGCCAACCTGTTCGTCTACGGCACCCTGCGGCCAGGGCAGCAACGGTGGCCGTTCCTCGAGCCTTTCGTCACCGACGAAGGTCGGGAGGAATCGGTGTCCGGGGCGCTCTTCAACACTGGCAACGGCTACCCGGCCGCGCGATTCGATCGTGCGGGAACCATCCACGGCAGGGTTTACTCACTGCGTGACGATCGGCTCGAAGAGGCATTGGAGTTGCTGGACGAGGTAGAGGGCGCAGTTGTCGACCTGTTCCGCCGCATCGCGATCACGACGTCGACCGGCACACAGGCCTGGGCCTACGAGTACTGCGGCGAAACAGCGTTCGCTGCCATCCCATCGGGCAACTGGCTCACCTGCTGTCACTGCGTCTGATGACTGACCCCCCGTATCGGGGCCGGAGTCATCAAACGCTGCAGCGAGTTGAGCTAGCGAGTGGGGCGGGCGGGGATCGAACCCGCGACCTAGGGGTTATGAGCCCCCTGCTCTAACCACTGAGCTACCACCCCAGATTTTGGCACCCCAGATTTCGGCACCCCATATTTCGGAACCCCTGATCCTGAAAAGGCCAACGACCCGCACGAGGCGGGTCGTGTGCTTTGTAGCTCCGAGAGCAGGGCTCGAACCTGCGACCCGCTGATTAACAGTCAGCTGCTCTGCCAACTGAGCTATCTCGGAAGGCGTTGACGAGGATAGCAAAGGGTCCGGGTCACTCCTCCTCCAAAAACTCCTTCAGCCGCTGGCTGCGCATCGGATGTCGCAGTTTGGCCAGGGTCTTTGCCTCGATCTGACGGATGCGCTCGCGCGTGACCCCGAACTCCTTGCCGACGTCTTCCAGGGTGCGGGCTTGGCCGTCGTCGAGGCCGAAGCGCATGCGCACGATCTCTTGTTCGCGGTCCGTCAGTTCACCCAGCGCCTCTTCGACAGCCTGGGCCAGCATGCGTTTGGTGGCCATGTCGGCGGGCGCATCGACGGTGAGGTCTTCGATGAAATCGGTGAGGTTGGAGTCGTCTTCCTCCCCCACCGGCGAGTCCAGCGACAGCGGGTCGAGGGAGATGCGCAGGATCTCGCGAATCCTGTCGGGCGGCATGCCGCAACGTTCGGCCAGTTCGTCGAGTGTCGGCTCGCGCTCGAGCTCTTGGTGCATCTGGCGCTGCATGCGTAGCACGCGGTTCATGCTCTCGACCATGTGCACCGGGATTCGGATGGTGCGGGCCTGGTCGGCGATCGAGCGGGTGATGGCCTGGCGAATCCACCATGTGGCATATGTCGAGAACTTGAAGCCCTTCGTGTGATCGAACTTGTCGACCGCCCGCATCAGGCCCAGGTTGCCCTCCTGGATGAGGTCGAGGAATAGCATGCCCCGACCGCTGTAACGCTTGGCGATGCTGACCACCAACCGCAGGTTGGCCTGGATCAGTTCACTCTTGGCTCGCTGTCCCGTCTGCACGATGCGCATGTAGCGCCGGTGCTCGACCGGGTCGATGGGCTGGTCGAGTTGAAGGGCGGCTTGATTGCCCTCCTCGATCGCCTGCGCCAGCCGCCGTTCGTCATCGGGCGTCAACAGATCGACTCGGCCGATTTCGCGTAGGTACATGCGAACGGTGTCGGCCGTGTTGCCGGTGTCGACGCCGCTGGCATTCATGCGCTCGCTGCGACGGCGACGACGGCGCGCCATCAGGCCGTCGGCATCTTCAGCGGGTGGCTGATCCGGCCGCTCGACCCCGCTGGTCGGGGTGTCGTCGACTACATCATCGAGCGTCTCGTCAATGCGGATGTTGCGAGCGGCAACGGCCTGCTGCACCTCTTCGAGCACGTCACCGGTGAGCTCCACGGTGCGCAGCACATGGGTGATCTCCTCGGCATCGAGCACGCCAGAGATCTCGCCGCGCGCGAGCAAACTGTTCCACTCGCCAGGATCTACACCGGGGAAAGGTGCCGAGCCCGTTGGTGCGTCAGACTGCCCGAAACTCAATCACGCTCCTCATTGCGCCGTTGGAGCCACCCTAGCAACAGCTCGGCTGCATCGTTCCCCGTGGAGGGTTCGTCGAACCGTTCGAGGGCGAGGCGAGCATCACGGTTGGCGAGGATCTCGACGGGGTCGGTCTCGTTGACGCGCCGCGCCAGTTCGCGGCGCACGGCCGCGGCAATGAGGTTGCGGCCCTCGATCGCCGGGTCGGCGTCGATGTCGGCCACCGCGGCACGTTCGATCAGTTCGCGCGCCTCGGGGTCGGCCAGGTCCAGAGAGCGGCCGACGGACCCATCGCCTTCTGCGACCGCCAGGAACGCGCGTCGCGCCACATCGTCGACGAACAGCACCTCGTCGAGCCAGCCAGCCATGTCGTGCCAGCGCTGCAGCAGCAGCGCAATCGCTACAAACTCGGCGTTTTCCGAGCTGCCGACGCGCCGCACGGTGCCAACCCGCACGATCGGCCGCGCCGATCGGCGCGAGGCGATCGCCACGAGGTCGTTGATCGGAAGCCCGGTGTGGCTGGCCACCTGACCGGCGTACAGCTTGCGCACATTGGTGTCGGGATGCTCGTTGACCACTGCCAACGCCTGCTCGGCCAGCCGCGCCCGATCCTCCGGAGAGTTGAGGGCGCGGCCCGACATGACCCGCTGCAAACGGAAGCCGAGGAAGGGCAGCGCACCATCGACCGCAGCTGCCAGCGCGGCGGGATCCGACAAGCTGAGCTCGCCCGGATCCTGGCCTTTCGGAAACGCGGCCACGCTGACCTGGACCTGATACTTCTGCTCCCATTCGTAGAACTTCTCAGCGGCACCCTGCCCCGCAGCGTCGGCGTCGAAGGCCAGCACCACGCGACTGGCGAACCGCTTCAACATGCGCACGTGCTCTTCGGTCAACGCGGTGCCACACGTGGCCACGGCACGCTTCACGCCCGCCCGATGAAAACCGATCACGTCGGTGTATCCCTCGCACACGATCACTTGATCGGCCGCAACGATGTCGCCTTTAGCTCCGTGCAATCCGTACAGGGTCTTCGACTTGGCGTAGATGTACGTCTCGGCCGAGTTCTTGTACTTCGCCGGATCGGTGGAACCCGGCAGGATTCGACCACCGAAGGCGACAGGGTCACCGTTTTCGGACATGATCGGAAACATCACCCGCCCGCGGAACGAATCCTGCAACCGGCCCGCCTTGTTGGTGAACGCCAACCCCGTATCGCGCAACGCCTCCGCCGACAGACCCACATCCCGACTCATCGCGTCCCAGTCGTCGGGTGCCCATCCCAACTTGAACTGGCGGGCGATGTCGCCGGCCAGACCGCGCTTGCGGAGATAGTCGCGCGCTGCACGCGCGTCGTCGCCGGTCAGCAGTCGTTGGTGATACCAGTCGACGGCTTTGCCCATTGCCTCGATCAACTTCTTGCGACGCTGTCGATCCTTGCTCTCGCCGCCGGACGTGTACTGCAGTTGGATGCCCGCCTTGGCAGCAAGCTGCTCAACTGCGTTGACGAAGTCGACGTGCTCTATCTCTTGCACGAATGTGAACACGTCACCCGCCGCACCACAGCCGAAGCACTTGTAGCGACCGGTCTCTTCGCGGACGTTGAACGACCCGCTGCGTTCGGCGTGAAATGGGCACAGCCCCACCCAGTTGCGGCCCACGCGGCGCAACGCGACGTACTGCTGCACCACGTCGGAGATCGATACGGTGGCTCGCAGTCGTTCGAGATCCTCTTCGACAATCGCCACGGCGCGAGGTTACCGGAGGGGTGTCATCGCTCGTCCGGAGCCGGCACCTCCTGGGGGACCTCGATGCTGTCGATTGCCCGTGTCTGCTGAAACGAGAACGACACCGACGCCACAAGCACCAGGAAGATCACCAGCAACGACACCGGGGTGGCGATGTGATACCAGCGGCTGATGATCATCTTGATGCCGACAAAGGCGAGGATGATGGCCAATCCCTGCTGCAGGTAGCTGAAGCGAGCGTGCATGTCGGCAAGCATGAAGTACAGCGACCGCAGGCCCATGATCGCGAACGCGTTGGATGTGAACACGATGAACTGTTCCTTGCTGACCGCCAACACTGCGGGGACCGAATCGACGGCGAACAAGACATCGGTTGCCTCGACGAGCAGCAACACCGCAAACAGCGGCGTCGCGAAGCGCCGACCGTCGATCGTTGTGAACATCTTCTGCCCGTGCAGCTCGGTGGTCGTCGGCACGACCCGGTGCACAACGGCAAGGAACCGACTCTCCGACGGATCGACAGCATCGTCGTGCGAGAACAACAGCTTGCCTGCGGTGTACAGCAGGAACGCACCGAAGATGAACAGCATCCACTCGAAGCGCTCGATCAGTGCAACGCCGGCGAAGATGAAGGCGGCGCGCAACACCAGCGCACCGAACACACCCCAGAACAACACCCGTCGTTGATACTTGGGGGGCACCTTGAAGTAGGCGAGGATCAGCGCCCACACGAACACATTGTCGATCGACAGGCTGTACTCGATCAGGTACCCGGAGAACCACTCACCTCCCGCTGTGCCACCGAACGACGCGAGAATCACGACCCCGAACGACAGGCCGATCAGCACCCACGCCACCGTCTCGATCGCGGCGCGGCGCAGCGTCGGCGCGTGGGCGTGGCGATTGAGCACCAGTATGTCGAACAGCAGGAGCACGATGATGACGCCGATCGTGGCGGCCCACGCCCAGCCAGACACCGTGATCTCGACGAACTCGTCGCGGCCGTTGCCGCTCGCGATCATGCCCAGAGGCATCTAGTCACGACCGAGAATACCGCCGAACGCCCCACCCATCGATGTACCGCTGGAGTTGCCCGTGCCCGTGAAGCTCTGGATCCAACCCATCAGCTCGGTCGGGTTGCGGGTCTGCGTCCAAACCCGGCCTGGACCGCTGAAGTCGAACACGAAACCCTCGCCACTTTTCCAGCTCTGCACCAGGCCGCCGCCGCTGGCCTTGCGGAACTGCATCTTCACGGTGTCTTCATATGCAACCATGTGGCCGGTGTCGATGGTGATGGACTGCTCCGGTTGCAGGTTCCAGACCTCCAACGCGCCGTAGCAGGCAAACACGACCGTGCCCTGGCCCTCGATGCGGATGATGAACCCGCCCTCGCCACCGAACATGTTCTTGAAGCCGCCCCATTGCGTGTCGACGGTGACCTCGGCCTCGTTGGCCAACCACGAGCCCTTCTGCACGAACAACGCATGTCCGGGTGACACGTCGTGCGTCGTGATGTCGCCCGGCAGCCTGGCGGCGATGTCGACGAAGCCACCCGCGGGCGGCGCGGTATAGGTGCTGATGAAGAAGCTCTCGCCGCCGAGCGCAGCTCGCTTCAGCGACTTCATGATGCCGCCTTCTGCTTTGGATTGCAGCACCACGCCCGTCGACATGGCCATCATTGCTCCGCTCTCGACGCGCACTGGCTCGTTGGGAGCCAGCGTCAATCGGGCAACCCCGTACGCAGGGCCCTGACGAGTTTGAACCTGCATGGCAAGAGCCTCCGATTACTTCGTTTCCGACTTGCCGCCACCGGCGCTGGTGATGATGGCCTGCGCGGCAGCGAGCCGGGCGATCGGCACACGGAAGGGACTACAGCTGACGTAGTCGAGGCCGGCGTCGTAGAAAAGCTGGATGCTCTCGGGATCGCCTCCGTGCTCGCCGCACACGCCGAGCTTCAAACCCTTCTTCACACTGCGTCCGCGCACGGCAGCGATACGAACGAGCTCTCCGACACCGTTCTGGTCGATCGTCTCGAACGGGTTGCGCTTCAGCAGTCCCTGTTCGAGATACGCCGGCATCATCCGACTCTCGACATCGTCCCGGCTGAAACCGAACGTCATCTGTGTGAGGTCGTTGGTGCCGAAGCTGAAGAAGTCGGCCTCTTCGGCGATCTCGTTGGCGCACAGTGCGGCACGCGGCGTTTCGATCATGGTGCCGATAGTGATGTTGGGCTTGTTCTTCATGCCCTTCAATGCGTCGTCAATTTCCGCCTGTACCCAACTGCGCGCCAACGCGAGCTCCTCGCGGGTCACGGTCAGCGGGATCATCACCTCGACGATGGGGTTCTTGCCCTTCTCGCGCAGAACGGCCGCCGCCGCGAGCAGCGCTTTGACCTGCATCGCGTACAGGCCGGGCTTGACCACGCCGAGCCGCACACCACGTGTGCCGATCATCGGATTGTGCTCTGCCCAATCCTGCGCCGCCTTCAGCTCCTGTCCTTCGCGCGTGGACAGGCCGGCGGTTGCCTGCTTGATCTTCAGCTCTTCGATTGACGGCAGGAACTCGTGCAGCGGCGGATCGAGCAGGCGGATCGTGACAGGCAGGCCATCCATCGCCTCGAGGATCTCCTCGAAGTCGATCTGCTGCACGCGACCCAATTCGGCCAAGGCCGCCTGCTCCTCGTCGGGAGTGTCGGCCAGGATCATCTCGCGGACCACCGGAAGTCGATCTGGGGCGAGGAACATGTGCTCGGTGCGGCACAGCCCGATGCCCTCCGCTCCCAACTCGCGAGCATTGGTCGCATCCTCGCCCGTGTCGGCGTTTGCGCGGACTGCCAATTTGCCCTTGCGAACCTGATCGGCCCACTCGAGGATGGTGAGGAACTCTTTCGGCGGCTCGGCGGCCTCGAGCAGCATCTCGCCCAGCACGACCTCGCCTGTTGAGCCGTCGAGCGAGATGATGTCGCCCTCTTTCACCACGATGTCGCCGACGGTGAACTGCTTGCCCTCGATCTTCACCATGTCGGCACCGACAATGGCGGGGGTGCCCCAGCCCCGGGCGACGACCGCAGCATGGCTGACCAGCCCGCCGCGAGCGGTCAGGATGCCCTGGCTGACCATCATGCCGTGCACGTCTTCCGGACTGGTCTCGTTGCGCACCAGGATCACGCGCTCGCCACGGTCGTCGGCGTCGGTGGCGTCGTCGGCACTGAAGTAGACCTTGCCGACTGCGGCGCCAGGTGAGGCGGCCAAACCCGTGGCGATGACCTTGCCCTTGCCGGCGAACTGCGGGTGCAGCACTTGGTCGAGGTGATCCGCGGCGACGCGCATGAGGGCCTCTTGCTTGCTGATCTTCCAGCGAGCCTTGCCCTTGCCCGTGCCCTTCGTCATGTCGACGGCCATCTTCAGCGCCGCGGCACCGGTGCGCTTGCCGACACGGGTCTGCAGCATCCACAGCTTGCCCTGCTCGATCGTGAACTCGGTGTCGCACATGTCGGTGTAGTGGTGTTCGAGACGATCGAAGATGGTGATCAACTCAGCGTGAATCTTCGGGAAGTGACCCTTCAGATCGTCGAGGGTCTCGGTGTTGCGGATGCCGGCGACCACGTCTTCACCTTGGGCGTTGATCAGGAAGTCGCCGTACGGCTTGTCGTCACCTGTCGCGGCATTGCGCGTGAAACCAACGCCTGTGCCACTGAGCTGATCGCGATTGCCGAAGACCATCGCTTGCACGTTGACGGCAGTCCCGAGATCATGACTGATGCGCTCGCGAACGCGGTAGGCAATGGCGCGCGCACCATTCCAACTGGCGAACACGGCCTCGACTGCGCCACGCAACTGCTTGGTCGGATCCTGCGGGAAGGGCTTTCCGGTCTGAGTCTTGACGACCTGCTTGTAGTGCTGGCACAACTCCTTCAACGCCTTGGATGTCAGCTCGGCGTCGGTCTTGACCTTCGCCGAAGCCTTGGCCGCGTCGAGTGGATGCTCGAAATGCTCGCCTTCGACGCCCAACACGATGCGCCCGAACATCGCGATGAACCGGCGATAGCTGTCGTACGCGAACCGTTCGTTGCCCGTGACTGCGGCGAGACCCTTGACACTGCGGTCGTTGAGGCCGAGATTCAACACCGTGTCCATCATCCCCGGCATCGAGAACTTGGCGCCCGAGCGCACGCTGACCAGCAACGGGTCCGTTGCATCGCCCAGCGAGCGGCCCATCGCCTTCTCGAGTTTGGTGACCTGAGCAGCGATCTCGTCGGACAACCCGGCAGGCCATCCGCCTTTCATGTACGCCCTGCACGCATCGGTCGAGATCGTGAATCCCGGCGGGACCGGCAACTTGAGGACGCTGGTCATCTCGGCAAGATTGGCACCCTTGCCACCCAGAAGGTCTTTGTACTCCATGGGCGGACGGCGGTGTTTGTGATCAAAGGAATAGACGTAGGGCACGAGACCGGAGTGTACGCGGTCACTGCCGGTGGGAGGGAGTTTCGACATGCGTAGGCTCTGACAATGAGTTCACAGCCGGCATTTCGCCTGTTCGGGTTCCCCGTGCACGTGCGACCCGGGTTCTACATGTTCATGGTGTTCGTGGTCATCATCAACGGACAGCCGCTGGGCCTGTGGCTCGCCGGGTTCATCGCCAGCCTCACGCTGCTGCACGAACTGGGCCACGCCCTCGCTGCCAGGGCAACCGGCGCCCGCGCCGAGATCTCCCTCGACTTCCTGGCCGGCTACGCCTCGTTCGTCCCGACTCGGCCGTTGAAGCGATGGGAGCGTGCCGGCATCAGCTTCGCCGGGCCCGGGATTCAGATATTGGTCAGCGTTGTGGCGTTGTGGGCCATGGGCGTGCACCCGCTGCACCCCGGCTTCGGCGCGTCCGATGCAGCCAGGGCCCTGTGGTGGGCCGGGCCGGTTATCGGGCTGTTCAACCTGTTGCCCATCTTGCCCTTCGACGGCGGAAACATCGTTCAAGCCGGCCTCGAGGTGTTCCTCGGCAAGCGGGCCGCCGTCGTCATGCTCTACGCCAGCCTGGCGATCACCATCGGTGGCGGCCTGTGGCTGCTGAGCCAACCCCGCTTCGGCACAATCGCCATCTACGCGGCGATCTTTCCACTGCTGGCCCAATTTCAGATGCTGCGCGCCCACCGCGAATCCAAGCTGCCACCCAGCGGATTTGCCGCTGCCGCGCTCGCCGAGGAGGCCGCCTGGAGCGATGGCGACGTGTCGGGCATGCTGCCCGAGCAGGTCCCGTCGCCGTGGTTCCGAGCCTTCCAGCAACTCCATCAGACCAGCCCGGAGATCGCCCGCGACGTGCTCGTCAACGACTTCGCCTACACCGGCCCGCCCCGGTGGATACCGCCGCACACGGCCGACGAGGAAACCCTCAAGACACTCGTTGCCTTGTTGCCACATCCGCTTCCAACCGGCAACCCTCACGCCGAGCAGACCCTGGCCGACATCTTGCTCCGCGTCGGCCAGTACGACACCGCAGCGCACTACGCGGCGGACTCTTACCGCCGCACGGCCTCGCCCATCTCGGCGTTGACCGTTGCGCGTAGCGCGGCCGCGCTCGGCGACCGCGACACCGCCATCGGGTGGCTCCGCGCGGCCGAATCGATGGCCAGTCCGGGGTGGATCGCCCAGGCACTGCAACACGCGCCCGAGCTCGCCAAGCTGAGGACCGGCGCTGCCGCGGCCGGCGACTTCGGCGTGCGCTAGCTGTCGACGAGTTGAGCGACCAGCTTCTTCGGCGCTTTCGCCCTCGTCGCCATCTCGTCAGTCTCGCGCGACGTCGTCGTGACCGCGCTTGACGTAGGCAAGCACCTGCGTCGAACCCACTGACGTGATGGTGCCGATCTGCGCGCCGTCCTGCAGCACAGCCGCGCCCGGCTCATCGCCCGTCCGCAGCGGCAGCACCTCCAGATGACGCGGCGCGTTGGACCCGCGACTGTCCATTCGCTCGACCAACTCCTGGCCCGGGTAGCACCCTTTCGTGAAACTCACGGCGATCTCGGCAAGTCCGGTTTCGGCCGGGATCGTTTCACCGGGCACGATCTCGACACCCATCTTCGGCCACGCTGCGGCGATCCGCTTGTCGTCGTCGACGTCGTTGTTGGTTCCGTCGCTCTCGAGAGCTTCGACAGTGGCCTTGACCCTGATCTTGAAGCGATTGAGTCGCGCCTCCAGTGCGCCTCCGAAACCCGGATCGGTGTCGAGGCGGAAGGTCTCGTTGCCCACCATGGTCACTCGCGCCAACACCTCGACCTTTCCCGTCGGCTGCAGCAAAAATGTCCACCGTGCATCGCCCACGGCCATTCCGCGCAGGTCCTGCGAGGCCTGTGACTGCAAATATGTTGCCGCGTCGGGGCCGTCGATGACGACGATGTCCCGACGTTCGCCGAGCCAACTGGTATCCATGCACCACAGTGTCGCACCACCCCCGCCGGATGCCACACTGTGGATATGGCAGATCTGGATCGCATGGCCGTGCGGGTCTCCGACGGCCTTCGAAACACGTTGTCCCGCATCAGCAGGCTTGCCTTTGGCATCGCTGCGATCACGGCCCTGATCGGCACGGCCACATTCCTCACCGGACTGTGGGTCTTCGACGGCAGCCGGCTGACCTGGATCGTCATCGGCGGCGCGATCTGCTTTGCCCCGACAGCCGCGGTCGTGCTGGCGTGGGTGTTGGTGCGCGCGGCCGTGGGGATCGCACCCGCCCTGGTCGGCAACGTGCGAACCCTGCTGGGCGACTCGCGTAGTGATGCCACTGCGTTGATCGACTACGACACCGGCAAGAGCCTGAACAGCGGCGCACGGTCGTTGGGCCGACTGAGCCTCGACCTGAAGAATCGACGCAAGGAGTTGCCGGCTCTCTACGCCGGTGTGCGAGCGATCAGCAGCATTCCAGGCCTTGCCGCGATCGCTCTGCTCGGCACGCTCGCCGTCGGCGCGCTGGGCACGATCCTGCTGATCGGTGGCTTGATCGACTAACAGTCCCCGCCCGTCCCGCCCTACAGATTGCGATGGAATACGGTGTGGGATGCACAGCAACTTCCCCGTCGACGCCGGAATCCTCCTCGGCGCCGGCCTGGTAATCGTGGGCGTCGTGGTCAGCGGCGTTGCCGATCGCTTTCGGCTTCCGGGTCTGGTGCTCTTTCTCGTCATCGGGATGGCGGTCGCTGACGACGGTCTCGCTCTGATCCACTTCGGAGACGCCCAACTCGCCCAGAACGTGGCGATCGTGGCCTTGGTCGTGATCTTGTTCGAGGGAGGTTTGGCTACTGCACCGGCGGCCATCCGGCGCGCCGGCGTACCGGCCGCGTTGCTGGCAACGGTCGGCGTGATCGTGACTGCCGCGATCGCTGCAGGCGGTGCCGCCCTCGCATTCGACCTGCCGGCGAGCTCGTACCTCTTGATCGGCGCCGTCGTGGCCTCGACCGACGCAGCGGCGGTGTTCAGCGCCCTGCGCGGCCAGACGATGCCGGCGCGTGTACGCGACCTGCTGCAGATGGAGTCGGGGCTCAACGACCCGGTCGCGGTCCTGCTGACGATCGGGATGGTCGAGGTGTGGCGGGGACAGCCAAGCGCCGGCGATTGGGTCGCGTTCGGGTTGCTCCATCTCGTCGGCGGCCTGGTGGTCGGCGTAGCGATCGGCATGGCCGCACGAGTGATGTTGCGACGGCTGCACCTTCCCAGTGCGTCCTCGTACCCCGTGCTGGCCCTCGCTATCGCCGGGCTGTCGTACGGCGTGGCGACCGAGCTCGGTTCGTCGGGGTTCCTGGCCGTCTACCTCACAGGTCTGGTGCTCGGCCGCAAGCGTCGACTGGTGAGGTCGCTGCTTCACTTCCACGAGGGTCTGGCCGCGGCAGCAGAAGCCGTGCTGTTCCTGATGCTCGGCCTACTGGTGTTCCCATCGCGCTTGCTCGACGTCATCTGGCCCTCGCTGTTCGTGGCGCTGGCGCTGATGATCGTGGCTCGGCCGGTCGCCGTTGCGTTGTGCCTGCCGTGGTTCCGGTTCGACCGACGCGAGCTGGCTCTGGTGTCGTGGGCCGGGCTGCGGGGCGCCGTCCCCATCGTGCTCGCGACGATCCCGCTGACCGCCGGGCATCCCGACGGATCGCTGGTGTTTGATGTCGTGTTCGTCACCGTTCTTGCGTCACTCGTCATTCAAGCCAGCTCGGTGAGCTGGCTGGTGAAGCGCCTCGGCTTTGCCGAGGAGGTGACCTTCGCTCACGCCGAGGTCGCGGTGCTCGACACGCTGATCGCCGACCTCATCGAATTGCGGCTGAATCCACGATCACCGGTCGTCGGAACGCAACTCCGCGACCACGAGCTGCCGCACGGCGCGCGCGTCGCGCTCGTTGTTCGTGCGGCTGAGACCTTCGTGCCCGATGGCGAAATGGTACTGACCGCAGGCGATGTGCTGCTGTTGGCAGTTGCTTCGGAGACCTCCCCCGAGTCGTTGATCGAATGGGCCACGCACAGCCCGACGTGACGGTCTACGCGTGGGTGCCAACGTCGGTTCGCTGGGCGGTCATGCGGCGCGCTGCGGGTACGGCGGCCAGCAGCGCGGCGGCCTTGTTGCGGCATTCGAGATCCTCGTCGTCGGGAATCGAGTCGGCAACGATGCCCGCGCCGGCCTGAAACGACGCGCCGTGGGCTCCGACGAACATCGTGCGGATGGCGATTGCGGTGTCGAGGTTTCCACTGAAATCGACGTAGCCGACGACGCCTGCGTAGGGACCGCGCTTCACCGGCTCGAGCGAGTCGATGATCTCCATTGCCCGCACCTTCGGCGCGCCGCTGACAGTTCCGGCCGGAAGTGTGGCACGCAGCACGTCGATCGGCGTCTTGCCGTCGACCAACTCGCCGCTGACCTGCGATGTCAGGTGCATTACATGGCTGTAGCGCTCGAGTGTCATCAGCTCATCGACGTGAACCGTGCCGAACCTGGCGATCCTGCCGACGTCGTTGCGGGCCAGGTCGACCAGCATGATGTGCTCGGCAACCTCTTTGGGGTTCTCCTTCAGCTCACCCGCCATGCGGCGATCGTGGTCGTCGTCGCGCCCACGACGGCGTGTTCCGGCGATCGGCCGGCTGATGACCTTGCGCCCGAGCACCTGCACCATCGGCTCGGGCGAGCTCCCCACGAT